>NZ_JAIZ01000671.1:10671-21284 GCF_000710465.2 Kitasatospora sp. MBT63 | reverse complement strand
CAGCCCGTTGACCACCGGGCCCGGTCCGCGGTCCACCGCGTTGCGCAGCTGCTCGCCGGTGCGCCGGAACAGGTGCTGGAACAGGGCGCCGCCGACGGTCGCCCCGACACTGACCACGGCCGCGCCGATGATGGTGCCGTACACGCCGAGTCCGGAGGCGAGGACGGCGCCGGCCACGGTGGCCAGGGCGCTCGCGGTGACCTGGACGACGCTCAGGTCCAGCCGTCGGCGGCCGCCCGCTGCCTCGGGGCCGTCGGCGGTCCGGCGCGGGCCCGGCTGGCTTGGCTGCGGCATCAACATCCCTCGGTCGGCGCATCAGTTTTCGAACAAGTCCACCCATCTTGCACAGACGAGGACACATGGGGCGAAAATCCGACTCCCGGAAGTCGATATATGTGAAGATGATCACCACTGCGTGACCGAAGGTCTGCCATTGGGGTGCGAGCTCTTGAGATTCCGCTGATTCGCGGGAGACTTGAGCGGCGAGCCGCCCCTGTGGGTGCCACGAATGGAGTACTGTTCGTGGAGCCTGAGCCTTCGGTCAATCAGTCGACCGCTTGCCAAAGGACGATCGGATGGCCCGGGCGCAACGTCGATCGGCGACGTGGCGAACAGGCAACCGTGCCACAGCGGCGCGCCCGGGCGAAAGCCCGACACGCCGGGTAACT
The DNA here is from genome assembly GCF_000710465.2 of Kitasatospora sp. MBT63. Lineage (GTDB taxonomy): Bacteria > Actinomycetota > Actinomycetes > Streptomycetales > Streptomycetaceae > Kitasatospora. The sequence continues at coordinate 20,616 of NZ_JAIZ01000671.1, read as the reverse complement.
CTGCAAGGTTGTGGCCACGCGCCAGCGGGCAGGCCACACTCAGTACGGGAGCAGCGACGCAGGTGACGTCGGCAGGCACCACCCGGGAGGTAACCGTGCCCGAACTGCGCGTCGTGGCCGTCAGCAACGACGGCACACGGCTGGTGCTCAAGGCTGCCGACAGCACGGAGTACACCCTCCCGATCGACGAGCGGCTGCGCGCCGCCGTCCGGGGTGACCGGCCGCGGCTCGGCCAGATCGAGATCGAGGTCGAGAGCCACCTCCGCCCCCGTGACATCCAGGCCCGGATACGAGCCGGTGCCTCCGCCGAGGAGGTCGCCCAGGCCGCCGGCATCTCGGTCGACCGGGTCCGCCGCTTCGAGGGTCCCGTCCTGGCCGAGCGCGCGTTCATGGCCGAGCGGGCCCGCAAGACGGCGATCCGCCGGCACGGCGAGTCCACCGGCCCGCAGCTCGGAGAGGCGGTCGCGGAGCGGCTCGCGCTGCGCGGCGCCGAGAAGGACACCGAGCGGTGGGACTCCTGGCGCCGGGACGACGGCACCTGGGAGGTCATCCTCGCGTACCGCTCGGACGGCGAGGGCCGCAGCGCCAGCTGGACCTACGACCCGCCCCGGCGCCTGGTCCAGCCGAACGACGACGAGGCCCGCGCGCTGATCGGCGAGAACGTCGACCGCGAGGAGGACTCGGTCTTCCCGTTCATCCCGCGGATCGCCCGGCTCCCCCAGGACCGGCCGTCCCGGCCGATGATCGAGCGGCCGTCGGCCGACCGGATCATGTCGTCCCGGGAGGTGCGCGAGGTCCGGGAGGTCAGGGAGGCCCGCGAGAGCCGCGAGGCGGTCGCCGAGTCCAGGGACTCGCTGACCAGCCTGCTGGACGTGGTACCCGCCTTCCGCGGGGACCTGGCGATCGGCCCGGCCCCCGAGCCGGTGGTGGCCGAGGAGGTCGAGGTCGTCGAGGAGCCGGCCGCGCCCGCGGCGGGCATCGGCGCCGGTTCGGCGTACGCGGACATCCTGATGCCCCGTTCGGTCGCCCCGCACCGGGAGCGGCTGGTCGGGACGACGGACCGGCAGGCCGAGGCGGACGGCGTCCGGCCGGGCCGCCGGGCCACCGTGCCGAGCTGGGACGAGATCGTCTTCGGCAGCCGGCGCAAGAAGCAGGACTGACGCTGCGACAGGGCGGTGCGCTCCCCCACCCGGGGGGCCGCACCGCCCTGTCGCCCTTTCAAGGATCGACCGGTCGAGGATCGACCGGTCGAGGATCGACCGGTCGGGGAGCGACCGGTCCGGGTCAGCCGGGCTGGGCGCCGGTGGCGGCCGGCCGGGCCGGGTCGCCCGACCACTCGCTCCAGGACCCCGGGTACAGGGCCACCCCCGGGTGCCCGGCGATCTCCAGTGCGAGCAGTTCGTGGGCGGCGGTCACCCCGGAGCCGCAGTACACCGCGGTCACCCGGTCCGGGACGCCCAGCGCCTCGAAGCGGGCGGCCAGTTCGGCTGCCGGGCGGAACCGGCCGTCGGCCGTCAGGTTGTCCGTGGTGGGCGCCGACACGGCGCCGGGGATGTGGCCGGCCCGCGGATCGACCGGTTCACTCTCGCCGCGGTAGCGCTCTCCCGCCCGGGCGTCCAGCAGCAGGCCGGTCCTGGCCAGTTCGGCCGCACCGTCGGCGTCCAGCACGGGCAGCTGCCCGGGCACCGGCCGGAAGTCGCCGCCGGCGTCGGCCGGCCGCTCGGTGCTCTCCGGCAGACCGGCCGCCCGCCAGGCGGCCAGCCCGCCGTCCAGCACCCGGACGTCCCCGTGCCCCGCCCAGCGCAGCAGCCACCAGGCCCGCGCGGCCGAGGTCGCCGGGCCCGCGTCGTACACCACCACCGGGTGGCCGGCCCGCACACCGGCCCGGCGCAGCGCCCGGCCGAACACCTCCGGGTCGGGCAGCGGGTGGCGGCCGGCCGCACCGGGCGGCGCGGCCAGTTCGCGGTCCAGGTCCAGGAAGTGCGCGCCGGGCAGGTGGCCGGCGGCGTACTCCTCGGCCCCGGGCGGGCCGCCGAGCTGCCAGCGGACGTCCAGCAGGATCGGCGGATGGGCGGAGCCGAGCGCGGAGTGCAGCTCGGCCGCCTGGATCAGCGGGGTGGGCGTAGCCGTCATGCGGACATTGTGACGGCTGCGGTCAGCTCTTTGTACGGTCTTTGCCCGGCTCGCCGGGCGGTCGCGAGGCCGACCGCCCGGCCGGGGTGGAACCATGTCGGCCTGGGAACGTCGGCCACCCGGTGAGGAGCGGCGATGACGGCGGTGAAGGTACGGCTGGCTCAGGGCACCCCCTGCTGGGTGAGCCTGATGACCACTGATCTGGCGGGCGCCACGGAGTTCTACGGCGCCCTGCTGGGCTGGGAGTTCGAGCCCGGACCGGACCGGCTGGGCGCCTATGTGCGGGCCGTCCTGAACGGCGCGAAGGTCGCCGGGCTCGGGGTCACCCCGCCGGGCACCGCGTACCCGGTGGAGTGGACCACCTACTTCGCGGTCGACAGCGCCGACCAGGTCGCCCAGCGGATCCGCGAGTGCGGCGGCACGGTGGCGGTCGGCCCGCTGGCCGCGGACCGGGCCGGACGGCTCGCCATCGCCTCGGACCTGTCGGGCGCGGTCTTCGGGATCTGGGAGGCGGCCGGGCACCTGGGGTGGGAGGTGGTCGGCGAGGCGGGCGCGCCCGCCTGGAGCGAGCTGGCCACCGCCGACGACGAGGGCGCGGCCGGGTTCTACCGGGCGGTGCTGGGACGGGCGGTGGTGGCGGCGGACCCCTGCGCCGGGCCCGGCGCCGCGGACGACGGCGTGGACGGCGCCCGGCTGCCGGTCGGCGGACGGCCGGTGGCCGGGATCCGGCACAGCACCGACGCGGCGGGCGGGCCGTCGCGGTGGCGGGTGCACTTCACGGTCGCGGACACCGATCTGACGGTGCACCGGGCGCTGGACCTGGGCGGGTCACTGCAGATCGGGCCGTACGACACGCCGTTCGGGCGGGTGGCGCGGCTGGCCGACCCGCAGGGCGGCCGGTTCTCGGTGGTGCGGCCCGCCGGGGCCGGAACCGGCCGGCCCTGACGGCCGCCCGGCCGGGGCGAGCGGCTCAGCGCGAGTGCTCCTCGAAGGGCAGCACGTCCGGGGAGAGCACGGCGGCGCGGGCGGTGGCCGCGGTGAGCCGGCGGCGGTGGTGGCGGCGGCACAGCACCTCGTAGCCGATCTCGTCCTCGTTCACGGCGACATCGCCGATCACCACCTGGGCGCCCTCGACCACCATCACCCCGCCGACCGTCCGGGCGTTGTGGGTGGCCCGTGCGCCGCACCAGCACAGCGCCTCGACCTGCAGCACCTCGACCCGGTCGGCGAGTTCGATCAGCCGCTGCGAGCCGGGGAACAGCCGGGTGCGGAAGTCGGTGGTGATGCCGAAGGTGTAGACGTCGATGCCGAGTTCGTCCACCACCCGGGCCAGCTGGTCGATCTGCTCGGCGGAGAAGAACTGGGCCTCGTCGCAGATCAGGTAGTCCACCTTGCCGCCGGCCGACAGCAGGTGCACCACGTGCGCCTGGAAGTCGAACGCGTCGGCCACCTCGACCGCGTCGGCGCGCAGGCCGAGCCGGCTGGAGATGGTCGCGGCGCCGGCCCGGTCGTGGCGGGTGAAGATGATGCCCTTGCGTCCGCGCGCGGCGTGGTTGTGGTCCATCTGCAGCGCGAGCGTCGACTTGCCGCAGTCCATCGTGCCCGAGAAGAACACCAGTTCAGCCATGGGTGGAGCGAAGGCCTTTCAGAGAGGTCGCCGGTCAGGCGCGGACTTCGAGCAGCGGCACCAGCTGCTCGACCGGGGTCATCGAGCCGTGCAGGCCGATCATCGAGGACTCGCCGGGCTCCTTCCGGGAGGCGATCACCGCGATGTCATCCCGGGCGGCCGCCACCACGTCGCCGATCCGGTGGTAGACCCGCTCGTCCACCACGGGGCCGAACCAGCCCGCTGCTATCGCCTGGTCCCGGGTGGCGACCCACATCCGGTCGCCCAGTACCTCGCTCCAGACGGTGAACACGTCGGAGGCCGCCCCCGGCACCGCGTACACGTGCCGGGCCCGGCCCTCGCCGCCGAGCAGGGCGACGCCCGCGCTCAGCTCCCAGTCCTCGTCGAAGTCGATCCGGTCCTCCGGAGCGATGTCGATCATGCCGTGGTCGGCGGTGACGTACAGCGCGGAGCGCGGCGGGAGCTGCTCGGCCAGCCGGCGGGCCAGCCGGTCGACGGTGTTGAGCATCATCCGCCACTCGTCGGAGTCGACCCCGAAGCGGTGCCCGGCGCCGTCCAGCTCGCTGACGTACGTGTACACCAGCGCCCGGTCGTGGGCGGCCAGCCAGCGGGCCGCCTCGTCCATCCTCTCCTCGCCGGTGGTCCGGCCGAGGAAGGAGCCGCCGGACAGCGCCACCCGGGTCAGCGGGGTCTGCGCGAACAGCGGGGAGGAGATCTGACTGGTCGCCACCCCGGCCCGGTGGACCTGCTCGAACACGGTCGGGTACGGCTGCCAGCCGGCCGGGTCCACCGGCGGCTGCCAGCGCAGCTGGTTCATCAGGTACCCGGCACCCGGCACCGCCACCGTGTACCCGGCCAGGCCGTGCAGACCGGGCGGGGTGCCGGTGCCGACCGAGGCCAGCGAGGTCGCCGTGGTGGACGGGAACCCCGCGGTGATCGGGTTGGCCCCGGCCATCAGCGAGGTCAGGAACGGCGCGTACTCCGGGTGGCGGCGGATCAGCTCCCAGCCCATCCCGTCGACCAGGAACACGCAGGCCCGGTCGGCCGGCTCCAGCACCAGGCCGCTGCGGAAGCCGTCCACGCCGAGCCCGGCCGCCACCGCCGGCAGCAGGTCGGCCAGCGAACCGCTGCCGTACGCGGGCACGGGGGCGTCGGAGGGGTCGAGGATCTCGAAGGAGTCGTAGTCGAGGTAGGGCATGCGCGGGCGGCCTCAGCCCCGGTCGGCGACGGTCGCCTCGGACAGCGCCCGGGCGAACACCAGCGCCTGGGCGACCGTCTCCGGACCGTCCCCCGCCTCGCTGACCCGCAGCGACAGGTCGTCGGCGGTGGCCGAACCGGTGTAGCCGTGGTCGGCCTCGCAGTTCGGGTCCGAGCAGCCGGCCGGCTCCAGGTCGAGGCGCTGCACCGCGCCCCAGCCGATGGTCAGCACGACCTCCCGCGGCAGCGTGCCGGGGGTGTACGTCTCGGGGTTGGCGACCATGCGACTGACCACCACCGAGTTGATCCGGTCCAGCCGGACCGTCTCGGTCGAGGTGGTGGCGTACGGCACCGGGTTGCCCGCGTCGCCGTTCTGCTCGTCGGTGTGGCTCACCACGAAGCGTGACGAGGTCAGCACCAGCACGGTGACGTGCCGGCGCACCTCGTTGGCGTCGAAAGTGGTCTCCTGGTGCACCAGGTAGGAGCTGATCGGCTCGGGGCCCACCGCGGACTCGACCGCCTCGGACACCAGCGCCGGGTAGTAGCCGCTGCGCTCGATCGCGGACCGCAGGTCCTGCGTGGTGGTGGTACCGGTCTTGGCCATAACTCCATCCTGGCATGTCCCGCCGACGAAGCGGGCGGCACTGCGCCGAGCTTCCGGGCCTTGGGCACCCCGTCTCAGAGGCGCAACCACGAAAGGTTACAGGGTGCTCATGGCGCGCGGCCCCAGATCGGTCCGGACCGGCAGGGGTGCGATCCGCACCCGCGCGCCCAGCACCGCCAGCCCGCGCGGGGCCACCACCACCGGTTCGAGGTCGACCGAGGCCACCTCCGGCAGGTCGTCCACCAGCCGCGACACCCGCAGCAGCAGCTCCTCCAGCGCCCCGGTGTCGACCGGCGCGGCCCCCCGCCAGCCGAACAGCAGCGGCGCGGCCCGCACCTCGCGGATCAGTTCGGCGGCGTCCCGGTCGGTGGCCGGCACCAGCCGGTGCGCCAGGTCGCCGAGCAGTTCGGACGGTGCGCCGGCCAGCCCGAACGACAGGATGGCACCGACCGCCGGGTCCACGGTGGCGCCGATCACGGTGTCCACCCCGCGCGGCGCGAGGCGCTGCACCACCAGCCGGGCCCGCCCGGCGCCGCCGAGCAGACCGTCCAGCTCCCGGTGGGCCCGGCGCAGCTCGCTCTCGCCGGTCAGGTCCAGCCGGACGCTGCCCAGGTCGGGGCGGTGCCGCAGGTGCTCGGCGGTGGCCTTCAGGGCGACCGGGTAGCCGAGGGCGGCCGCGGCGCGCACCGCGCTCTCCTCGTCGGGGGCCGGGACCGCCGGGCTGACCTCGATCCCGTAGCGCGCGAGCAGGCTCAGCGCGTCGGCCTCGGGGAGGGTGACCCGGGCGCCGCCGGGCTGGGTGCGGGCGGCGACCGCGGCCGGGGTGTTCAGGGCCGCCTCGACCAGCTCCCGGGCACCGGCCTCGTCGATGCCGTCCAGCTCGGGCACCCGGGCGGTCTGCTCGGCCTCGGCGGTCCGGCGGCGCCAGTCGGCGTACGAGACGGCGTCGGCGAGCGCGTGCACGGCCCGTTCCGGCGCCGGGTAGGCGGGGATCCGGCCGGGCCGCAGGCGCTCCGCGAGGCCGGTCAGCGCGAGGTGGGTGAGCAGCAGCGGCTTGCCGAGCTCGCGGCCGAGGCCGGCGGCGTCCAGCAGCGCGGCGGCGATCTCCGGGTCGTCGGTGCGCAGCTCCTGGTCGGGGCCGGGGCCCTGGACGCCGATCGGCGGGATGGCGACCGCGATCACCGCGTCCACGCCGCGGTCGCGCAGCGCGGTGTGCAGGGCGATCCGGAAGTTCTCGCCGGTGGCGGCGGTGGTCAGGTCGACCGGGGTGCGCGGGCGCAGCCCGGCGGTGAGGCAGGCGTCGTGGGTGAGCAGGCCGAGCGAGTCGGAGTTGCCGACCACCGCGACCCGGTCGCCGGCCGGCAGCGGCTGTCCGGCGAGCAGCTCGCCGGTGTCGAACAGTTCGGTGATGGTGTCCACCCGGACCACCCCGGCCTGCTGGAACAGGGCGTCCACGGTGGCGTCGCGCAGCCGTCCGGCGGCGGGCTGGACGGCGTGGCCGGGCGGCAGGCTGCCGGTGTGCCTGGCTCCCTTGAGGACCACCACGGGCTTGGCGGCGGCCAGCCGGCGGGCGATCCGGGTGAACTTGCGGGGGTTGCCGAACGACTCCAGGTACAGCAGCAGGACCTCGGTGGCCTCGTCCTCCTCGCAGTACTGCAGCCAGTCGTTGCCGGAGACGTCCGCCCGGTTGCCGACCGAGGCGAACGAGGAGACGCCGAGGCCGCGGCGGTGGGCGGCCTCCAGCAGGGCGACGCCGATCGCCCCGGACTGGCAGAACAGGCCGAACGGGCCGCGTTCGGGCAGCACCGGGGCGAGCGAGGCGTTCAGCGGGCGCTCGGGGTCGGTGTTGATCAGGCCGAACGCGTTCGGGCCGACCACCCGCATCCCGGCGGCCCTGGCCTGGCGGACCAGGGCCCGCTGCCGGTCCCGCCCCTCCGGTCCGGTCTCGGCGTACCCGGCGGTGACCACCACCAGGCCCTGCACGCCGTGCGCCCCGCACTCGGCGACGGCGGCGGCCACGCCCGGCTCGGGGACGGCGATCACGGCGAGGTCGACCGCGTCGCGGATCTCGCGCAGCGAACGGTGGCTGGGCACCCCTTCCAGGTCGGTGCCGGGCGGGGCGCTGCGGTTGACCGCGTAGACCGGGCCGTGGAAGCCGGCCAGGTCGCGCAGCAGCGAACGGCCGACCGAGGCCGGGTTGCGGGAGACCCCGACCACCGCGACCGAGCGCGGGGTGAGCAGCCGCTGCACCGAGCGGGCCTCGGCGCGGTGCTCGCGCGCCCGCATCACGGCCAGCGAGGCCGCGGTCGGCTCCAGGTCGAACTCCAGGTGCACCACGCCGTCGGCGATGCTGCGGTGCTGGGTGTAGCCGGCGTCGGTGAAGACCTTCACCATCTTGCGGTTCTCGGGCAGCACCTCGGCGGTGAAGCGGCGGATGCCGCGCTCCTGGGCGACGGCCGCGATGTGCTCCAGCAGGGCGGAGGCGACGCCGCGGCCCTGGTGGGCGTCCTGCACCAGGAAGGCCACCTCGGCGTCGGTGCCGGTGGTGGAGGGCCGGCCGTCGGCGTCGATCCGGTCGTAGCGGACGGTGGCGATGAAGCGGTCGCGGACCACCACGGCGAGGCCGACCCGGTTGACGTAGTCGTGGTGCGTGAAGCGGCGGACGTCCTTGTCGGACAGCCGCGGGTAGGGCGCGAAGAAGCGGAAGTACTTGGACTGGTCGGAGACCTGTTCGTAGAACTCCACCAACCGCTCGGCGTCGGCCTCGGTGATCGGCCGGATCCTGGCCGTCCCGCCGTCGCGCAGCAGTACGTCGGCCTCCCAGTGCCGGGGATAGCCGTGCTCGTCGCCCCGGTGCGGGGGGCGGGCCGCGGAGTCGTCCACGGTGGTCAGGTTATCCGGCGGCGGGCCGGATGGCGCCGGCCGTGCGGGCGGGGCGGGCCGGCCGCACGGACGGCCGCGGGGACGGGGTGCGTGGCGGGTCGCGCCGCCGGGGTCCGGGCATGCAACACTGGTCTAGACAACCTTGCTGTATCAGCACGCACCAGCGCGTACCAGCACCACCTGAAAGGCACGTCTCATGGCCGAGCGCCGCGTCACCATCGGTTGGCCCGAGGGCCTGCACGCCCGTCCCGCCTCCGTCTTCGTCCGCGCCGTGACCTCCACCGGCCTGCCGATGACCATCGCCAAGGAAGGCGGCAACCCCGTCAACGCCGGCTCGATGCTCGGCCTGCTCGGCCTCGGCGCCCAGGGCGGCGACACCGTGGTGCTCGCCTCCGACGCGGACGGCGCCGACGCGGCGCTGGACCGGGTCGCCAAGCTGGTCCAGGAGGGCCTCGACGAGCTGCCCGCCGCCTGACCGGCCGCTCCCGCACCACACCGAAGGGGTGCCCCGCACTGCGCGGGGCACCCCTTCGCTACCGTGACGGTGGGAGCGGCTGCCTGGAACTGCCTAGAACACCGACCAGCCGGTCGCGGTCGTCAGCGCGTCCAGCGCCGCCACCCCCAGCACCGAGTTCCCGGCCGCGTCCAGCCCCGGGCTCCACACGCAGACCGAACCGCGGCCCGGCAGCACCGCCAGCACTCCCCCGCCCACCCCGCTCTTGCCCGGCAGGCCCACCCGGAACGCGAACTCGCCCGCGGCGTCGTACGTCCCGCAGGTCAGCAGCACCGCGTTGATCCGCTTCGCCTCACTGCGCGTCAGCAGCCGCGAACCGTCCATCCTTATCCCGTGCCGGGCCAGGAACAGCCCCGCCATCGCCAGGTCCCGGCAGCTCGCCGTGATCGCACAGTGCGCGTAGTAGTGGACCAGCACGCTCTCGACCGGGTTGCGCAGGTTCCCGTAATCGGCGATGAAGTGCGCCAGCGCCGCGTTGCGGTGCCCGTGCCGGGCCTCCGAGGAGGCCACCGCGTCGTCCGTGTCCACCAGCGGGTTGCCGGACTCCGCCCGCAGGAACTCGCGGACCGCGCCCGCCGCGTCACCGGTCAGCTCCAGCAGCCGGTCCGTCACCACCAGCGCGCCCGCGTTGATGAACGGGTTGCGCGGGATCCCGTGCTCCGTCTCCAGCTGCACCAGCGAGTTGAACGGGTTCCCGGACGGCTCCCGCCCCACCCCGCGCCACAGCCCCTCGCCGCCCTCGGCCATCGCCAGCGCCAGGGTGAACAGCTTCGACACCGACTGGACGGAGAACGGCTGCTCCCAGTCCCCCGCCCCGAACACCTCACCGTCCACCGTCGCGATCGCCATCCCGAACCGGCCCGGATCGACCTCGGCCAGCGCCGGAATGTAGTCCGCGACCCGGCCCCGGGCCTCGGCCCGCAGCGCCTGGTCCATCACGTCGTGCAGCAGTCCCTGGTAGTCCACGGGGGCCATTGTGGCCGGTCG
>NZ_JAIZ01000671.1:878-10569 GCF_000710465.2 Kitasatospora sp. MBT63 | reverse complement strand
GGGGCGCACGACGGGGGCCCGGGCGCGGCGAACCGCACCCGGGCCCCCCTGGACCGCGGCTCTCAGCCCTTCACGCAGACGACCTGCTTCAGCTGGGCGACCACCTCGACCAGGTCCTTCTGCTGGGCGATGACCCGCTCGATCGGCTTGTACGCACCCGGGATCTCGTCGACCACGCCGGAGTCCTTGCGGCACTCCACGCCCTTGGTCTGCTCGGCCAGATCGCGCGCGGTGAAGCGCTTCTTCGCCGCCGTCCGGCTCATCTTGCGGCCGGCGCCGTGCGAGGCCGAGTTGAACGAGGCCGCGTTGCCGAGACCGCGGACGATGTACGAGCCGGTGCCCATCGAGCCCGGGATGATCCCGTAGTCGCCCGAGCCGGCCCGGATCGCGCCCTTACGGGTGACCAGCAGGTCCACCCCGTCGTACCGCTCCTCCGCCACGTAGTTGTGGTGGCAGCTGATCACCTCGTCGAAGGCCACCTTCGCCTTCGGGAACTCGCGCCGGACGACGTCCTGGAACAGCGCCATCATCATGGCCCGGTTGTTCTTGGCGTACTCCTGCGCCCAGAACAGGTCCTGCCGGTAGGCCGCCATCTGCGGGGTGTCCGCGATGAAGACGGCGAGGTCACGGTCGATCAGACCCTGGTTGTGCGGCAGCGAACGGGCCACGGTCATGTGGTGCTCCGCCAGCTCCTTGCCGATGTTGCGGGAACCGGAGTGCAGCATCAGCCAGACCGCGTCGGTCGTATCGACACACACCTCGACGAAGTGGTTCCCGGACCCGAGGCTCCCCATCTGCTGGGCCGCCCGCTCGCGCTTCCACCTCACCTCGGGAGCGATCGCGTCGAACCGGCTCCAGAAGTCGTCCCAGCCGCCGGTCGCGAAACCGTGCAGCTTGCCCGGGTCGACCGGGTCGGAGTGCAGGCCGCGGCCGACCGGGATGGCCGCCTCGATCTTGGAGCGCAGCCGGGACAGGTCGTCCGGCAGGTCCTTCGCGGTGAGCGAGGTCTTGACGGCGGTCATCCCGCAGCCGATGTCGACGCCGACCGCGGCCGGGCAGACCGCGCCCTTCATCGCGATCACGGAGCCGACCGTCGCGCCCTTGCCCAGGTGGACGTCGGGCATCACGGCGAGGCCGTGCAGCCAGGGCAGCGTGCTGATGTTGCGCAGCTGGTCCATGGCCTGGCTCTCGACGGTGGCCGGGTCGGTCCACATCCGGATCGGGACGCGGACGCCGGGTACCTCGGTGTACGACATGGTGGTACGACCTCCCAGGGTCGGCTGTTTCAAGCGTAGAAGAATCGCCGCGCGAGATGTCCCGGCGTGGCTCGGGGAAGTTCGGGTGGTGCCGCGCTCAGACCGACAGCGGCCGGGCGGACGGACGTCGGAGGGACGGTCGTCGTGGGGAGCGTGGACAGATGGGCTCGACCCGCATGGTGACCGCCTCCTTCCGTGATGTCGTCGCAGCGCCTGCGGGAGTCATCTACCCACAGCGCGGGTCGCCGTCGCAAGGCAAATTCGCCACCGCCGCGCGGTCCACCGGGCGCCGGACGTGCGAGGGCCCGGCGGAGCGGCTGCTCCGCCGGGCCCGTCGGCCTCTGACCGCAGGTCAGTTGGCGATCACGGTGACGTCGCCGATGCCGAGTTCCTTGACCGGGTCGGCGATCACCGAGGCGTCGCCGACCAGGACGGTGACCAGGCGGTCCGGCGGGAACGCGGCGACCACGGCTTCGGTGGCGGCCGCGGTGCCGAGTTCGGCCAGCTCCCGGTAGACCTGGGCCTGGTAGCCGTCGGGCAGGTTCTGCTCGACCTGGTCGGCCAGGGTGGCGGCGACCGAGCCGGCCGTCTCGAACTTGAGCGGGGCGACGCCGACCAGGAACTGCACCGCATCCTCGCGCTCGGCGTCGGTGAGGCCCTCGGCGGCGAGCTTGCGCAGGATGGTCCAGGTGTCGGCGAGGGCCGGCGCGGTGGAGGCGGTGTCGACGGATCCGCTGATCGCCAGCATCGCGCGGCCGGAGCCGTCGGCGGGCGAGCGCAGCGGCTGGGCGAAGGCCCGCACGCCGTAGGTGTAGCCCTTCTCCTCCCGCAGGACGCGGTCCAGCCGGGAGGTGAGGGTGCCGCCGAGGCAGTAGGTGCCGAGGATCTGCGCGGCCCAGGTGGGGTCGTGGCGGTCCGGTCCGATCCGGCCGATCAGCAGCTGGGTCTGGACCGAGCCGGGCCGGTCGACGATGACGACCCGGCCGGCGTCGTCGGCGGTGACCGGGGCGTGCGCGGTGGCGGTGGCCGGGGCGGCGCTCCAGCGGCCGAGGGTCTCCTCCAGCAGCGGCAGCAGGTCGACGCCGGTGAGGTCGCCGACGACCACGGCGGTGGCGGTGGACGGCCGCAGGTGGGCGTCGTAGAAGGCCTTGACGGCCGCCCGGTCGATGGCCCGCACGGTGTCGGCGGTGCCGGCCCGGGGGCGGGAGAGGCGGTCGGCGGCGTCGAACAGCGTCGCGTAGAGCGCCTTGGCCGAGCGGCGGGCCGGGTTGGCCTGCTCGTGGACGATCTCGTCGAGGCGGTTGGCGACCAGGCGCTCGATCTCGTCGGCGGGCAGCGCGGGGGCGCGCAGCGCGTCGCCGAGCAGGGTGAGGCCGCGCTCCAGCCGGGAGGCGGGGACCTCCAGGGAGACCCGCAGGCCGGTGTGGTCGGCGTGGGCGTCCAGGGTGGCGCCGGCCCGCTCCAGCTCGCCGGCGTACTCCTCGGCGCTGAGGGTGTCGGTGCCCTCGCTGAGGGCGCGGGCGAGGATGTTGGCGACGCCCTCCTGGCCGGCCGGCTCGGCGGCGAGCGGGGCGTCGAGGATCAGGTCGACGGCGACCAGCTGCTGGCCGGGGCGGTGGCAGTGCAGCACCGTGACGCCGTTGGCCAGCGCGCCCCGCTCCGGGGCCGGGAAGGCCCACGGGGTGGGGGTGCCGGGCTGCGGCTGCGGGTGGAAGGTCATGGCGGGGGTGGGGTCGGTGCTCATACCGCCGTCTCCTCGGTGGTGTGGTCGCCGGTCGGGTCGTGGTCGGCGGTGTCGTCCGCGGTGGTGGGCTCGTACACCAGGACGGCGCGGTTCTCGGGGTGGAGGCGGGCGGCGGCGACGGCCCGGACCTCCTCGGCGGTGACGTCGAGGACCTTGGTGAGGGCGGTGTTGACCAGCTCGGGGTCGCCGAACAGGACGGCGAACCGGCAGAGTTCGTCGGCGCGGCCGGCCACGGTGGTGAGGCGGTCGAGCCACTCGCGTTCGATCTGGGCCTGGGCGCGCTCGAGTTCGGCGGCGGTCGGGCCCTCGGCGGCGAACCGGGCGAGCTCCTCGTCGGCGGCGGAGCGGATCTGCTCGATGGTGGCGTCGCCGGAGGTCTTCACGTCCAGCCAGCCGAGCGAGGGCGCGCCGGCCAGCCGCAGCAGGCCGAAGCTGGCGGCCACGGCGGTGCGGTCGTGCCGGACCAGGCGGTTGTAGAGGCGGCTGGACTCGCCGGAGCCGAGGATGGTGAGCGCCAGGTCGGCGGCGTCGGCCTCGCGGGTGCCGTCGTGCGGGAGCCGGTAGGCGGCCATCAGCGCGCGGGAGGGGACGTCCTCGTGGACGGTCTCGGCGATCTCGCGGCCGATGGTGTCGGGGACGGTGCCGTCGCGCGGCGGCTGCTTGCCGTCGTGGGCGGGGATGGTGCCGAAGTACTTCTCCACCCAGGCGATGGTCTGCTCGGGGTCGAGGTCGCCGACGATGGACAGCACCGCGTTGTTGGGCGCGTAGTAGGTGCGGAAGAACGCGCGGGCGTCCTCCAGGGTGGCCGCGTCCAGGTCGGCCATCGAACCGATCGGGGTGTGGTGGTACGGGTGGCCGTCCGGGAAGGAGAGCGCGGTGAGCTTCTCGAATGCGGTGCCGTAGGGCACGTTGTCGTAGCGCTGGCGGCGTTCGTTCTTGACGACGTCGCGCTGGTTCTCCATCGAGGTGTCGTCGAGCGCGGCGAGCAGCGAGCCCATCCGGTCGGCCTCCAGCCAGAGCGCGAGCTCCAGCTGGTGGGCCGGCATGGTCTCGAAGTAGTTGGTGCGTTCGAAGCTGGTGGTGCCGTTGAGCGAGCCGCCGGCGCCCTGGACCAGTTCGAAGTGGCCGTTGTTGGAGACGTTGGCGGAGCCCTGGAACATCAGGTGCTCGAACAGGTGGGCCAGACCGGTCCGGCCCTTGACCTCGTGGCGGGAGCCGACGTCGTACCAGAGGCAGACGGCGGTGACCGGGGTGAGGTGGTCCTCGGAGAGCACCACCCGCAGGCCGTTGGCCAGGCGGTGTTCGGTGATGGCGAGGCCTCGGGCGGAGGCGGGAGCCGGGTTGGCCATGCGGTTCCGGTCCTTTCGGGAAGCGGGAGTCGTCCGTGGAGGCGGGAGGCTTCCCGTCTTCGGTCTGGTCGGGGGCGGATCGCGTTCCCCCATTGTGGTGTAACGCGCAGCCGGGCGTGATGTGTCCGCGCGCGGCGCGCGTTCGCCACGGGCGGAAGCCGGCGGGCGCGGGCGGTCCGGGCGCGGCGGTCCCCGGACCCGCGGCGGGGAGGGGGGTGGCCTGCGGCTCGGGCTGTCAGCCGGAGGGTCCACAATGGGGGGCGCCGTGCCCGGGTACGGTTCGACTCAGTTGTCACAGACTCGGTCCGACAGGATCTGACGCCGCCGACAGACGCCCGACAGACGCAAGGGAGCCCCGCCGCGATGGCCCGCCGCAGTTCGCCCACCCCGCCGCCCGGTGACTTCGAGGAGCGGATCCTCGATGTCGACGTCGTGGACGAGATGCAGGGCTCGTTCCTCGAGTACGCCTACTCGGTGATCTACTCGCGCGCCCTGCCGGACGCGCGGGACGGTCTCAAGCCGGTGCACCGGCGCATCCTGTACCAGGCCAACGAGATGGGCCTGCGCCCCGAGCGCGGCCACGTCAAGTGCGCCCGCCTGGTCGGCGAGGTGATGGGCCGCCTGCACCCGCACGGTGACGCCTCGATCTACGACTCCGTGGTGCGGATGGCGCAGCCGTTCTCGATGCGGCTGCCGCTGATCGACGGCCACGGCAACTTCGGTTCGCTGGGCAACGACGACCCGCCGGCCGCGATGCGGTACACCGAGTCGCGGCTGACCGCGGCGTCGATGGCGATGGTGGAGTCGATCCACGAGGCCACCGTCGACTTCGCGCCCAACTACGACGGCAGCGAGCAGGAGCCCTCGGTGCTCCCGGCGGCCTTCCCGAACCTGCTGGTCAACGGCGCGTCCGGGATCGCGGTCGGGATGGCGACCAACATGCCCCCGCACAACCTGGCGGAGGTGGTGGCCGCCGCCCGGCACCTGATCAAGCACCCGGGCGCGGACCTGGAGACGCTGATGCGTTTCATCCCGGGTCCCGACCTGCCGACCGGCGGCCGGATCGTCGGGCTCTCCGGCATCCGCGACGCGTACGAGTCGGGCCGCGGCACCTTCAAGATCCGGGCGACCGTGTCGGTGGAGGCGGTGACGGCCCGCCGCAAGGGCATCGTGGTCACCGAACTGCCGTACAGCGTCGGGCCGGAGAAGGTGATCGCGAAGATCAAGGACCTGGTCGGCGCGAAGAAGCTGCAGGGCATCGCGGACGTCAAGGACCTGACCGACCGCCAGCACGGCCTGCGGCTGGTGATCGAGGTCAAGAACGGCTTCGTGCCCGAGGCGCTGCTGGAGCAGCTGTACAAGCTGACGCCGATGGAAGAGACCTTCGGCATCAACAACGTGGCGCTGGTCGACGGCCAGCCGCTGACGCTGGGCCTGAAGGAGCTGCTGGAGGTCTACGTCGACCACCGCTTCGAGGTGGTGCGCCGGCGCAGCGAGTTCCGGCGGGGCAAGCGGCAGGACCGGCTGCACCTGGTCGAGGGCCTGCTGGTCGCGCTGGTCGACATCGACGAGGTCATCGCGATCATCCGCTCCAGCGACGACGCCGCGCAGGCGAAGGACCGCCTGATGGCGCGGTTCGGGCTGTCGGAGACGCAGACCGCGTACATCCTGGACACCCCGCTGCGCCGGCTGACCAGGTTCGACCGGGTGGAGCTGGAGACCGAGCAGGCCAAGCTCACCAAGGAGATCCAGGAGCTCACCGAGATCCTGGAGTCGGACACCAAGCTGCGCAACGTGGTCTCCGGCGAGCTGGCCGCGGTGTCGAAGCAGTTCGGCACCGAGCGGCGCACCGTGCTGCTGGAGGCGGGCGCGGTGCCGAGCGCGGCGCTGTCGGTGCCGCTGGAGGTGGCCGACGACCCGTGCCGGGTGCTGCTGTCCTCGACCGGCCTGCTGGCCCGGACCTCGGACGGGGAGCCGTCCGATGCGGGCGGTGCGCGGGCCAAGCAGGACGCGGTGGCCTCCGCGGTGCCGGCCACGGCCCGGGCCGACATCGGGGTGGTGACCACCGCGGGCCGGGTGCTGCGGCTGCCGGTGATCGACCTGCCGGCGCTGCCTCCGGGTACCTCGGCGCTGGCCGGCGGGGCCGCGGTGAGCGAGTTCCTGCGGCTGGAGGCGGACGAGCGGGCGCTGGCACTGACCACGCTGGACGAGTCCTCGCCCGGTCTGGCGCTGGGTACGGCGCAGGGCGTTGTCAAGCGCGTGGTGCCGGAGTGGCCGGCGAACAAGGACGAGTTCGAGGTGATCGCCCTCAAGGACGGCGACTCGGTGGTCGGCGCGGTGGAGCTGCGCACCGGCGAGGAGGACCTGGTCTTCATCGCCTCCGACGCCCAGCTGCTGCGCTACCCGGCGGGCCAGGTCAGGCCGCAGGGCCGGCCGGCCGGCGGGATGGCGGGCATCAAGCTGTCGGACGGCGCCCGGGTGCTGTCGTTCACGGCGGTGGACCCGGCGGCGGACGCGGTGGTGGTCTCGGTGGCGACCGCGTCCGGCACCCTGAGCGGCGGTGAGCAGACCAGCTGGAAGGTCACGCCGTTCGAGCTGTACCCGCGCAAGGGCCGGGCCACCGGCGGCGTGCGCTGCCAGCGCTTCCTGCGCGGCGAGGACGCCCTGGCGTTCGCCTGGGCGGGCGCGGAGCCGGCCCTGGCGTCGGCCGCCAACGGCGCGCCGGTGCAACTGCCCGAGCGGGACCCGCGCCGCGACGGCTCGGGTTCCCCGGTGACGGGCCAGATCGCCGCGGTCGGCGGCCGGGTGTAGTCGGGTGTGACGGCCGGACATGAGGACGGGGGCGCCGCAACGGCGCCCCCGTCCTCATGTCGGGGCGGGTGCGGTCAGCCGAAGGCCGCTTCGACACGCTCGGCGGCCTCGGTGTTCGACTGGGCCGGGAGACCGGCCGGGCCGGTTTCGTCGAGGCGCCGGACCGACTCCGTGGTCTGCGCGAGCAGTGCCACGTAGTCGGGCAGTTCAGGCAGCGACGAGGTGGTCAGGGCGAGGACCACCAGGGTGCCGAGGTCGGGCAGCGGAAGGTACGCCTCGACCCGGGCCATGGTCAGCGGCGGTGGGTCACCGGCCGCGTCCTCGGGTGCCTGCGGCTGCCACTCCACCCCGGTGAAGGCGAGGACGGCGGAGCCCGCCTCGGCTTCCACCCGGCGCACGTCGCTGCTCGGGTTGAGCGAGAGCGTCTCCTGCAGCGTGGCGACGATCATCTCCGGATCGCCGTCGTCGATCGGGTCCGCCCGGACGATCAGCGAGGCGGTGCTGATCCGGTCGTCCTCCGTGGCGAACAGCGCCACCCCGGCGTAGAGCGCGCCGTCCTCGGCGGCGGCGTCGGCGATGTCCGCGTACAGCGTCCGTACGCCCTGCCGCTGGTCGGTGGTCCCGCCGGACCAGATCTCGCACGCGAGTTCGTCCAGGTGCTCCCAGCGCTCCTGGTCGGTCAGGTGCATCCCCAGGTCGTGGAAGTGCACCGGGACTCGGAAGGTGAATCCCCGGTCGGCGGCGCTCCGGCCGACCGCCGCGGGCTGCTCGTTGGGCATGGCTGACTCTCTGTCTCGAGGTGCTCTCGGCGCGCTGACGGGGCGCCCGGTGCCGGCCGTACGGACCGCACCGGGCGCCGGGCCGACGGTCAGGGCTGCCGGTGGAAGGCGTTGCGCAGCTGGACGGTGGGTCCGGCCGGTCCCCAGCCGGGCATGCCCTCGGCCGCGCAGACCGCAAGGATCCGGTCCAGGGGGAGAGTGCCGAAGTCGTCGCGGCCCAGGTACCAGTAGGGCAGTGAGTCGATCCGACGGAGTCGGCCCTCCCACCTGACGGTCGCGGCCGGGTCCGCGGCAGCACGCTGCTGGGCGGCTGCCACCACCGCCAGCCGGGTCCGCAGATGGGCCTCCCAGACCGCCGGGTCGCGCCGCCACTCCCGGCCGAGCCGGGCCGGTCCGAGACGGCGGGCCCAGCCGGTGCCGAAGCGGGGCTGCGGGCCGCTGTTGCCCTGGTAGTCGAGGACGACCAGCACCAGGACCAGGGCGGGCCGCCAGAGGAGATCGATCGGCAGCACGACCCACTGGGCGAAGAACCACAGCACCAGCCGCGTCCTCGGCCTGGGCTCGCCCTGGACGAAGGCAGCGGGGAAGGCTGCGCCGAACCGGCCCCGCACCGGGCCGTGCTGGATGAACTGGTCTGCCATGACGCCACCGTCCTAATCGCCGGAGAACATGTTGTGGACGCCGTCCACGACGCCCCAGCCGCCCGCGACCACCTGTGGACCGCGGGACCACCAGGACAGCGGGTCGAGCGTGCCGTCGGCCCGGATGGCCGCGGACAGGCCGGGCAGCCGGTCCAGCCCGGGAACCCGGGTGACCAGGTCGCTCAGCCGCTTCTCCTTGAACGAGGCGCCCATGTTGTCGGCGACGTGCTTCTCCCAGGCGAGGGCGATCTTGTTGCCCTTCTTGGCGATGATGTCGACGCCGTCCTGGACGACCTCGCCGCCGATCCGAGTGACCCGGGGCAGGGTGTGCACGGCGTCGCCGAGCCGCCCGGTGATCCGCGCGGCCGCGTCCGCACCGTCGATGACCTGCACGGCCCGGGTGATCTTCTGGCCGTTCTCGACCACCTCGGCGCCCACCTTGGTCACCACCTTGGTGCTGCCCTTGATCGCGGTGCCGGCGAACTTCCCGAACGGGACCACACCGAGGCCGTCGCCGATCAGGTCCATCGCGCTGACGTCGGCGCCGCCGAGCTTCGCCATTCCGTGCGTGGCCAGGGCGCCGGCCGACAGCACTCCCCCGGCCAGCGCGAGGGCGCCGGACAGCGGCGGGAACCACAGCGTGCACAGCGCCGCCACGCCCAGCACCGTCGAGGCGATCGACATCCAGTCGCCGATCTTCTTCAGCAGATCGGCGTGCTTGGTGGCCCACTCCTTGATGGCGTGGCCGGCCCGCTGCAGGGAGTCCTTGAACTTGTCCCACATGCTGGTGCTGGGGGCGTTCTGGTTGGCCTTGCGCAGGGCCTTGGCCACCTTGGCGGCGGCGTCCTGGTGGTCCTCCTTGAGTTCCTTCGCCTGTTTGACGATGGCCTCGAAGGCGTCCTTGGCGTCGTCCAGGGCGCGTCTGGCGTCGTCGAGTTCGTCGCCGGCCGCGTTCAGCTCGCGCTGGGCCGCGTCGATCCGCGCCTGGGCTTCCTTCAGTTGGGCGTCGTCCGCGAAGAACTGTCCGCCCAACCGGAAGGCGGGGGCGTCGGCGGCCGAGTTGTAGCGGGTGTCGGCCCGGTCCTTGGCGGCCTCGCACTGCTCGCACCGC
>NZ_JAIZ01000671.1:0-771 GCF_000710465.2 Kitasatospora sp. MBT63 | reverse complement strand
GTCCTGGAAGGAGACCAGTTGGCCGCGCCAGGAGTCGAGTTGGCTCGCGGCGGTGCGGACGGCGTCGTCGCTGTCCTGCAGCAGGCCGGGCAGCTCGGTGACCTTGGCGGCGAAGGCCTGTGCGGCGTCGCCCTGCCAGGAGCCGCCGACCCGGGTCAGCGAGGAGAGCGTGCGGTGCGCGCTCTCCAGCGCGCCGGCCGCCGTGTTCAGCCTGCTCACCAGGGTGTCGACGCTGCCGGGGTTGCCGGGGGCGGGGTCGAAGCCGAGCGCGGGGAAGTCGGCGGCGTCGCTCATCCGGCACCGCCGCCGGCGAAGGCGTCGCGGATGACCTGGTCGGTCTCGACGTAGGCCTTCCTGGTGATGGTCAGGCCCTCCTCGACCTGCTGGGTGGAGTCCGCGATCTTCTTGATGGCGTCGTCCCAGCTGTCGTGGAACTCGTCGCAGGCGTGGTCGAGCGCTGTGCTTCCGGTGGTCTTCGGGCCGGTGTCGCGCATCGCGTTCAGCGCGGTGCGAAGCTCGTCCTGACTTCTGTGAAGATCCGCCAGCAATTTGTCGAGATCTCCCACTTGAACCGAGAAGAACGACCCCAAAACTCCCCCAAGGACTGGTCAAGCAATGACAAGTCCGATCAGCATAGCCAGGTGTTCCGACGGTCACGGCGGGGCCCGCCCGCACGTCCGCCGGATCGGTTCGCCGTCGCACCATCGCGGCGGCGCCGCCCGGAGCGCGCCCGGAGCTCGCCCGGTCCCGCCGGGCGGCGGCGGCCGCGGC
>NZ_JAIZ01000670.1 GCF_000710465.2 Kitasatospora sp. MBT63 | reverse complement strand
TGCGCCGCTTCGACGCCAAGGGCCGCACCAGCTGACACCCGCTGACAGCTGACCACCGCCACCAGCGGCCCCGGCACCCGTCCGCCCCACCACAGACCAGGACACCCACCCATGTACCGCACCGCACTACGCAACGTGCTGGCCCACAAGGGCCGGCTGCTGATGACCGCCCTCGCCATCATGCTCGGCACCGCCTTCGTCGCCGGCACCATGGTCTTCACCGACACCCTCGGCGCCGCGCTCAAGTCCCAGAACGCCAAGAGCTACACCGACATCGCCGTGACCGTCAGCGACTCCGGCGCCGTCAGCCAGGGGTACGGACGTGGTGGCCGCGGCCCCGCGGGCCCGGAGCTGACCGAGGACGTCCGCCGGAAGCTGGCCGCACTGCCCGGCGCGGCCGAGGCCCGCGGTGTGGTGTCCGGCTTCGCCGGTATCGCCGACCGCAAGGGCAGCCTGATCGGCGACGGCTTCTCCACCGCCGGTACCAACTACGTACCGGGCGCCGACGGCACCGATGCCCGCTACCCGCTGAGCGAGGGCCGCGGACCGAAGGGCGAGGGCGAGGTCGCGCTCGACACCCGCACCGCGTCCAAGGGCGGCTACCACGTCGGCGACACCGTCCGGGTGGCCGTCAACGGCCCGGTGATGAACCTCAAGCTGACCGGCCTGCTGACCACCAACGACCCGCGGGTCCAGGCGGGCGGTTCACTCGCCGCCTTCGACACCGCCACCGCGCAGAAGCTCTACCTGAAGCCCGGTCAGTTCAACGACATCGACCTGCGGGCCAAGCCCGGTACCGACGACCGGGCGCTGCTGACCGCCGTTCAGCAGGCCCTGCCCGCGGGCGGGTCGCTGACCGCGCGGACCGGTGCCGACCTGTCCGCCGAGCAGGACCGGATGATCACCGAGGGCACCAAGAACCTCAACCGGGCCCTGCTGGCCTTCGCCGGGATCTCGCTGTTCGTCGGCGTCTTCATCATCGCCAACACCTTCACCATGCTGGTCGCCCAGCGCACCCGGGAGATCGCCCTGCTGCGCGCGGTGGGCGCCGCCCGCCGCCAGATCACCCGCTCGGTGCTGATCGAGGCGCTGCTGATCGGCACCGTCGCCTCGGCGGCCGGCCTGCTGGCGGGTGTCGGGATCGCGGTCGGTCTCAAGGCCGTGGTGAACGGCCCGATGGACGCCAACCTCCCCGACGGTCCGCTGGTGCTGGCCCCCGGCACCGTGCTGACCACGGTCGCGGTCGGCGTGGTCGTGACGGTGCTGGCGGCCTGGCTGCCCGCCCGCCGGGCGGCCCGGATCGCCCCGGTCGCCGCGATGAGCAGCGCCGAGCAGCCCGCCACCCCGAAGGGCCTGCTGGTGCGCAACGTTATCGGCGGGCTGATCACCGCCGTCGGCGTCGGCGGTCTGCTGGCGGGGGCGACCGGCAAGTCGACCGACCAGGTGGGCCTGGGTGCGGCGGCCCTGCTGATCGGCGTCTTCGTGCTGACCCCGCTGCTGTCGCGGCCGCTGATCGCCCTGTTCTCCCCGGTGCTGCAGAAGCTGTACGGCACCCCGGGCAAGCTGGCCCGGGAGAACGCGCTGCGCAACCCCCGCCGGACGGCGGCCACCGCCTCGGCGCTCACCATCGGCGTCACCCTGATCACCGCGCTCACCGTGGTCGGCGCCTCCGTCAACCACGCCGTGGACAAGGCGTCCGGGGTGGATGTCAAGGCCGACTACGTGGTCTCGATGGCCAACTACTCGATGCTCTCGCCCGAGGTGGGCGCCCAGATCGCCAAGGCGTCCGGGGTCACCGCCAGCAGCGGGGAGCGGATGGTCCCGGCCGAGGTCAACGGGGAGTCCACCTGGCTGACCGGCGTCGACGGGGCGTCCATCGCCGAGGTCGCCACCGTGAAGATCACCGAAGGCTCGGCCGACGCCCTGAAGCAGGGCAAGCTGCTGGTCAGCACGGGCTACGCCAAGGGGCAGCACGTCAGGACCGGCGACACCGTGGACGTGGTCTACGAGGACGGCGCCAAGGAGAAGCTGACCATCGGCGGGGTGGTGGAGTCCACCGGCACGCTGGCCGGTCTGATCGCCCCGGACTCGCTCATCGCCCCGCACGCCGAGGGCGCCGGGCTGGAGAAGGTCCTGGTCAAGGGCGCGCACGGCCCGGACGCCGAGCTGAAGCAGGCCATCAAGGACGCCACCGGCGGCAACCCGCTGATCTCGGTGAAGGGCGAGGCGGACCTGAAGGCCGAGTCCCGCCAGATGGTGACCGACGTGCTGAACATGATGTACGGCCTGCTGGGCATGTCCGTGGTGGTCGCGGTCCTGGGTGTGGTCAACACGATGGCGATGTCGGTCTTCGAGCGGCGCCGCGAGATCGGCATGCTGCGGGCGATCGGCCTGGACCGGCGCGGGGTCGGCCGGATGGTCCGGCTGGAGTCGCTGCTGATCGCGCTGTTCGGCGCGGCGGTCGGCATCGGGCTGGGCGTGGTGGTGGCCTGGGCCGGGAACCGGGCCGTGGCCGGGGACTTCAAGGAGCTGACCACGGTGGTGCCGCCTGCGCAGATCCTGCTGTTCCTGGTGCTGGCCGCGGCGATCGGCCTGCTGGCCGCCGCCTGGCCGTCCCGCCGGGCCGCCCGGCTGAACGTCCTGGACGCCATCAAGAGCGAGTAGCGGGCACGTCAGGAGCCCCGGCCGGTCCCTCCGCGGACCGGCCGGGGCTCCGGCACGTCAGGACTGGCGGCCGAGCACCGCCTGCTCGAAGGTCCGGAACGCGCACTCCTCGCGCCACTCCAGCTCGGCCTTGGGGTTGTCGTCGAGCAGCGCCGCGCAGGCCGCGCTCGGCTCGTCCTCGCCGAGCGGGTCGTGGGCGCACTCGGCGGCCGGCCGGTAGCCGTCCCGGTCGGCCCACAGGCTGCGGCCGGGCAGGAAGGCGTACTCCAGCGACGCCCGGGCGAGGTCGCGCAGCACCCGGTAGTCCAGGCCGTAGGTGAGCGCGGCCCGCTGGTACTCGGTGGTGATGTCGCCGCGCGAGACGCCCGGGTCGTCGGTGGCCAGCGCCACCGGGACGCCCGCTGCGAGGTAGCGCGGGAACGGGTGCTCCGGGCCGCTGACCCCGAGGATCTGCTCGTTGCTGGTCAGCGGCACCTCCACCAGGACGTGCCGGGCGGCCATGGTGCGCAGCAGCCCCTCGGGGTCGTCCTCGTGGGCGAGGTCGACGCCGTGGCCGATCCGGTCGGCGTGCCCGGTGAGCACCGCCTCGCGGATGTGGAAGCGCAGGTCCTCGGGCTTGACCAGGCCGGGTACCAGCTCACCGGCGTGCAGCGTGATGTGCACCTCGGGGTACTCGCCGTGCAGGTAGTCCAGCATCTGC
The DNA here is from genome assembly GCF_000710465.2 of Kitasatospora sp. MBT63. GTDB lineage: Bacteria > Actinomycetota > Actinomycetes > Streptomycetales > Streptomycetaceae > Kitasatospora. The sequence goes on along the minus strand of NZ_JAIZ01000670.1, from coordinate 5,007 downwards.
ATCTGCAGCCGGTAGTTCTCCAGCGAGGCGGGCGCGTCCTCGGGCTGGACCAGGTTGACCGCGACGTAGCGCGGGTCGTGCCGGGCGAGTTCCATGCCGAGCAGCAGCTGGGTGAAGACCCGGGCGGGTGTGGAGGCCCGGGAGGCCTGCGAGATGAACCGTACGGTCACGGCGCAGCCGGGTGCGGGGTCGTCGCCGTCGCAGTGCGAGGTGGCCCGGAACTCCGTCAGCGCCGCGTCGGCCTCGCCGGAGGCGGTCCGCACCAGGGCGCCGATCTGGTCGTCGGCCAGCAGTCTGGCGCGCAGCGCGGCGAGGTCGCTGTCGAAGCCGACCTTGGCGGCCAGTGCCGCCGCCCCGCCGGACGCGGGCGTCGACATGGTCTCCAGGTAGGACTGGTTCTGCCGGGCGAGGGTGTCGGTGACCTCGGCCAGCATCCGGCCGGGGTGCCGCCAGGAGGCCTCGCCGAACTTCCCGAAGGTGGCGAAGAAGTGGTCGTGGCCGGACTCGGCGCCGGGCACGAAGTCCTGCATCGACCAGGCCCGGATCACCTGCTGCCGGAAGGCGGGGTCGGTGACGGCGTCGGCCGCGGGGCGGCTGCCCGCGGGGCAGGGGCCGCCGACGACCGCGGTCGAGGTGGCGGTGTCGATGCACAGCCCGTCCTCGGCGGCGAGCTGGATCAGCAGCTCGGTGGAGGCCGCCCCGGAGAGGTGGTTGTGCAGGTCACCGCCCTTGGGCAGGGCCTCGAAGAACGCCCGGAGCTCCTGCGGCCGGTCCCGGATGCGGTCCAGGTAGGCGGACACCCGGTCGGCCGGCGGTACGGGACGCACCAGGGCCTGCCCGGCCTGCGGGACGGCGGCCGCGGCGGGGACGGCCCGGCCGGGGAACAGCGGGAGCAGCAGCGCGGTGCCCGCCGCGAGGGCGGCCGCGGCGGCATGACGTGTGCGAATCATGGCCGCATCCTGGCGGCCCCCGCGGCCGCTCCCGGCCCGACAGGCCGGGTGCGGCCGGGCGGGTCATCCGATCGCACCAGCGCGCGGCGGAGCGCGCGACGCGCCCCCTCGCCGGGCGGCGAGGGGGCGCGGTGGCGGCGGTGGCGGCTCAGGCGCGGCCGGCCGCCTTCTGGGTCTTGCGGGACAGCGAGTCGATCACCACGGCGGCCAGCAGCACCGCGCCGGTGATCATGAACTGGATGGCGTTGCTCAGGCCCATGATGTTCATCCCGGACTGGATCGAGCCGATCACCAGCGCACCGAGCAGCGCCGACCAGGTCGAGCCGCGCCCGCCGAACAGGCTGGTGCCGCCGATGACGGCCGCCGCGATGCAGTTCATCAGCAGGTTGCCGCCGCCGGAGGTCTGGCTGGCGGACTGGATCTGCGCCGCCAGGAACAGGCCGCCGACGGCCGCCATGGTGGAACAGATCATGAACACCGAGATCCTGGTCCAGGACACGTTGATACCGGCCCGCCGGGCCCCCTCGATGTTGCCGCCGAGTGCGAAGACCTGGCGCCCGTAGGTGGTCCGGCGGAGCACGAAGTCCAGCACCACGATGAAGATCAGGAAGATCAGCAGCGCCAGCGGCAGCCCCTTGTACTGGTTGAGCGTGTACGCGGCCGCGAAGGCCACCACCGCCAGCGCCACCGTCCGCAGCGCGATGTCCGCGGGCGGACGGGAGGGCACCCCGGCCGCCCGCCGCCGCCTGGCGTCGAGCAGCGAGGCGACCAGGAACAGCGCCACCCCGATCGCGGCGGTGCCGTAGGCGGCGATGGTCTTGCTGTAGATGGTGGAGTACAGCCGGGAGACGATGTCGTTGCCGGACAGGTTGATGGTGCCGCTGGACCCGAGGATCTGCAGCATCAGGCCGTTCCAGCCCAGGTTGCCCGCGAGGGTGACCACGAAGGCCGGCACGCCGACCTTGGCGAAGAACAGGCCCTGGATCAGGCCGACCAGGGCGCCGCCGACCAGGGCGGCGACCAGCGCGACCCACTGGTTGACGCCGTGGGTGACGTCGAGCACCGCGAAGATCGCGGCGCACAGGCCGCTGACCGAGCCCACCGACAGGTCGATCTCGCCGAGCAGCAGCACGAACACCACGCCGATGGCGATCATGCCGGTGCCGACGATCTGCTGCGAGAGGTTGGACAGGTTCTGTGCCGACAGGAAGCTGCTGTCGAGGCTGCCGAACACGGCCCAGATCACGATCAGGGCCAGCACCACCGGCAGCGAGCCCAGCTCACCGCTGCTCAGGCGGCGCTTGAACTCGCCCAGGTATCCGGAGATGCCCTCCTGGCGGACGATCAGCCGGGGGTCGACGGCGGGGATCGCGTCGTGCGCGACCGGGACCGGCGCGTTCACCCCGTCCCTGGACATGCTGTCCTCGGGGAGCGGGACGTGGCCCGGCTCCCGGTGGTCGTCACCGTTCATGACACCCCCTCCTGGCCGCGGGACTGGCGCCGGGTCACGGCGTTGTCCGTGGCTCCCGTGATGGCGGAGATGATCTCCTGCTGGTTGGTGTAGCGGACGTCGAAGACTCCGTTGTTACGGCCGAGGCGCAGCACCGCGACCCTGTCGGAGACCGCCATCACGTCCGCCATGTTGTGGCTGACCAGGATGACCCCGAGCCCCCGGTCGCGCAGGCGCTCCACCAGGTCGAGGACCTGGGCGGTCTGCTCCACGCCGAGGGCGGCGGTCGGCTCGTCGAGGATCACGATCTTGGGTTCGCCGATCAGGGCGCGGGCGATGGCGACCACCTGGCGCTGACCGCCGGAGAGCGAGGCGATCGGGATCCGCACGCTCGGGATCCGGATCGACAGGGTGTCCAGCAGCTCGCGCGAGCGCCGTTCCATGCCGACCTCGTTGAGCACGCCGAACCGCCTCAGCTCCCGGCCGAGGAAGAGGTTGCCGACCACGTCGAGGTTGTCGCAGAGCGCGAGGTCCTGGTAGACCGTCGCGACCCCCAGGTGCTGGGCGTCCTGCGGCCGGTGGATCACCACCGGCCGGCCCTCCCACTCGATCACACCCTCATCGGGCTGGTTGACCCCGGCGATCGCCTTCACCAGGGTGGACTTGCCGGCGCCGTTGTCGCCAACCAGGGCGACCACCTCGCCGGCCGCCACGTCCAACTCGACCTCGGTGAGGGCCTGCACCGCGCCGAACCGCTTGGAGACGCTGCGCAGTGCCAGCACGGGAGGACCCGCCATGGCTATCAACTCCTCCGGACGGTGGGGGTTACTGCAGACCGGCTGCGGCGCAGGCGGCGGCGTAGTCGGGGGTGCAGATCTGGGCCACGGTGTACAGGCCGTCGGCGACCACGGTGGACTTGATGTTGTCCTTGGTGAGCACGATCGGCGTGATCAGGTTGGACTGGACCGCCTGGCCGCTGCCGCTGGTGGCCTTGGCGGACGCCACCTCCGAGGTCAGCGACTTGCCCTGGGCGAAGGCGACGGCCATCTGGGCGGCGGTGTCGGCCTCCGGCTTGTACGGCTTGTAGATCGACATCGTCTGGGTGCCGGCCAGGATCCGCTGGACGGCGTCCAGCTGCGCGTCCTGACCGGTCAGCGGGACGCTGAGGTTGGCCGCCTTGAGGGCGGTCGCGATGCCCGCCGCCATGCCGTCGTTGGCCGAGTAGACGCCGACCACGTTCGGGGCGCCGATCGCGGTGATGCCCGCGGCGGCCTCCTGGTTGGCGTTGTTCGGGTCCCAGTTCGGCGTGTCGTACTCCTTGCCGACGGTGAGCTTGCCGTCGATGGCGCTGTGCGCGCCCGCCTTGAAGTCGGCCGCGTTGGGGTCGGTGGGCGAGCCGTTGATCATGATGATCTTGCCGGCGGAGGCCTTGTCACCGACGGCCGCCACCAGGGCCTGGCCCTGGAGCTCGCCGACCTTGTGGTTGTCGAAGGAGACGTACGAGTCGACCGGCCCCTGCGCCAGCCGGTCGTAGGCGACCACCTTGACGCCGGCGTCGTGCGCCTTCTGGACCGAGGACTGGATGGCCTTGGCGTCCACCGCGTCCAGGATCAGCACCTGGTTGCCCTTGGTGAGGGCGGTGTCGACCTGGGTCTGCTGGAGCGTCGCGTCCTGGTTGGCGTTGTAGTAGTCGATCTGCGCGTTCGGGACCAGCTCCTTGATCTTCTGCTCGATCAGGGGCTTGTCGAACTGCTCGTACCGCGTGGTCTTGGACTCCGGGAGGAGCAGGCCGATCTTCACCGTGCCCGTCCCCGAGCCGGAGCCGGAGGACGAGGCGGACGTGGACTGGCCGGCGCTGCCGCAGGAGCTGAGCGCCAGAGCGAGGGAAGCCGCCGCCGCGGCGACGACAATCCCGGTGGGTCGTGATTTCACGGGTCGCCTCTCAATACGTCGAGATGCCCCCCGGGACTTTCGAGTGTCCGGCGATCCACCGGCCGCCGCCATTCGAAACAATCTTGCGCCACCTTTTTTGCGGCCGATCGGGGGAGCCGCCCGGGGACGGCCCTCCGAGTGGCCGACCCGGCGGGCGAATCCCACCGGACCGGGCGGAATGTGGACATTGTGTGCCGATGGGGGAGGGAGCCGGGGGAGAAGTCGGACACCCGCCGGTCCGCGTGGTTGCCCGCGAGGGGCCGGGGTAGCGCCAAACCCGACACACCGCCTTCGCAACGGAGTGGTTCCATGCCGCTGATCGACTACACCGCCCTCGCCCGACTCGTCCGCGAGCTGGACGCCCTGGCCGGACGGCCCGCCACCGACCGGACGGCGCACCGCCGCCGGGAGGACGCCCTGTACACGGTCTGCGTCTACACCGGCCTGCGGGATCCGGGGGCCGCGCTCGCCCGGGCCCGGGCCCTGCTCGCCCAGCGGGTGACGGTACCGGCCGGCTGAACCGGGCGCGGGGGCCCGCCGTACGGGGCCGGTCGAGGGGTCGCGGTCGCCCGCCCGGGTCACGGGCCGGGCGCGGCCGTTAGCGCGCCGCGGCGGCCGGTTACGTCACCGGTCCAGCCGCCCGGCCCGTCCGGGCGGCGCCCCACCGCCCGGAGG
>NZ_JAIZ01000669.1:40657-45004 GCF_000710465.2 Kitasatospora sp. MBT63 | reverse complement strand
CTGCCACGCCCCCGTGGGGCGGGCGGCCGGGCGGCGGCGGGGCGGGCGGCCGGGCCCGCGCGGGTTCAGCGGGCGGAGGACTCGTGCACGAAGGCGACCAGCCGGCTCAGCGCGTCCGGGTCCATGCTCGGCATCACGCCGTGGCCGAGGTTGAAGATGTGGTGGCTGTCGCCGACCGCCTTGGCCGCGGCGTCCAGCACCTCGCGGGCCTTGGCCTCGACCACCGCGGTGGGGGCGTACAGGACGGCCGGGTCGAGGTTGCCCTGCAGGCCCTTGCCGGGGCCGACCCGCTCGGCGGCGACGTCCAGCGGCACCCGCCAGTCGACGCCCACGATGTCCGCGCCCGCCTCGCCCATCAGCCCGAGCAGCTCACCGGTGTTGACGCCGAAGTGGATCCGCGGCACGCCGTAGGGGGCGACCGCGTCGAACACCTTGGCGCTGGCCGGCAGCACCGAACGGCGGTAGTCCTCGGGGGCCAGCGCGCCGGCCCAGGAGTCGAAGAGCTGGACCGCGGAGGCGCCGGCCTCGATCTGGATCTTCAGGAAGGCGGAGGTGATGACGGCCAGCCGGTCGACCAACTCGGCCCACAGCTCGGGCGCGCCGTACATCATCGCCTTGGTGTTCTCGTAGCTCTTCGACGGGCCGCCCTCGACCAGGTAGCTGGCCAGCGTGAACGGCGCCCCGGCGAAGCCGATCAGCGGCGTGCCGCCCAGCTCGTCCACCAGCAGGCCGACGGCCTCGGTGATGTACGGCATGTCGTCGGGCTCCAGCGGGCGCAGCCGCTGCAGGTCGGCGGCGGTGCGGATCGGGTCGGCGATCACCGGGCCGACGCCGCCCTTGATCTCGACGTCGATGCCGACTGCCTTGAGCGGCACCACGATGTCGCTGAAGAAGATCGCCGCGTCCACCTTGTGCCGGCGCACCGGCTGCAGGGTGATCTCCTTGACCAGGTCGGGCCGCATGCAGGAGTCCAGCATCGGGATGCCCTCGCGCACCTTCAGGTACTCGGGCAGCGAGCGGCCGGCCTGCCGCATGAACCACACCGGGGTGTGCGGCACCGGCTCACCGCGGGCGGCCCGCAGGAAGGCGGAGTCGTACGCGGCGCCCCGGCGCGCGAGGGGCTGCTGACCGGTCTGGGCTGCGGGGGTGGCCGCGGAAGTCTCGCTCACGCTCCAAATCTTCGCACGCGCCCCGCGCGCGCCCGGCCCCGGGAAGTGGTGCTTTCGTCCAAGATGCGGCCGGGATGCCCCCCTGTGCGGCCGCTCCGGCACGCCGGACCTGCGAAAGGTGCTCGGAATGCGGCGCCGGGGCACCTAGTCTTCAGACCATGGCAGCGGTCGGCGGGCACCCCGCACACGGTGGAGGAACGGGCAAGGAGTCGGCGCCGATCGAGTTCCAGGACGCGGTCGAGGCGCTGGCCGGGGCCAGGTTGCGCCCCGAGCTCGTGCTCTCCGCCACGCCCGCGCCGCGCCGGCTGGCCCCGTTCGCGTACGCGATCGGCGCGACGGTCGAGGTGGACGGCGAGGAGCTGGCCGACGGCCGGCTGGTGCTGCTGCACGACCCGGCCGGCCAGGAGCCCTGGAACGGGGACTTCCGGGTGGTCACCATGGCCCGGGCCGAGCTGGAGCCGGAGATGGCCGGCGACCCGATGCTGTCCGAGGTCGGCTGGTCCTGGCTGATGGACGCGCTGCAGGCGCACGGCGCCGGGTACACCGCGCCGGGCGGCACGGTGAGCCACTGCGCCTCGCAGTACTTCGGCGCGCTCGCCGACCGGCCCTCGTCCACCGAGATCGAACTGCGCGCCTCCTGGACCCCGTCCGACGGCCGGTTCGAACGGCACCTGGCCGCCTGGGGCGACCTGCTGTGCATCTGCGCCGGCCTGCCGCCGGCGGTGCCCGCGCCGCTCCCGGCAGCCGACGCCCCGTCACTCGGCGGAGTGGTGCCGATGCCCGCGCGCCGTCGCCCGCGCCCCCACTGAGGGACGTCACGCCGCGCTCACCGCAGCGCCACCCGCAGGACTGACGGAGTGTGACTTCCGTCGCGCTCTGTGTCAATTACCTGGTCAGACGTGACCATCGGGCTTCGAAATCGATCGAGTCTGTGCGATTTCCGGGCATGTCGTATCAATCATCTGCGCGAATTGTCCGTATTGTTACTCACTAGATCGTGATCATTCGCTAAAGCCGGGCACGCATGCTGCCGAAGGTGTCAGTGACCCTTTCCACACGCGGAACACTCCGACCGCCCCCTCGGGGTTCCGTCCGCCACTCCCCACAGGAGGCCTGGTGTCGGTCCTTCTCGAGCACCCCGCAAACGTGGTCGCGTACCGTCCGACGAAGCCCACCGCCATGGTGGTCATCGCCGACCCGCGCGTCCGAAACACCGTCACCCGCCACCTGTGGGCCCTGGGTGTGCGCGACGTCATCGAGGTCTCCTCGATCGCCGAGGCCCGTCCCCGGGTCACCACCCCCCGCGACATCTGCATCGCCGATGTCCACCTGCCCGACGGCTCCGGGCTGACCATCCTGGCCGAGACCCGCGCCGCGGGCTGGCCGAACGGTCTGGCGCTGTCCGCCGCCGACGACATCGGCGCGGTCCGCAGCGCGCTGGCCGGCGGCGTCAAGGGATACGTGGTCACCGGCACCCGCACCAACGTGGCGATGCCGGGCCGTCCCGGCATGCCGCTGGGCGCGGCCGGGATGGCCGGGCGGATGCGCCGTCCCGGTATGCCGGGCGTCCCCGGCGCGGCCGGAGCCCCGGGTGCGCCCGGCGCGCCGGGCGCACCCGGGACGCAGTCCTCCGCCTACCGCGAGCTGTCCGGCCGCGAGGTCGAGGTGCTCCGGCTGGTGGCCGAGGGCCAGTCCAACAAGGCGATCGGCGTCGCCATGGGCCTGTCCGCACTGACGGTCAAGAGCCACCTGGCACGGATCGCCCGCAAGCTCGGCACCGGTGACCGGGCGGGCATGGTCGCCGTCGCACTGCGGACCGGCATCATCCACTGACCCGCTCCACACATGCCCGACACAGTGGTGGCGGCCCGGAGGAACGTTTCCTCCGGGCCGCCGTCTTTTTCACCGTCCCTCCCCCTGCGACCTGCCCGCCCGCGCCCGGGGCATATGTCGGAACCCGGTCTGACCAGTCCGACAACACTCCCGGGCGCGGGTACCGTCGTACCCTTGGGGGGTGACCGACGCCGTAGCAGCCATCCCAGAAGAGACAGCCCCGGTCCCGCTCCTCGAGCCGAGGGAGGGGCTGCCACCCGTGGTGGCGGACCAGGACGCGCTGGCCGCGACGGTCGCGGCCTTCGCAGCGGGCACCGGTCCGGTCGCCGTCGACGCCGAACGGGCCTCCGGTTACCGCTACGGCCAGCGCGCCTACCTGATCCAGCTGCGGCGGGCCGGGGCCGGGACCGCGCTGGTCGACCCGATCGCCTGTCCCGACCTGAGCGGGCTCGGAGAGGCGCTGGCCGACACCGAGTGGGTGGTGCACGCCGCCACCCAGGACCTGCCGTGCCTCTCCGAGGTCGGCATGCGTCCGCGCCGGCTGTTCGACACCGAGCTGGCCGGGCGCCTGGCCGGGTTCCCCCGGGTCGGTCTCGGCCCGATGACCGAGAACGTGCTCGGCCTCTCGCTGGCCAAGGAGCACTCCGCGGTGGACTGGTCCACCCGCCCGCTGCCCGAGCCGTGGCTGCGGTACGCCGCGCTCGACGTCGAGGTGCTGGTCGAGCTGCGGGACGCGCTCGAGCGGGAGCTGGACGCCCAGGGCAAGCTCGGCTGGGCGCTGGAGGAGTTCGCCGCACTGGCCGACGCGCCCAAGCCCGCGCCGCGGGTCGACCCCTGGCGGCGCACCTCCCAGCTGCACAAGGTCCGCCGTCGGCGCCAGCTCGCCGCGGTCCGCGAACTCTGGCAGGCCCGTGACCGGATCGCCCGGGAGCGGGACGTCTCCCCCGGCCGGGTGCTGCCCGACGTGGCGATCGTCAACGCCGCCCTGGCGATGCCGCTCAACGCGCCCGCCCTGCTGGCCGTCTCCGGCTTCGGGCCGCGGGTCAACCGCAAGCAACTGGACCAGTGGCTGGCCGCCCTCCAGCGCGCCCGGGAGATCCCCGAGAACCAGCTGCCGCCGTCCTCCGCCCCGCACGACGGGCCGCCGCCGCCGCGCGCCTGGGCCGACAAGGACCCGGTCGCCGCGGCCCGGCTGACCGCCGCCCGCGCCGCGGTCGCCGCGCTGGCCGAGGAGCACAACCTACCGGCCGAGAACCTGATCACCCCGGACCTGGTCCGCCGGGTGGCCTGGGAGCCGCCGGCCGACGCGAGCGCGGAGCAGGTCTCGGCGGCCCTCCGGCGGCTC
>NZ_JAIZ01000669.1:2971-40573 GCF_000710465.2 Kitasatospora sp. MBT63 | reverse complement strand
CCGCCAGTGGCAGGTCGACCTGGTCGGCCCGGCGCTGGCCGCCGCCTTCGTCGAGCCGCCAGCGCCGGCGCCCGCCGAGTAGCAGCGGGCCCGCCGCGAGGGGGCGCCGGGGTCCTCCCCGGCGCCCCCTCGCGGGTTCCCGCGGGCACGTGTCCGGGGACACACGGGCAGATCCGGTGGTCGGCTATGGGCAACCTAGTTACCGGCGGGTAGCATGGCCGTGAAGCAGCGCAGCTCCACCTGTGAGCCGATCTCTGCGTCCTACGTCATGTCCCCCTGGGAGGAGAGCCCCCGTGCCTCGTACCGCGAGGGACGTCGTCTTCGTCGACGGCGTCCGCACCCCGTTCGGCAAGGCAGGCCCGAAGGGCATCTACCACGAGACCCGGGCCGACGACCTCGTCGTCAAGTGCATCCGTGAGCTCGTGCGCCGCAACCCGAACCTGCCCGTCGAGCGGATCGACGAGGTCGCCGTCGCGGCCACCACGCAGATCGGCGACCAGGGTCTGACCATCGGCCGCACCGCCGCGCTGCTGGCCGGCCTGCCGAAGTCCGTCCCGGGCTACTCCATCGACCGGATGTGCGCCGGCGCGCTGACCGCCGTCACCGCGACCGCGGGCGGCATCGCCTTCGGCGCGTACGACATCGTGGTCGCCGGTGGCGTCGAGCACATGGGCCGGCACCCGATGGGCGAGGGCGTGGACCCGAACCCGCGCTTCGTCTCGGAGAAGCTGGTCGACGAGTCCGCCCTGTTCATGGGCATGACCGCCGAGAACCTGCACGACCGCTTCCCGCACCTCACCAAGGAGCGCTGCGACGCCTACGCCGTGCGCTCCCAGGAGAAGGCCGCCAAGGCGTACGCCAACGGCGACATCCAGCCCGACCTGGTGCCGATCGCGATCCGCAACACCAACCCCGACGCCGGCGAGACCGGCTGGGGCCTGGCGACCACGGACGAGCCGATGCGCCCGGGCACCACGATGGCGAACCTGGCCGGCCTGAAGACCCCGTTCCGTCCGCACGGCAACATCACCGCGGGCAACTCGGCCGGTCTGAACGACGGTGCCACCGCCTCGCTGCTGGCCGCCGAGGACGTCGCCGAGGAGCTCGGCCTCCCGGTCAAGATGCGCATGGTCTCGTACGCCTTCGCCGGCGTCGAGCCCGAGGTGATGGGCATCGGCCCCGTCCCGGCAACCGAGAAGGCGCTGGCCAAGGCCGGTCTGACGATCGACGACATCCAGGCCTTCGAGGTCAACGAGGCCTTCGCCGTCCAGGTACTGGCGTTCCTGGACCACTACGGCATCGCCGACGACGACGAGCGCGTCAACCCGTACGGCGGCGCGATCGCCTTCGGCCACCCGCTGGCCTCCTCGGGCGTGCGCCTGATGAACCAGCTGGCCCGCCGCTTCGAGCAGCGCCCCGACGTCCGGTACGGCCTGACCACCATGTGCATCGGCTTCGGCATGGGCGGGACCATCATCTGGGAGAACCCGCACTTCGAGGGTGGTAAGTGACCATGAGCACCACTGAGCTGCTGAAGCGCGCCGCCGAGCTGTTCCCCGGCGAGGTCGTCACCACCGCGCACGTACGCCACCTGGACCTGCCGCTCGCGGCCGGCAAGCTGGCGCTGATCACCCTGGACAACGGCTTCGACCACACCAAGCCGACCACCTTCGGCCCGGGTTCGCTGGCCAAGCTGTCCGAGGCTCTGGACCAGGTCGAGGCCGAGGCCGCCGCCGGTGACATCGTCGCCGTCGCGATCACCGGCAAGCCGTTCATCTTCGCCGTCGGCGCCGACCTCAAGGGCGTCGAGGTGCTCAAGGAGCACAGCGACGCGCTGGCCATCGGCAAGGGCGGCCACGACGTCTTCAAGCGGATCGCCGCGCTGCCCGTCCCCAGCTTCGCCTTCTACAACGGCGCGGCGATGGGCGGCGGCGTCGAGGTCGGCCTGCACGCCACCTACCGCACCGTCAGCTCCGGCGTCCCGGCGTTCTCGCTGCCCGAGGTCTTCCTCGGCCTGGTCCCCGGCTGGGGCGGCTGCACCATCCTGCCGAACCTGATCGGCCCGGCCAAGGCCGTCAAGGTCATCATCGAGAACTCGATGAGCCAGAACAAGCAGCTCAAGGGCAAGGAGGTGTTCGAGCTCGGCATCGCGGACGCGATCTTCGAGCCCGCCGACTTCCTGGAGCAGTCGCTGAACTGGGCGGCCTCCGTGCTCACCGGCGCCACCGAGGTGGCCCGCGAGGAGATCGACCGCGGCAAGGCCTGGGACGACGCCGTCGCCTGGGGCCGCCTGGTCGCCGACTCCAAGGTGCACGGCGCGGCCCCCGCCGCCTACAAGGCGCTGGACATCATCGCCCAGGTCAAGGACCAGGACCTGCAGGCCGGCTTCGACGCCGAGGACGCGGCCCTGGCCGACCTCATCATGAGCGGCGAGCTGCGCAGCGGCATCTACGCCTTCAACCTGGTGCAGCGCCGGGCCAAGAAGCCCTTCGGCGCGCCGGACAAGTCGCTGGCCCGCCCGGTCTCCAAGGTCGGCGTGGTCGGCGCCGGTCTGATGGCCTCCCAGCTGGCGCTGCTGTTCGCGCGCCGGATGGAGGTGCCGGTCGTCCTGACCGACATCGACCAGGAGCGCATCGACAAGGGCGTGGGCTACGTCCACGCCGAGATCGACAAGCTGCTGGCCAAGGGCCGGATCGGCAACGACAAGGCCAACAAGCTCAAGGGCCTGGTCACCGGCCACCTGGACAAGGCCGTCGCCTTCGGGGACGCGGACTTCGTGATCGAGGCCGTGTTCGAGGAGATGGGCGTCAAGCAGAACGTGCTGGCCGAGCTGGAGGCCGTGGTCGCGCCGACCACCATCCTGGCCACCAACACCTCCTCGCTCTCGGTCACCGAGATGGCGTCGAAGCTGGAGCACCCCGAGCGGGTCGTCGGCTTCCACTTCTTCAACCCGGTCGCGATCCTCCCGCTGCTGGAGATCGTCCGCGCCGAGAAGACCGACGAGGGCTCGCTGGCCACCGCGTTCGGGGTCGCCCGCAAGCTCAAGAAGACCGCCGTGCTGACCAAGGACGCCCCGGCGTTCGTGGTCAACCGGATCCTGCTGCGCTTCATGGACGCCATCCAGGGCGCCATCGACGAGGGCACCCCGATCGAGACGGTCGAGAAGGCCGTGCTGCCGCTCGGCCTGCCGATGTCGCCGATCGTGCTGCTCGAGCTGGTCGGCCCGGCCATCGCGCTGCACGTGTCGGAGACGCTGGCCGCGGCGTTCCCGGAGCGGTTCACCGTCTCCGAGAACCTCGGCAAGCTGGTCAAGGCCGGCAAGCGGGGCTTCTACGTGTGGCAGGACGGCCAGCAGGTGCTGGACCCCGAGGTGCTGGCGCTGCTGTCGTTCGGCGACACCGTGCTGACCGAGGAGCAGGTCCTCGCCCGGGCGCTGGAGGCCGTCGCGCAGGAGATCGGCCTGATGCTGGACGAGGGCGTCGTCGGCGAGGCGCAGGACATCGACCTGTGCATGATCACCGGCGCCGGCTGGCCCTTCCACCTGGGCGGGATCACCCCGTACCTGGACCGTGAGGGCGTCTCGGAGCGGGTCAACGGGAAGCGGTTCCTCGCCCCGGGTGTGGCCTCGATCCCGGCCTGAACCACGGCCTGAGGGACGGAACGGCGGAGTGGCCCCGGCGGGGGCTGCTCCGCCGTTCCGCGTGTCCGGGGGACGCGCCCTGGGACGCGCCCCGGCGTGCCCCCGGCGGGGTCAGCGCTTGAGGCGGTAGATGACCGTGTCGCCGGTCATGCCGACGACCTCGTAGTGGGACTCCAGCAGGCTCTCGATCCGGGGCACCAGTTCGGGGTTGTACGGGGCGGTGCCGGAGTCGTCGACGACCACCTCGGGGTAGCCCTTGGCGAGCTCCGCGTCGAAGGTCTGCCAGGCCTCGGAGACGCTGTACTGCTCGCCGACCTGGCGGCCGTCCTTGCCGCCGCTGAAGTTGGTCAGGAAGCCGGCCGTCAGGTAGCGGGAGACCGGGCGGCGGTCGGCCAGCCAGTACAGCTCGGGGTGCATGCCCCAGACCAGCACGGTGTCCTTGGGCGTGGTCTGGGCGGCGACCGCGGTGGCCACCTCGGTGGTCTGGTAGAGCCGCTGGCCGGGCCAGAAGACCGCGAGGCCCCAGAAGAAGGTCGCGGCGACGGCCGAGTAGACGGCCACCGGCCGCCAGCGGACCGCCGAGGTGGAGACCGCGCCGACGCCCAGCAGCACCAGCGGCGGCATCAGCTGCAGGTAGTAGTGGCCGAAGAAGTGGAAGCCGACGCTGACCGCGACCACCGAGGACAGCAGCCAGATCCACAGGTCGCTGGTGGAGCCGTGCTCCTCCTGCGCCGTCGGCAGCGTTCCGCGCCGCCGCAGCCAGAAGCGGTACCCGACCGGGGCGAGGAAGCCGAGGCCGGCCGCGAGCAGGATGCCGGAGTTGCCGAGGGCGCGGCCGAGCATCTGCAGCCAGTTGGAGCCGAGGGTGGCGTAGTCCCCGCTGCCGGTGACCACCCAGAACAGGAAGCCCTTGGGCTTGGTGAGGATGGCCGCGACCAGCGCTATCGGCAGGGTGAAGCCGAAGGCGGTCTTGAACAGCGCGGGCCGCCAGGGCACCCCGCGGTGCCGGACGTCCTGGTACAGCATCCACAGGACCGGCAGCATCACCGCCCCGCCGGTCTGCTTGGTCAGCGAGCAGAGCGCGACCGCGATCCCGGCGGCCAGCCAGCGCCGCCGCTCGGCGTAGCGGAAGGCGGCCGCCATCGCGGGCAGCATGAAGACCTCGAAGGTCGCCGCCTGGGTGTCCTCCGGGGACAGCCCGATGGACAGCAGCAGGTAGAACGCGCCCGCCGCGGCGCCGGCCCGGTTGCCCCAGCGGCCGCGGGCCAGTGAGGCCAGCAGGACCGCGGTGACCAGGTGGGCGACTATCGCCAGGGTGCGCAGCGGCCACAGCGAGGCCGAGCCGAAGACCGCGAAGCAGGCCTCGTACAGCCAGGGCAGCAGCGGGGGCTTGCGGTCCACCACGGTGTCGTACAGCACGCCGCCGTCGGCCAGCATCCGGGCCTGCGTCGCGAGGTAGCCCTCGTCGGGGCTCCACACCGGCCGCAGGAAGGACGGGAGGTGGGTGACCACCGCGAGCAGCGCGAGCACCGGGACCACCCTGGTCCAGTACCCGGTCCGGACGCGTGCGGGTACGCGTGCGGTCAGGGCGGCGGTGAGGCGGCTGGTGTTGATGGGCACAGGTGACAACCTACCGGGCGGTCAGTGGGAGGGCGCTGGCGGTCCCGACATCGGTACCAATGGTCCGGTCACGGACGAGGGTTCCCGGAGCTGCGATCCGGGCCCCGGGGGCGGTCCGGGCGCCGGGAGCGGAGCGGCCCCGGGAGCGGCGGTACCGCTCCCGGGGCCGGCCGGGTCGGGCGGGGCAGGTCAGGCCTGGACGGCCTCGGCGCCGAGCCGGGAGACCAGTGCGGTGACCTGCCGGGCGATGTCCGGGGCGGTCAGGCCGATCTCGGCCAGGATCTGGTCGCGGGTGGCGTGGTCCAGGAACTGCTGCGGGATGCCGAAGTCGCGCAGCGGCAGGTCGACGTCGGCGTCGCGCAGGGCCTGGGCGACCGCCGAGCCGACGCCGCCGGCCCGGCCGTTGTCCTCGACCGTGACGACCACCCGGTGCTCGGCCGCGAGCGCGGGCAGCGCCGGGTCGACCGGCTTGACCCAGCGCGGGTCGACCACGGTGGCGGTGATGCCCTGGGCGGCGAGCAGGTCGGCCAGCTCCAGGCAGAGCGGGGCCATCGCGCCGACCGAGACGATCAGCACGTCGGCGCGGCGCCCGCCGTCCGAGGGCTCGCTCTCGCGCAGCACGTCCATGCCGCCGACGGTGCCGACGGCGGGGACGGCGGGGCCGACGGTGCCCTTGGAGTAGCGGACCACGGTGGGCGCGTCGTCGACCTCGACGGCCTCGCGCAGCTGGGCGCGGAGCTGGTCGGCGTCGCGCGGGGCGGCCAGCCGCAGCCCGGGGACGACCTGGAGGATCGACATGTCCCACATGCCGTTGTGCGAGGCGCCGTCGGTGCCGGTGACCCCGGCGCGGTCGAGCACGAAGGTGACGCCGAGGCGGTGCAGGGCGACGTCCATCAGGACCTGGTCGAAGGCCCGGTTGAGGAAGGTCGCGTAGACCGCGACGACCGGGTGCAGGCCGTTGGTGGCCAGGCCGGCGGCGGAGACGGCGGCGTGCTGCTCGGCGATGCCGACGTCGAAGATCCGGTTCGGGAAGGCCTTGGCGAACGGCGCCAGGCCCACCGGGTGCAGCATCGCGGCGGTGATGCCGACGATGTCCTTGCGCTCGCGGCCGAGGGCGACCATCTCCTCGCCGAAGACCGAGGTCCAGTCCTTGCCCGCGGTCTTGATCGGCAGGCCGGTCTCCGGGTGGATGACGCCGACCGCGTGGAAGCGGTCCTCGTCGTTGTTCTCGGCGGCGTGGTAGCCGCGGCCCTTCTCGGTCAGGCAGTGCACGATCACCGGGCCGCCGAAGCCGCGCGCCTTGGTGAGCGCGGACTCCAGGGCGGTGAGGTCGTGGCCGTCGATCGGGCCGATGTACTTGATCCCGAGGTCCTCGAACATGCCCTGCGGGGCGATGAAGTCCTTCAGGCCCTTCTTGGCGCCGTGCAGCGTCTCGAACAGCTGCTGGCCGACCACCGGGGTGCGCTGCAGCGCGTCCTTGCCCCAGGACAGGAAGCGCTCGTAGCCCTGGGTGGTGCGCAGGGTGGCGAGGTGGTTGGCGAGGCCGCCGATGGTCGGCGAGTAGGAGCGCTCGTTGTCGTTGACGACGATGACCAGCGGGCGGTCCTTGGCGTCGGCGATGTTGTTGAGCGCCTCCCAGGCCATGCCGCCGGTGAGCGCGCCGTCGCCGATCACGGCGACCACGGGGCGGTCCTTGTGGCCCTGGAGCTGGTTGGCCTTGGCCAGGCCGTCCGCGTAGCCGAGCACGGTGGAGGCGTGCGAGTTCTCGATCACGTCGTGCTCGGACTCGGCGCGGGACGGGTAGCCGGACAGGCCGCCCTTCATCCGCAGCTGCGAGAAGTCCTGGCGGCCGGTGAGCAGCTTGTGGACGTAGCTCTGGTGGCCGGTGTCGAAGAGGATGCGGTCGCGCGGCGAGTCGAAGACCCGGTGCAGCGCGATGGTCAGCTCGACCACGCCGAGGTTGGGGCCGAGGTGGCCACCGGTCTTGGAGACCTCCTCGACCAGGAAGCCGCGGATCTCCTCGGCCAGTGCGGCCAGCTGCGCCGGGGTGAGCCGGTCGAGATCGCGCGGTCCCCTAATGCGGGTCAGCAGGGCCACCCGTTCCTCCTCGTTCACAAGTTCCCGGGCCCGGGACGAGCCCGACGGGCGGCGTCGCCCGTGGGTGCGGGGTGCTTCGGCGCTGGGCCGGCACACCCTTGACCGGTCGAGTCTAATGTCCGCCTGCCGGACGCCATGCGGCACGGCGGTTGTCGTACTGATCGCACCGGTGACGTCCGGGTCGGCGGCCGGTCGTCCGACGCCGTCCCATCAGCACCGATGGCCCCTTCCACCGACACGACGAGGCCCGGCACCCGAATGGTTCGGGTGCCGAGCCTCACACCGTACGGCAGTTGTCAGCCGCGGCCGGAGGACTTCTGGGTCCGGCGCGAGACCGAGTCCAGGACCACCGCGCCGAGCAGGACCGCGCCGGTGATCATGTACTGGATGGCCTGGTTGACGTGGACCAGGTCCAGGCCGGTGATGATCGACTGGATCACCAGGATGCCGAGCAGCGCCGACCAGGTCTTGCCGCGGCCGCCGAACAGGCTGGTGCCGCCGATGACCGCCGCGGCGATCGAGTTCATCAGCACGCTGCCGCCACCGAGCAGCTTGTCCGCCGAACCCTGCTGGGAGGCGATGAACAGGCCGCCGAGCGAGGCCATGCCGGCCGAGATCATGAAGACCGAGATCCGGACCCAGGCGACGTTGATGCCCGCGCGGCGGGCCGCCTCGACGCCACCGCCGACCGCGAAGATCTGCCGGCCGTAGGAGGTGCGGCGCAGCACGAAGTCGGTGACCACGACGATGCCGAAGAAGACCACCAGGGGCAGCGGCAGGCCGCGGTCCTGGTTCAGCATGTACGCCGCGACCAGGCCGATCACGGCGATCACGCCGGTGCGCAGGGCGATCTCGCTCATCGGGCGGGCGGCGAGGCCGGCGGCCGAGCGGCGGCGGCTGTCGATCAGCTGGCCGGCGCCGAACAGCGCGATGCCGAGGAGCGCGAAGGCCCAGGTGAAGAAGACGTCGCCGTCACCGAGGAAGTAGGTGTCGAGCTTGGCGATCACGCCGTCGTTGAGCAGGTTGACGGTGCCCTTGTCGCCGAGGACGGAGTTCTGCAGGCCCATCCAGGCCAGCATGCCGGCCAGGGTGACCACGAAGGCCGGGACGCCGATCTTGGCGAAGAAGAAGCCGTGCAGGGCGCCCATGCCGATGCCGACGCCCATCGCGATCAGGACGGCCAGCCACTCGTTGAGGCCGGAGCGCACCGAGAGCACCGAGGCGATGGCGGCCGAGACGCCGGCCACCGAGCCGAGCGACAGGTCGATCTCACCGAGCAGCAGCACGAAGACGATGCCGACCGCGATCAGGCCGGGGCCGGCGATCCACTTGGTGATGTTGGTGAGGTTGTCGGCGTTCAGGAAGTCGCCGGAGACGGTCTGGAAGATGGCGGCGATCAGGATCAGCCCGAGCACGACCGGCACCGAGCCGAGGTCGCCGCTCTTCATCTTCCGCTTGAACTCTTCGAGGTAGCCCGCGAAGCCCGCCTCGCGGACCAGCAGCCGGGGGTCGATCGCGGCCGGCGGCGTGTCGGTGGTGGTCTGGTTGGTGGTCACTTCGCGTCCTCCGCGAGACGTGCCTGACGCCGGGTCACGGCGTTCTCGGTGGCGCCGGTGATGGCGGAGATGATCTCCTCGTGCGAGGTGGAGGCCACCTCGAAGACACCGTTGTTGCGGCCGAGGCGCAGCACCGCGACGGTGTCGGCGACGGCCTTGACGTCGGCCATGTTGTGGCTGATCAGGATCACGCCGAGGCCCCGCTCGCGGAGCCGCTCGACCAGGTCGAGCACCTGGGCGGTCTGCTCGACGCCGAGGGCCGCGGTGGGCTCGTCCAGGATGACGATCTTCGGGTCGCCGACCAGGGCGCGGGCGATCGCGACCACCTGGCGCTGGCCGCCGGAGAGCGCGGCGATCGGGATGCGGACGCTGGGGATGCGGATCGACAGGGTGTCGAGCAGCTCCTTGGCGCGCTTCTCCATGCCGACCTCGTCGAGCGTGCCGAACTTCTTCAGCTCGCGGCCGAGGAAGAGGTTGCCGACCACGTCGAGGTTGTCGCAGAGCGCCAGGTCCTGGTAGACGGTGGCGACGCCGAGGTGCTGGGCGTCCTGCGGGCGGTTGATGCCGACCGGCTTGCCGTCCCACTCGATGACGCCCTCATCGATCGGGTGGACGCCCGCGATGGTCTTCACCAGGGTCGACTTGCCGGCGCCGTTGTCGCCGACCAGGGCGACCACCTCGCCGGCGTGGACCTCCAGCTGAACATCGGTCAGCGCCTGGACGGCGCCGAAGCGCTTGGAGACCCCGCGCAACGCCAGTACGGGTGCGCCTGTCACGTGAACCATCTCCTTCGTTCCGCGCCGCCCGGTACCGGGCGTGGCACGGCCGCCCGCGCGCCGGCCCGGGCGCGAAGGGGTAGTGCGAAAAGGGTGGGGGGCGTGGCGGCCGCCTTCACGTCCGGAAGGCGGGGGGTGGGCACGTCACGCCGGGGCGGGCGGCGCCTCCCGGGGAGGAAGGCGCCGCCCGCTCGGGGGATTACTGCAGGCCGGCCGCGGTGCAGGCGGCGGCGAAGTCCGCGGTGCAGATGTCCGAGGCCTTGTAGAGGCCGTCGGCGATCACCGTGTCCTTGATGTTGGCCTTGGTGACGACCTTCGGGTCGAGCAGCTTGGCCGGGATGCCCTTGTCGGTGTCGCTGTCGATGCTGGCGGAGGCGACGGACTTGATGTCCTTGCCCTGCAGCAGGTCGACGGCGAGCTCGGCGGCCGAGTCGGCCAGCGGCCGGTAGGCCTTGTAGATGGTGTAGGCCTGGTCGCCCGACACCAGGCGCTGGATGGCGTCGAGACCGGCGTCCTGACCGCCGACCGGGACGGTGATGCCCGCGCCCTTGAGCTGGGTGATGATCGCGGCGGCCATGCCGTCGTTGGCGGAGTAGACGGCCTGGAAGCCGTCCTTGCCGAGCTGGGTGATGGCGGCGCCGACCTTCTGGCCCGCGACGGTGGGCTTCCACTCACCGGACTGCTCGTAGACGACCTTCTTGACCTTGCCGTCGAGGACCTTGTGCGCACCGGCCTTGAACTTGCCGGCGTTCGGGTCGGCGTCGTCACCGTTGATCATGACGATGTTGGCGTCGGCGGCCTTGGCACCCAGGGCGTCGACCAGGGCCTGGCCCTGCAGCTCGCCGACCTTCTCGTTGTCGAACGAGACGTACGCGGCGACCGGGCCGGTGGCCAGGCGGTCGTACGCGATGACCTTGACGCCCTTGTCGGCCGCCTCCTTGACCCAGGACTGGGTCGACTTGGCGTCGAAGGCGTCCAGGATGATCACCTTCACACCCTGCGCGATCAGGGTGTCGAACTGCTGCTTCTGCTTGGCCGCGGAACCCTCGGCGTTGGAGTACTTGACGTTGCAGTCCGAGCAGAGCGCCTTGACCTTGGCCTCGATGAAGGGCTTGTCGAAGGACTCGTAACGGGTGGACGAGGCGTTCTCGGGGAGCAGCAGGCCGATCGACTTGGTGTCGCCGGACGCGGCGCTGTCCTTCTTGTCACTGCCGGCCTTGCCACAGGCGGCCATGGAGAGGGCCATCGAGACCGCGGCGGTACCGATGACAGCGCGACGCATCATTGCGTTCATGGTGGGGGTGCCTCCCTGACAGAGCCGCAACGTTGCGGCGAGGTGGAAGGGAGTCAACCCGTCTCGTCGGCTTGTCGTCAATAAGTAAAACCGGAACTCCGGGGATTCGAACCCTTTCGTTATCTTCCTGAAGGCGAAGCCGAGACCAACCGGCCCCGGCGCCGCCTCTGCCGACCGGTCAGGCCTGGGCCGCCACCGCCGGGCCGGTCTGCCGGATTGCGCCGGATTCACCCATCTCGCTCATCACCAGGGCGAGCGCGCCGAGCACCTCCGCGCGGCCCCCGAGAGTGCCGGGGACCACCGACAGCTGCCGCGCCGCGCTCGGGATCGCGTACCGCGCCACGGAGTCCCGGATCGGGGAAAGCACCAGCTCACCGGCCTCGGCGAGGTCCCCGCCGAGGATGATCCGACGCGGGTTGAGCAGGTTGCACAGGGTGGCCACGCCCATCCCGATCTGCCGGCCCGCGTCGGCGATCACCCGGCGGCAGCCGAGGTCACCCTGCTGGGCCAGCTGCACCACCTTGGTCAGGGTCAACTCCCCGGGGTGGTTGGCGTTCAAGAGGTTGAGCAGGTAGCGGGAGCCGACGAAGGTCTCCAGGCAGCCGCGGTTGCCGCAGCGGCAGACCGGTCCGGCCTCGTCCAGCGTGATGTGCCCGATCTCGCCGGCCGTACCGCCGGGCCCCCGGTAGATCTGGCCGTTTATCACCAGCCCGGAGCCGACACCGCTGGCCACCTTGATGTACGCCAGGTCGCCCAGCCCGCGCCCGGCGCCCCAGACCAGCTCGCCCAGCGCGCCGAGGTTGGCGTCGTTGTCGACGTGCACCTCCATGCCCAGGCGCTGGGCCAGCTCCTTGCCCGGGGCGATGCCGGTCCAGCCGGGCAGGATCGCGGTGGAGCCGAGCGCGCCGGTCTCCAGGTCGATCGGCCCGGGCACGCCCAGGCCGACGCCGATCACCTTGTCCGGCCGGAAGCCCGCCTGCGTCAGCAGCCGCTCGACCATGGCCTCGGCCCGGTCGAAGCCCTGCTGGGCCGAGACGTCGACGTCGATCGGCTCGCTCTCCTCGGCCAGCACCCGGTGGGCCAGGTTGCCGACCGCGACCCGCAGGTGGGTGTGGCCGAAGTCGACACCCACCACGATCCCGGCGTCCCCGCTGAGCGAGACGCTGCGCGCCCGGCGGCCGCCCGAGGAGGTGTCGGCGACCACGACGGTCCCGCTCTCCTTGAGCTCCCGGACGATGTTGGACACCGTGGCGGCCGACAGTCCGGTGCCACGGGCGATCTCGGCCTGGGTCAGCGAGCCGGCCATCCGCACCGCACGCAGGACCCTTTCGAGGTTGGCCCGGTGCAGCGACGACTGCGATCCCGGTGTGTCCATCGACATGATTCACCCTCCCAGGGCACGGGGACTCGACCGTCCCCGCCCCTGCCGCGCCATTGCGGCGGAGCTCCGTGGCTTCGGTGGTCGTCACCCGGTGGTGTTGATCCCTCAACCAGCTGTTCAGCTTCAACTTCTGAACTCTAAGCTCAGCCCCCCACCCGGCGCCGGGTCAAACGCCAACCGGGACCGTTCCGAAACCTGCGTGCGCCCCCGCACGACCCCGGATATACGCAGGTCCACGCCGGACCCGGCATGGGAGGATGCCTCTGCATCCGAGCCTGACAAAGGAGTCCTGCGAGTGCCTGGCACCAACTTGACCCGTGAGGAGGCCCGCACCCGGGCCCAGCTCCTGCACGTGGACGCGTACGAGATCGACCTCGACCTGGGCACCGCCCGGGCGGGGGGCACGTTCCGGTCCACCACCGTGGTCCGGTTCTCCGCCACGACGCCGGGCGCCGACAGTTTCATCGACCTGGTGGCGCCGAGCGTCTCCGAGATCGTGCTCAACGGCGAGTCGCTCGACCTCGCCCTGTTCGCCGACAGCCGGATCGCCCTTCCGGGCCTGAAGGCGCAGAACGAACTGCGCGTGGTCGCCGACTGCGCGTACACCAACACCGGCGAGGGCCTGCACCGCTTCGTCGACCCGGTCGACGGCGAGACCTACCTGTACACCCAGTTCGAGGTGCCGGACGCCCGCCGGGTGTTCGCCAGCTTCGAGCAGCCCGACCTGAAGGCCACCTTCCGGTTCACCGTGACCGCCCCGACCGGCTGGGTCGTGGTCTCCAACTCCCCCACCCCCGTCCCGGCGGGCGAGGGCGACACCCAGGTGTGGTCCTTCGAGCCCACCCCGCGGATCTCCTCGTACATCACGGCGCTGGTGGCCGGCCCGTACGTGGGCGTCTTCGACGAGTACGCCGACGGCGACCAGCGGGTGCCGCTCGGCGTCTACTGCCGCCCGTCGCTGCGCGAGTTCCTCGACGCCGACGCGGTCTTCGAGGTCACCCGGCAGGGCTTCGACTACTTCCAGGAGAAGTTCGACTTCCCCTACCCGTTCGCCAAGTACGACCAGCTCTTCGTCCCGGAGTTCAACGCCGGCGCGATGGAGAACGCGGGCGCGGTCACCCTGCGCGACCAGTACGTCTTCCGCTCCAAGGTCACCGACGCCGCCTACGAGGGCCGCGCCGCCACCATCCTGCACGAGCTCGCCCACATGTGGTTCGGCGACCTGGTCACCATGGAGTGGTGGAACGACCTGTGGCTGAACGAGTCGTTCGCGACCTTCGCCGAGGCGGTCTGCCAGGCCGAGGCGCCGGGCTCCAAGTGGCCGAACTCCTGGACCACCTTCGCCAACCAGATGAAGACCTGGGCGTACCGGCAGGACCAGCTGCCGTCCACCCACCCGATCATGGCGGAGATCAACGACCTGGAGGACGTCCAGGTCAACTTCGACGGCATCACCTACGCCAAGGGCGCCTCGGTGCTCAAGCAGCTGGTGGCCTACGTCGGCCAGGACGCCTTCTTCGAGGGCGTGCGCGCCTACTTCAAGCAGCACGCCTGGGGCAACACCCGCCTCAGCGACCTGCTCGGCGCCCTGGAGAAGGCCAGCGGCCGGGACCTGAAGACCTGGTCCAAGGCCTGGCTGGAGACGGCCGGCATCAACGTCCTGCGCCCGGCCCTCGAGGTCGCCGCCGACGGCACCATCTCCTCCTTCGCGGTCCTCCAGGAGGCCCCGGCCCTCCCGGCCGGCGCCAAGGGCGAGGCCGTGCTGCGCCCGCACCGGATCGCCATCGGCGTCTACGAGCTGCAGGACGGCGCGCTGGTGCGCACCGACCGGATCGAGCTCGACGTCGACGGCGCGCGCACCGACGTCCCGCAGCTGGCCGGCCGCGCCAAGCCCGCCGTGCTGCTGCTCAACGACGACGACCTGTCCTACGCCAAGGTCCGCCTGGACGAGGGCTCGCTGGCCGTCGTCACCGAGCACCTCGGCGGCTTCACCGAGTCGCTGCCGCGCGCCCTGTGCTGGGCCTCGGCCTGGGACATGACCCGCGACGGCGAACTGGCCGCCCGCGACTACCTGTCGCTGGCGCTGTCCGGCCTCGGCCGGGAGTCCGACATCGGCGTGGTCCAGTCGGTGCAGCGCCAGGTCAAGCTGGCCCTGGACGCCTACACCGACCCGGCCTGGCGCGAGCAGGGCCTGGCCCGCTGGGCCGCCGCCGCCGAGGAGCAGCTGCGCGCCGCCGCCCCCGGCAGCGACCACCAGCTGGCCTGGGCCCGGACGCTGGCCGGCGTCGCCCGCACCGACGAGCAGCTCGCCCTGCTGGACGGCCTGCTGGACGGCTCCACCGTGCTGGACGGCCTGGCCGTCGACACCGAACTGCGCTGGAGCCTGCTCGGACGCCTGGTCGCCACCGGCCGCGCCGACGACAAGGCGATCGACGACGAGCTGGCCCGCGACCACACCGCGGCCGGCCAGGAGCACGCCGCCAGCTGCCGGGCCTCGCGCCCGACCGCGGCCGCCAAGGCCGAGGCCTGGGCCTCGGTGGTGGAGTCGGACGAGCTCACCAACTACGTCCAGGAGGCCGTCATCGGCGGCTTCCAGCAGTCCGACCAGCGCGAGCTGCTCGCCCCCTACACCGCCAAGTACTTCGCGGCGGTCAAGGGGATCTACGAGACCCGCAGCCACGAGATCTCCCAGCAGATCATCGTCGGCCTGTACCCGTCCTCGCAGGTCGAGCAGGCCACCCTGGACGCCACCGACGCCTGGCTGGCCTCGGCCGACCCGGCGCCGGCGCTGCGCCGGCAGGTCGTGGAGGCCCGCGCGGGCATCGAGCGCGCGCTGAAGGCCCAGGCGGCGGACCGCGCGGCGGGCGCCCGCTGACCCGGGGCCGAACCCCGCAGCAGTGACCGGGGTGGGGCCGGACGACCGTCCGGCCCCACCCCGGTCAGCATCCGGGACACCGCCCGAACCTGCCCGGTACGACACGACGACCCCCGCCGCCTCCGAGGAGGCGACGGGGGTCGTCGGTACCGGCTGCCGTTACTTCTTGTTCTTGCCGAGCGTGGGCAGCAGGCACAGGCCGGCGATCACCGCGAAGAGCACGATCGGGAGCGCCACGAACAGACCGAGCGTCTGGGCGACGCTCAGGCTCTGGCCGGGGTCGTCACCGTCGTCCCGGACCAGCGCCATGGCGGGCGACGACATCAGCATCATCAGCGTGGCCGCTGCGGAGACCGCACCAGCGCGCATTGCGTTCCTCTTGTCCACGTTTCCCAAGGTACCGGCCGCCTACCGGGCCCCGCGCGCCGGGGTCCGCCTTCCGGAGTGCCGAGGCGCCAGCGCCGCCAGCCGCGCGGTACCGGGCGCGGCGGCCAGCTGTTCCAGGGTGACCGGGCAGCCGGAGGCGTCCGCCACCGGCAGCCGCCAGTTCGGGTACTGGTCCCAGGTGCCGGGCAGGTTCTGCGGGCGCGGGTCGCCGACCGTGTCCGGCAGCCACACCCCGACCAGGTCGGCCGGGGTGGCGAGCAGGAAGCCGTACAGCGCCTCCGGGGTCAGGTCCTCGCCGGCGCCGATCAGCCCGGCCCGGATCAGCTCGGCGTGCCACTCGGTCAGCTCGGCCGCCGCCTCGGCCTGTTCCTCGCCGAGCGGACGGGCCAGCAGCCCGAGCCGGTGCCGCAGCTCGACGTGCTCGCCGGTCAGCCGGGCGGCGGTGCTCGGCAGGTCATGGGTGGTCAGGGTGGCCAGGCAGCCCGACCGCCAGCGCTCCGGCGGCAGGATCGCGCCCTTGTCCTGCCAGTCGCGCTCGAACCACAGGACGGAGGTCCCGAGGATGCCGCGGGCCGTCAGCTCCTCGCGCACCCCCAGCTCGACCGTGCCCAGGTCCTCGCCGATCACCGCCGTCCCCGCGCGGTGCGCCTCCAGCGCCAGCACGCCGAGCATCGCCTCCGCGTCGTAGCGCACGTACGCGCCCCGGGTCGGCGGGTGCCCGGCCGGCACCCACCAGAGCCGGAACAGGCCCATCACGTGGTCGATCCGGATCGCCCCCGCGTGCCGGGCCGCCGCCCGCAGCAGTTCGGCGTACGGGGCGTAGCCGGCCTCCGCGAGCGCGTCCGGGCGCCAGGGCGGCAGGCCCCAGTCCTGACCGTGCGCGTTGAAGGCGTCCGGCGGGGCGCCCACCGAGATGCCCTCGGCCAGCACGTCCTGCAGCGCCCAGGCGTCCGCGCCGTCCGGGTGCACGCCGACCGCCAGGTCGTGGATCAGGCCGACCGCCATCCCGGCCCGCTCGGCCGCCTGCTGGGCCAGGCCGAGCTGCTCGTCCACCAGCCAGGCCAGCCAGCGGTGGAACTCCACCGACGGCGCCAACTCCTGTGCGGCCCTGACCACCTGGGGGCTGCCGGGGTGGCGCAGGCCCTTCGGCCAGCGGTGCCGGTCGCTGCCGTGCACCTCGGCCAGCGCGCACCAGGTGGCGTACTGCTCCAGCCACTCGCCCTCGCGGGCGACGAACGCCCGGTACGCCGCCTCGCGGCCGACGCCCCGCGGGACGGTGTGCAGGATCTCCAGCGCCTGGCGCTTGAGCGCCCAGACCGCGTCCCGGTCGATCAGGCCGTCGTGCCGCAGCACCTCCCCGCGCAGCGCGGCCGCCCGGCGCGGGAGGTCGCCGAGCTCGGCGTACGCGTACTCGGGCACCGCCTCGATCCGCAGGTGCACCGGGTCGGCGAAGCGGCGCGAGGACGGGCGGTACGGCGACGGGTCCGAAGGGGCCCCGGGCAGGCCCGCGTGCAGCGGGTTGATCTGGACGAAGCCGGCGCCCAGCTCGTTGCCCGCCCACTGGGCGAGCTCGGCCAGGTCGCCCAGGTCGCCCATCCCCCAGGAGCGCTCGGACAGCACCGAGTAGAGCTGGGCCAGGAAGCCCCAGCTGCGGCCGGACGGCTCCGGGACCTTCTGCGGCGCCACGATCAGCGCGGCGGCGCCCTCGCGCTCCCCCAGCCGGGCGGTCAGCCGGTGGCGGCCGAGCGGGAGGTCGGCCGGCAGCCAGTGCGAGTGGCCGGTGGGCAGGGTCCAGGTGCCGCCGTCCTCCAGCTCGATGCTCAGGCGGACGCCGGCCGGCACGTCCAGCGCGGTACGGCGGCCGGCCCGCGCCACGATGCACGGCGGCAGCAGGCGGGCGGCCTGCGCGGCCCGGTGCCGCTCCAGCTCCGCCCCGACCGACTCGGGGGTGGCGGCGTCCACGCCGAGCGCGGCCAGCACCGCGACCAGGGTGTCCGGCGCCACCGGGACCGGCCCGCTGCCCGGGTCGTAGGTACTGTCCACCCCGTACGCGTGCGCCAGCGCGACCAGCTCCGGCGGCGGCGCCGGACTGTCCTCGGCGGGCACCTGCTGCCCGTTGCCACCGGTCTCGTCACGGTCCAGGAATGCTGCCACTCTGCGGCTCCCACAGGTCTGAAGGGCACCCGATGCTGCGGACAGCCACAGTCCTACCCGCACCGGGGGCCCGCGACCCCGACCGACACGGGGCGACGGCGCCCCGAAGAAAGGTGACCCGTCGTCAGCGGCTTAGCAGGGCAAGCACGGTGAACACCACGCCGATGACCGTCCAGCCGGCACCCACCAGCCTGAGCGTGCGCACGGTGGCCCTGCGGGCGGGCAGCACCCGGCCGAGGAACACCAGCAGCCGCCCGGAGCCCGACCCGGGTTCGGACATCATGTTCCCTCTCCTTCCGCGGTCAGGATCCCGGCCTGACCGACTGCCAGTACCGCACCATCGCGGCGTACTTGTCGTCGAAGGAGGGATCGCTGCGCCGGATCCCGTCCTCCAGCGGCGGCAGCCGCAGGTCGCGTCCGTCGAGGGTGCGCAGCCGTACCGTCCTGATGACGCCGAAGCCCGGATGGGCGGACTCCTGCACGTCGATCGACCCGACCTGGTCCCAGGCCACGGAGCGCCGCACCAGGCCTCCCTGGCTCATCCGGACGCCACCCGGATCGAGCGACGTCGAACCCGTGTTGTACATCCACACCCCGGCCTGGGCGGCCACGCCGCACAGCAGTGCCACGGCCGCGGCGGCGGCTCCCCGACCGGCCGGGACCGCGTACCCGATCAGGGCCACGACGGCTCCGGCCGCGAGTGAGAGACCGAGGATCCGCAGCCGGTGGCCGCAGGACTGCGTGAACACCAATGCGCCGGAATCCACCGGACCTGCTCCTTGTGATCGACGGGTCAGCCGGACGGGGTGCCGGCCGGGAAACGCTTCGCCGCCCGGACGGGGACCGTCCACAGCCAGGCGGTGAGGACGGCGGCGAGCAGGACCGTCAGCCCGCCGCTCCTCAGCCAGCCGTCACCGCCCCCGGGCGGGTAGACCTGCTCGGGCGCGCCGACGTCGACGGCCGCGTACCGCTGCCCCGGGGGTAGCGGACCGGGCGCGCCCCGCAGGGCGAGGTGGCCGCGGGTCGGCCCGCCGTCGGTGCTCGCGAAGTCGCCCCAGGTGTGGCAGCTCCCGTTGGCACCGCAGCGGCTGCCGGTGACCGTCCAGATGCCCGGCCGCCCCTGGCCGAAGCGGGCCGAGAGGTCCGGCCGGGCCAGGCCGAAGAACACCAGGGCCAGCAGGACCCACGCGACGGCTCCGCCGAGGTAATCCCAGCCGAACCGGGCGACCCCCGCGACGTCGGCCCCCAAGGGGTGGGACGCCCGGTCGCTCGCGTCGACCGCCCGCCGCTCCTCCTGGCGGCGGACCTCCGCCGGTACCGGCCCGCGGAGCTCCAGCCCGGGCGCGTACACGGCCAGCAGGGCCGAGACACGGCCGAGGTCGGGCGCCCAGCCCCGCACCGGGAGGCCGGCCAGAGCGATCCCGTCCGCGGAGCCGAGGTCGAGGTCGGGCGGGGCGGTGGCGTCCCCGGCCGCGAACCCGACGGTCAGGAACGGGACCCGGACGCCCGAGAGCCCGATCTCCTGGAAGGACAGCGACCTGATGTACCGCCACGGCAGTGTCATCCGACCGGCGGCCGAGCGGGCGCCCGGGAGGGCGAGCACCAGACCGGCCGGACCGATCCGCAGCGCCGTGCGGGCCCGCACCAGCAGGGCGGCCGTCGCCGCGCCGAGTACGGCCGCCAGTACGACGGAGATCCGGCCGAACCAGACGGGCGCGGGGACCAGGGCGGCGAGCGCCGGCCCGGCGGAGCCGGACGGGACGCCCGGCAGGGCGCGGCTGCGCGCGTAGGCGGCCCGGTGGACCCGTCGACCCATCGCGTTGCACCGTCCACCGGGAGGTCCGGTGTCCACGCCGGTCGTGAACATCCGTCAGTGACGGTAACTATGGCCCCTCGGACACGGGTCCGTCAGCGGGTCCGTCAGGGCCGGGTCGACGACAATCCCGACATTCCTCGCAATGGAGCCAACGGCGTTGACACCGGACGAGGTAGCTGGTGGGCTGGGCCGCCGAGGCGGGTCAGAGTGGTGCGGCAGTTCGGTGATCCGCGGCGGCGGTCGGTGAGCTGCGCTTTCGGTGCGAGGAGGCTCCTGTGCAGGCGCGCGTTTCTGAGGCGGCGGGACGGCGGCTGAGGCACCGGATCGAGCACAGCCCGGCCCTGCGCGAGGTGCTGTGGCACCCGGCCGCGCTGGCCGCCCGCAGGACGGCCGCCCGGACCGCCCGCCAGCTGGCCCCCAGGGCCGCCGACCGGTTCATCGCCGACATCAAGGGCACCGCCCCGCTGCTCGCCTCGGTGCGCGCGGAGCGCCGGGCCGGCCGCCGCAGCAGCACCCTGCAGCTGGCCGCGACGCTCTCGGCCGCCGCCGTGGTCGGCGGCCTGCTGATCACCGCGCCGCCCGGGTACGCCGCCCCGCCCGGCGACCAGCGGGTGGCCAGCGCGCCCGCCGAGGTCACCCCGCTCGGCTCGATCGCCGACCCGCAGGTGTACCCGCGCCCGCAGCAGCTCAAGTCCGCCGGCCGGCCCGTCTCGGTACCGCAGGCCGTCAGTCTGGTGACCGGTGACGGCGCGGACCCGGCGGCGCTCGACGTGGTCCGGCAGGTACTGGGCACCGCCGGGGCCGCCGACGTGACGCCGATGCCGGAGGCACCGTCGCCCGCCGCCGGTTCGCTGGTGGTGTACGTGGGCGGTGCGGGCGCCCAGGCGGACCGGATCCTGCACGACCTGGCCGCCGCCGGCGGCGCCGGCCAGGACAGCTCGGGCCTGCCGGCCGGCGGTTACGTCCTGGCGGCCGGGCAGCTGCCCGCCGCCGGGGGCGGCACGTACGGCGCGGTGGTGCTGGCGGGCGCGGACGGCCCCGGCACCTTCTACGCCGCGCAGAGCCTGCGCCAGCTGCTCTCCCCGCTCGCCCCGGGCCAGGGGCAGGGCGAGGGCGCCAAGGGCTTCCCCGGCATCGCGGTCCGGGACTGGCCGAGCGGCGCCCCCGTGCGCGGCACCGCCGAGAGCTTCTACGGCACCCCGTGGACCGCCGCGGAGCGGCTGGCGCAGATCGACTTCCTCGGCCGCACCAAGCAGAACTTCTTCCTGTACGCGCCGGGCGGCGACCCGTACCGGCTGTCGCGCTGGCGCGAGGCCTACCCCGCGGCGCAGGCCCAGGAGCTGGCCGAGCTGGCCGCCCGGGCCCGGGCCAACCACGTCACCCTCGGCTACGCGATCGACCCCGGACAGTCGTTCTGCTACAGCTC
Organism: Kitasatospora sp. MBT63; assembly: GCF_000710465.2. Lineage (GTDB taxonomy): Bacteria > Actinomycetota > Actinomycetes > Streptomycetales > Streptomycetaceae > Kitasatospora. The sequence continues at coordinate 19,551 of NZ_JAIZ01000669.1, read as the reverse complement.
CGGCAAGGACGTCGACGCGCTGCTGGCCAAGCTGGAGTCGCTGCGCCGGCTCGGCTTCCGCTCCTTCCAGCTGCAGTTCCTGGACGCCAGCTACGACGAGTGGCACTGCGGGGCGGACCGCAAGCTCTTCGGCACCGGCCCGGCCGCCGCCGCCAAGGCGCAGGCCGGGCTGGTCGGCAAGGTCCGCGAGCGGCTGTCCAAGCAGCCGGAGATGGCGCCGCTGTCGGTGATGCCGACGGAGTACCAGAGGCAGGGCGCCACCCCGTACCGCAGCGCGCTGGCGGCGGCGCTGCCGGTGGACGTACTGGTGGCGTGGAGCGGCGGGGCGGCGATCCCGGCGAAGGTGGCGGGCAGCCAGCTCGACGACACCGCGGCGCTGTTCAGCCGGCCGCTGGTGACGATGGACAACTACCCGGTGAACGACTCCACCCCCGAGCGGCTCTACCTGGGCGCCTACACCGGGCGGGACGCCGCGGTGGCCAAGCGTTCGGCGGTGCTGCTGACGGCCGCGATGAGCCAGCCGGTCGCCTCCCGGCTCCCGCTGGCGACCGCCGCGGACTTCGGCTGGCAGCCGGACGGCTACCAGCCGCTGGACTCCTGGCGCGCCGCGCTGCACGCGCTGGCCGCCGACCCGGCCGAGCTGGCGGCGCTCACCGCGCTGGCCGGCAACAGCTCCTCCTCCCCGCTGTCCCGGGAGGAGTCCGGTTACCTGGCACCCCTGCTGGAACGGTTCTGGGCGGTCCTGGAGCCGACCGGTGGCACCCCGCCCGACCTGGCCAAGCTGACCGAGGCGGCCGGCCCGCTGCGGGACGCGTTCGCCACCATGACCTCGGCCCCGCAGGTGCTGTCGGGCGACGCGATCGGCCCCGAGACCGGCCCGTGGCTGGCCAAGCTCTCCGCGTACGGGCAGGCCGGGCAGGCCGCCGTCGACATGCTGGTGGCCCAGCGCGGCGGTGACGGCAACGCCGCCTGGGACGACCGGATCCGGCTGCGCAGCCTGCGCGAGCAGCTGGACGCCAGCCCGGTGACGATCGGCGGCAGCGTGCTGGACGGCTTCCTCGAACGGGCGGTGCTGTCCGCCGACACCTGGTCCGGGATCACGGCCGGCGGCGCGACCGCCACCACCACCTTCGGCAGCGCGCACGACCACGTGCCGGGGCTGATGACCGACGGCGACGCCGCCACCTTCTACTGGAGCGCCGGTCCGCCGACCGCGGGCGACACCGTCGGCCTGGACCTGGGCACCGCCCGGCCGGTCGGGCGGGTCACCGTGCTGATGGGGTCGTGGGGCGACGGCCCGGACGCGGCCGCCGCGGCCGGGGACTACCTGCACGACGCGGTGCTGGAGTACTCCACCGGGTCGGGCGGCTGGCGGCAGCTGGCCCGGGTGCACAACCAGCAGAGCATCTCGGTGGACGCCCCGGCGGGCACGGTCGCCAAGGCCGTCCGGCTGCGGGCCACCGCCGGGCAGAAGACCGCGGTGGCGATCCGCGAGTTCACCGTGGCCGCGCCCGGCGACAGCCCGGCGAGCGTCAGCGCGCCGCCCGCCGCACCGGGCTCCTCCCCGGCGGCCGTGCTGGACGGCGACCCGGACACCGCCTGGCGGGCGGCCGGCGCACCGAACAGCGCCACCACACCGCTGACCGTGGAGCTGGGCGCGGCGCGCCCGCTGGACCGGGTGACCGTGCTCACCGACCCGACGGTACGGGCCGCGGCCACCGCCGAGGTGCGGCGCCCGGACGGCAGCTGGGTCGCGATCGGCGCGGTGAAGCCCGGCTACAACGAGCTGCCGGGCGGGGGCGGCCCGGCCGAGGCGATCCGGCTGGTCTGGGAGCCGGGCGGCGAGGCCCCCGTGGTCAACCAGATCATCCCCTGGTACGCCGACGTGCCGGCCGCCCGGCTCAGCCTGTCCGCCGCCACCCTCGACGTGGTGGCCGGCCAGGCGGCCCCGGCGCAGACCAAGGCCGTGCTGGAGGCGGGCCGCCCCGAGGGCGCGGCCGGCCAGCTGAAGGCCGAGGTGCCGGCCGTCGCCCAGGGGCTGACGGTGACCCCGGCGGGGGCCGTCACGGTGCCGCGCGGCGCGAAGGTCGGGTCCCCGGTGCTGGTCACCGCGGCGGCGACCACGCCCTCGGGCACCTACCAGGTGCCGATCACCTTCACCGTCGGGACGCTGACCGTACGCCAGGTGCTCCAGGTGCACGTGGTGCCGCCGACCGGCGGCCCGGACCTGGCCAGGACCGCCACCGCCAGCTCCTCCGGCGACGCGTCCGCGTCCCAGCCCGCCTCGGCGGTCACCGACGGCGACCCGAAGACCCGCTGGTCCGCCAAGGCGGCGGACGACGCCTGGGTGCAGATCAAGCTGCCGCAGAAGGTCCGGCTGGGCTCGGCGGTGCTGCACTGGCAGGAGGCGTACGCCTCCGCGTACCGGCTGGAGACCTCGCCGGACGGCGTCACCTGGACCACCGTGGCCGCGGTGGACGACAGCACCGGCGGCACCGAGACGGTGCGCTTCGACGCCCCGGACACCCAGTACCTGCGGGTCCAGGGGGTGTCGAGGGCGACCGCCTACGGCTACTCGCTCTGGGGCGTGGAGGCCTACGCGGTCACGCCGTGACACCCGGGCGGCCCTCCGGCGGGCCGTCGGCGGGCCGGCTGCGGCGCGTGGGAGGTTCCGCGCGCCCCGGTGAGCTTCCGGGCGCTGTGCCCGACCGCCGCGTCAGGGTCCCCGGGACAGACGGCGGGCCGCCTGCGCTCCCGCTGGGGGTGCACAGGCGGCCCATGAGGCGTACCGATTGACGTGTCGGGCAGGCCCTTGTCTGTCAGGCGGAGAGCGGCTCGGGCTGCTCACCGCGGCGGATGGGGCGGGACCGGCCGTGCGGGCCCGGCAGGACGCCCCCGGTGTCGGTATGGTCGTGGTGCTCGAAGCCGCTCAGCTGCTGGTGCAGCTGGTCGAGACCGCCGTACGGCTCCAGGTAGGGGCGCCAGCGCGGGTCCTTGATCCCGGTGCCGATCACCCGCCAGGCGAGGCCGCTCGGCGCGGCCGGGGGGTGCTTCATCCGCCAGCCGAGTTCGGTGAGGTGCCGATCGGCCTTGGTGTGGTTGCAGCGGCGGCAGGCCGCGACCACGTTGTCCCACCGGTGCTGGCCGCCCCGGCTGCGCGGGATGACGTGGTCGACGCTGGTGGCGGCGGCCCCGCAGTAGACGCAGCGCCCGTGGTCACGGGCGAACAGTGCGCGGCGGGTGAGCGGGACGGGCCCGCGGTAGGGGACCCGGACGAAACGGGTCAGTCGGACGACGGACGGCGCCGGGACGGCGCTGGTGGCGCTGTGCAGAGTGATTCCGGAGTCCTCCAGGCAGACCGCCTTGTGACTGAGGACCAGGATGAGTGCGCGGCGCATCGATACGACGCCGAGTGGCTCGTACGACGCGTTGAGGACCAGGACATGCGGCACGGAGGCCTCCTTGGACGCCTGCGGCGCGTGGCTCGCGCCGGGACGAGCGGGCGACCGCGCATTTTGAGCGCGATCTCCCCCAGTGTCGCCTTACGTCTTCGTGTGGCGCCACCATTTCCTTCCTAACAGATCGTTCGGTAACGGACAGTGCTGCTATCCACGCACGCCGGTGTGCGTTCCGTCATACCCGGTATGCCCAACCGTCGCCTCCGCTGCACCCGGGATGCCTGGTGGGAGCAGGTGTGCGGGAGTCCGGCCGACTGACGGCGCGTCCGCCCGGGTGACGATTGGCCGCTAGGGTTGCGGTGACGGTCCGCCCCGGCCGGGCGGCCCGTTCATGCTCCCGCCCGGAAGGAAGCCCTGCACGTGGTTCGGTCCGCCCCGGTCAGCCTGCTCGCTGACGCCACCCCCTCGCCCGCCCCCGCCTCGCCGTCGCTGACGTTCACCCTGCCGACCAGCGCGGACGAGGTGAGCAGCTCGACCAAACAGGCCGCGAGCTGGCTGGACGCGAACTGGCAGGGCTGGGTCGAGGGTGCGCTGCGGATCCTGTTCATCGTGCTGCTGGCCCTGGTGCTGCGGGCGATGGTCCGCAAGCTGATCGACAAGCTGATCGCCCGGATGGGCCGCCCCTCGGAGGCCGAGGCCGAGCTCGGCCGGCTGGGCGGGCTGCTGGCCAACAGCGGCATGGTCAACACCGAGCGCCGCCAGCAGCGCTCGGAGGCGATCGGCTCGGTGCTGCGCAGCGTGGCCTCGTTCACCATCCTGGGGACCGCCGCGCTGATGGTGCTCTCCGCCCTCGGGGTGAACCTGGCACCACTGCTGGCCAGTGCCGGTGTCGCCGGTGTGGCGATCGGCTTCGGCGCCCGGAACCTGGTGACGGACTTCCTGTCCGGGGTCTTCATGATCATGGAGGACCAGTACGGCGTCGGCGACGAGATCGACACCGGGGTGGCCACCGGCACGGTGCTGGAGGTCGGCCTGCGGGTGACCAAGCTGCGCGGCACCGGCGGCGAGATCTGGTACATCCGCAACGGTGAGGTCAAGCGGATCGCCAACATGAGCCAGGGCTGGGCGACCGCCGCCGTGGACGTCCAGGTCGGCTACCGGGAGGACCTGGAGCGGGTCGAGGCGCTGATCACCGAGACCGCGGCGCAGCTGACCAAGGAGTCCCCGTTCGACGAGCTGATCTGGGGCCGGGTGAAGGTGCTGGGCGTGGAGTCGGTGGCGGCGGACTCGGTGGTGCTGCGGCTGGAGGCGCGCTGCTCGCCGGGGAACGCCGCGCTGATCTCGCGCACGCTGCGGCTGCGGCTGAAGGCGGCGTTCGACCTCGCGGGCGTGAAGCTGAAGGAGGAGCCGGCGCCGGTGGCCGCGGCCGCTGCCGCGCCGGCCGTGGACATCCTGCCGCCGTCGGTGCTGGCCGATCCGGGTTCGCTGCGGTCGCTGGCGGCCAAGCCGATCCCGCCGCAGGCCCCGGAGGGCGCCGCGCCCGCGGGCGGCTGAGCGCCGCGGGTTGCCGGCCCGGAGCCCCGTTCCCCCTGGTGGGGAGCGGGGCTCCGGGCTTTTCCGGGCAGGCTCGCGGATCCGGGCGCGGCGGGGCCATTGACACCCGGCCGGGCCGGGATCTACGGTCCTCCCAAGGAATTGGAAACTTTCCTAACAGTTCACCTGGCAACCAACCCCGGGCAGCACAGCCCCCCGTCGGCAGAGGAGGATCGGGCCGTGACCGACAACACCCGCTCCCGCTCGCCGCTGGCCGGCACCCCAAGCCTGCTGCGCGCCATCAACGACCGCGCCGCGCTCGAACTGCTGCTGGCCAACGGCCCCCTCTCGCGCACCCAGATCGGCACCCTGACCGGCCTGTCCAAGCCCACCGCCTCCCAGCTGCTGGCCCGGCTGGAGACCGCCGGGCTGGTCGTCCCGGTCGGCACCACCGCCGGCGGCCCCGGGCCGAACGCGCAGCTGTACCAGGTCAACCCGGCCGCCGGGCACGTCGCCGGACTGGACGTGACCACCACCCACATCCGGATCGCGGTCGCCGACATCACCGGCAACACGCTCGCCGAGCAGCAGGTGCCCACCAAGGGCTGGCCCGCCGCCGACACCGTGCCGCGGGTCGCCGCGGCGCTCGCCCGCAGCGTGGCCGAGGCCGGGCTCGCCGAGGGCAGCCTGCACCAGGTGGTGCTCGGCATCGGCGGTGCGCTCGACCCGGTCACCGGCAAGCTGCGGTACGCCTCCCACCTGCCCGGCTGGCACTCACCGCGGCTGGTCGCGGAACTCGCCGGGGCGATCGGCGCGCCGGTCACCATCGAGAACGACGTCAACCTGGCCGCCATCGCCGAACAGGCCGCCGGCGCCGCCCGGGGCAGCGAGGACTTCGTGCTGCTGTGGGCCGAGGAGGGCATCGGCGCCGCGATCGTGATCGCCGGCCGGCTGCACCGCGGCTTCACCGGCGGCGCCGGCGAGGTCGGCTACATGCCGGTGCCCGGCTCCCCGGTCGTCCACGACGTCCGCCGCAAGAACTCCGGCGGCTTCCAGGAGCTGGCCGGCGCCCCCGCCGTCCTGGCACTGGCCCGCGAGCACGGACTGGGCGCACCGACCGCCGAGGCGGCGGTCGCCCTGGCGCTGGGGACACCCGGCGGCGGCGAGGACTTCCTGGCCGTCCTCGCCGACCGGCTCGCGGTCGGCCTCGCCGCCATCGTCTCCGTGGTCGACCCCGAGCTGCTGGTACTGGCCGGCGGCATCCCCACGGCCGGCGGCGAACGGCTGCGCGAGCTGGTCCAGGAGTCGCTCGCCCGGATCTCCATCCCCCGGCCGGAGGTGCGTTCCAGCAGCGTGCCCGGCTCCCCCGTCCTGCACGGCGCCCTGCAACTCGCCCTCGCCACCGCCCGGGACGCCGCCTTCTCGACGCACTGACCCCGGGCCACCGCCGACCAGTCATGAAGCCGCAGCCGCCGCGGCTCCCCCTCGGGGCCGCGGCCCACCCGAACACCACCGAAGGCACCCCCACGCACGGGCCGACGGGCCATGCCGCCTGCCCCCGTACCTCCAGGAGAACCCACCAGTGGACATCACCCGCAGAACGCGCCGCGCGCTCGCCGCCCTGACCTCCACCGCCTGCCTGGCCCTGCTCGCCACCGCCTGCACCGGTACCAACTCCGGCGGCGGCCAGGACGGTTCGGCCGCCGGCCAGGACGTCACCATCACCTTCTGGCACGGCTGGAGCCAGGACAACGAGGTCAAGGCGATCGCCGACAACGTGGCCGCCTTCGAGAAGCTGCACCCGAACATCCACGTCAAGGTGGTCGGCAACATCGCCGACGACAAGAGCGAGCAGGCACTGCGGGCCGGCGGCGACGCCGCCCCCGACGTGGTCTCCTCGTTCACCACCGACAACGTCGGCAAGTTCTGCTCGGCCGGGGTCTGGGCGGACCTGGGGCCGATGCTCCAGAAGGACGGCATCGACCCGGCCAAGACCTTCCCGCCCGCGATGCTCCAGTACAGCCGGTTCCAGGGCAACCAGTGCTCGCTGCCGCTGCTCGGCGACGCCTACGGCCTGTACTACAACAAGACCGCCTTCGCCGCGGCCGGGATCACCGCGCCGCCGAAGACCTTCAGCGAGTTCGAGGCCGACGCCGTCAAGCTGACCGTGGCCGACGGCGACGGCTTCAAGCAGCTCGGCTTCATGCCGAACTACCACGGCTACGAGTCCACCCCCAGCCACTTCCTCGGCCAGTACGGCCCCGGCTACTTCGGCGCGGACGGCAGGTCCGACATCGCCACCGACCCCAAGGTCGCCGCGATGTACACCTGGCAGAAGGGCCTGGTCGACAGGCTGGGCGGCTTCGACAAGCTGGAGAAGTACCGCACCGGCTTCGGCGACGAGTTCAGCGCCAAGAACCCCTTCACCACCGGCCAGGTCGCGATGGCCATCGACGGGGAGTGGCGCACCGCCTCCCTCGCCGAGGACAAGCCGGACTTCGAGTGGGCCACCGCGCCGTTCCCGGTGCCGGACGACCAGGCCGCCGGCTACGGCCGCGGCTACCAGACCGGCACCATCATCGGCATCGCCAAGGGCAGCAAGAAGCAGACCGCCTCCTGGGAGCTGGTGAAGTACCTGACCACCGACACCGACGCGGTGGTCTCCTTCGCCAACGCCATCCACAACGTGCCCAGCACCCTCGAGGCACTGAACTCGCCGAAGCTGGACGCCGACGCCAACTTCCGCACCTTCATCGACATCGCCAAGAACCCGAACTCCAGCACCACCCCCGCCAGCGTCAACGGCGGCGCCTACCAGGTGTCCATGCAGAACCTCGGCTACGAGTTCGAGGCCGGCAGGCAGACCGACCTGAAGGCCGGCCTGACCGCCACGGCCAAGGAGATCGACGCCGCGATCGACCAGGCGAAGTGACCCGCGATGGCCACCGCTAGCACCCCCGTCCCGGCGGCGCTGCGCACCAAGCGCCGCCGGGAGGCGGCCCGTACCGCCGCCTTCCTCTCCCCCTGGCTGATCGGCTTCGGCGTCTTCTTCGCCTACCCGCTGGTCTCCACCGTCTACTTCTCCTTCATGAAGTACGACGGCTTCACGGCCCCGACCTTCAACGGCCTGAAGAACTGGGACTACGTCCTGAACCACTACCCGTCGTTCTGGACGGGCCTGGGCAACACGCTCTGGCTGGTCCTGGTGATGGTCACCCTGCGGGTCGCCTTCGGCCTCGGCATCGGCCTGCTGATCACCAAGGTGAAGACCGGCGCCGGCTTCTTCCGGACCGCCTTCTACCTGCCGTACCTGGCCCCGCCGGTGGCCGCCACGATGGCCTTCGCCTTCCTGCTCAACCCCGGCACCGGGCCGGTCGACCACCTGCTCGGCGAACTCGGACTGCCGCAGCCGGGCTGGTTCACCGATCCCGACTGGTCCAAGCCCGCCCTGACCATGCTCGCCATGTGGGGCATCGGCGACCTGATGGTGATCTTCATGGCCGCGCTGCTGGACGTCCCCAGGGAGCAGTACGAGGCCGCCGAGCTCGACGGCGCCGGGCCGCTGCAGAAGTTCCGCTACGTGACCTTCCCGAACATCTCGCCGATCGTCATGTTCGCCGTGGTCACCGGCGTCATCCAGACCATGCAGTACTACACCCAGGCGATCGTCGCCGGGAAGGTCGCCAGCGGCGTGATCGGCGGCTCCGGCCAGCAGTTCGAACCCGGCTACCCGCACGGATCCACCTGGACCCTGCCGCAGATGGTCTACAACCTCGGCTTCCAGCGCTTCGACACCGGCTCGGCCTGCGTGGTCGCCGTGATCCTGTTCGCCATCTCGATGGCCTTCACGTCGCTGCTGCTGCGCCGCAAGTCCGGCTTCATCGACGAGGACTGAGCCATGACCCTCACTTCCGCCGTACGCCTGCCCGTACGGGCCGGGTCCGCCGCCGCCAAGGTGGCCCGGCGCCGCGCCGCCCTGCACTGGGTGGCCGTGCACTCGCTGGCCATCGCCGCCGCGCTGTTCTTCCTGCTGCCCTTCGTCTTCGTGCTGCTCACCTCGGTGATGTCGGACCGGCAGGCGCTCACCGCCGACCTGTGGCCCACCGAGTGGCACTGGGGCAACTACAGCAAGGTCTGGCAGACCCCGGGCTTCCTCAGCTGGTGGCGCAACACCCTGCTGTACGCCGCCGCCGGCACCGCGCTGACCGTGGTCTCCAGCCTCCCGGTCGCCTACGCGCTGGCCAAGTTCCGCTTCCGCGGCCGCAACCTGGCCCTGATGGCGGTCATCTCGATGATGATGCTGCCCCCGCAGGTCACCGTCATCCCGATGTACCTGTTCTGGGCCAAGCAGCTGCACCTGACCGGCTCGCTCTGGCCACTGATCATCCCGATGGCCTTCGGCGACGCGTTCTCCATCTTCCTGCTCCGGCAGTTCCTGCTGACCATCCCCAGGGAGTACCTGGAGGCCGCCCGGATCGACGGCTGCGGCGACCTGCGGACCCTGCTGCGGGTGGTGCTGCCGATGGCGAAGCCCGCCATCGCGGCGGTCGCGCTGTTCCAGTTCTTCTACTGCTGGAACGACTACTTCGGCCCGCAGATCTACGCCAGCGAGAACGCCGGCGCCTGGACGCTCAGCTACGGCCTGGAGTCGTTCAAGGGCGCCCACCACACCAACTGGAACCTCACCATGGCCGCCACGCTGCTCGTGACGGCCCCGGTGCTCGTGCTGTTCTTCTTCGCGCAGAAGGCCTTCATCGAAGGCGTCACACTGACAGGGGTCAAGGGCTGATGTCCGCACTGAAGTTGGCAATCGTCGGCGGCGGTTCCACGTACACCCCGGAGCTGATCGACGGCTTCGCCCGGCTGAGGGACACCCTCCCGGTCGGCGAACTCGTCCTGATCGACCCGGCCGCCGACCGGCTGGAGCTGATCGCGGGCCTGGCCCGCCGGATCTTCGCCAAGCAGGGCCACCCCGCCACCGTCACCACCGCCACCCGGGTCGCCGACGGGGTCCAGGGCGCCGACGCCGTCCTGCTGCAACTGCGGGTCGGCGGGCAGGCCGCCAGGAACGAGGACGAGACCTGGCCGCTGGAGTGCGGCTGCGTCGGCCAGGAGACCACCGGCGCCGGCGGCCTCGCCAAGGCGCTGCGCACCGTCCCGGTGGTGCTCGACATCGCCGAGCAGGTCCGCCGGGCCAGCCCCGGCGCCTGGATCGTCGACTTCACCAACCCGGTCGGCATCGTCACCCGGGCCCTGCAGCAGGCCGGCCACAAGGCCGTCGGCCTGTGCAACGTCGCCATCGGCTTCCAGCGGAAGTTCGCCGCCCACCTGGGCGTGGACCCGGAGCTGGTGCGCCTGGACCACGTCGGGCTCAACCACCTCACCTGGGAGCGCGGCGTCACCCTGCTGGACGCGCCCGGCGCCACCGGCGGCCGCGAGGTGCTGCCCGACCTGCTGGCCGGCTTCGGCGGGCAGATCGCCGAGGACCTGCACCTGCCGCTGCCGGTGATCCGCCGCCTCGGCGTGGTGCCCTCCTACTACCTGCGCTACTTCTACCAGCACGACCAGGTGGTGGAGGAGCTCAAGGCCACCGGCTCGCGCGCGGCCGAGGTCGCGGCCATCGAACGGCAGCTGCTGGAGATGTACGCCGACCCGGCCCTTGACACCAAGCCCGAACTGCTCGGCAAGCGCGGCGGCGCGTTCTACTCCGAGGCCGCCGTCCAGCTGATCTCCGCCCTGCTCGGCACCGGCGGCGGCACCAGCGTCCAGGTCGTCAACACCCGCAACGACGGCATCCTGCCGTTCCTGCCCGACGACGCGGTGATCGAGGTCCCCGCCGAGGTCGACCCCGCGGGCGTGCGCCCGCTCCCCCAGCGGCCGGTCGAACCGCTGTACGCCGGCCTGATCGCGGGCGTCACCGCGTACGAGCGGCTCGCCCTGGACGCCGCGCTGGAAGGCGGCCGCGACCGGGTCTTCGACGCGCTGCTCGCCCACCCGCTGGTGGGGCAGTTCGACCTGGCCGAGCGGCTCACCGACCGGCTGATCGCCCACAACCGCCCCCACCTGAGCTGGGCGTGAGGGCAGATGACCACCGCGCACCACCCTGGGGGGAACCGATGAACCACCGTCAGGAGGAACAGCTCCCCGGCGTCCTCGCCATCGACGCCGGGAACAGCAAGACCGACGTCGCCCTGGTCTCCGCGGACGGCACCGTCCTCGGCTCGGCCCGCGGCGGCGGCTTCCAGCCCCAGCTCGACGGCGCCGAACAGGCCGTCGACGGGCTCGGCCCGCTGGTCGAGGAGGCCGCCCTGCAGGCCGGGCTGAGACCGGGCACCCCGTTCACCACGCACGTCAGCGCGTGCCTTGCCAACGCCGACCTGCCGATCGAGGAACAGCGGCTGCAGGCCGCCATCGAGGCCCGGCGCTGGGGGCTGACCGGCCACGTCGCCAACGACACCTTCGGTCTGCTGCGGGCCGGCACCGACGGCCCGCGCGGGGTCGCCGTGGTCTGCGGCGCCGGCATCAACTGCGTCGGCCTGCTGCCGGACGGGCGCACCGCCCGCTTCCCCGCGCTCGGCCACCTCACCGGCGACTGGGGCGGCGGCGGCGGGCTGGCCGCCGAGGCGATGTGGCACGCCACCCGCGCCGAGGACGGCCGCGGCGGGCCCACCGCGCTCGCCGGCGCCATCGCCCGGCATTTCGGACTGCCGAGCGCCACCGCCGTCGCCGAGACCATGCACCTCGGCGGGCTGGACCGGGGGCGGCTGCACGAGATCGTCCGGGTGCTGTTCGCCGCCGCGGAGGCCGGCGACCGGACCTCGCTCGACCTGGTCGACCGGCAGGCCGACGAGATCGCCCGGCTGGCCGTCGTCGCCCTCACCCGGCTCGGCCTGCTGGGCGAACCCACCCCCGTGGTGCTCGGCGGCGGTGTGCTGGCGGCCCGCCACCCGCTGCTGATCGACAACCTCACGGCCCGGCTGGCCGCGGCCGCCCCGCTCGCCGAGACCCGGATCGTGGTCGCCCCGCCGGTGCTCGGCGCCGCCCTGCTCGGCCTCGACCACCTCGGCGCGGGCCCCGAGATCCAGCACCGCCTGCGGGCCGCGTACCCGACCACCACCCCGGTCGCCGCCTGAACCCGGGTGGTCCGCGGCCCCGCCCGGACCACCCGCCCGAACCACCCGCCGCCGGCGCCACCGGGGTCCGCACACCCCCGGCGCCGGCGGCGGGTACCCGTCTCCAGGGGCCACGGCGGGGCCGTCCCCGGTCAGGCCTGATCGCGGCCCCGGAAGGAGCGCCGGTACTCCCGCGGGGCGAGGCCGACCCGGCGGGTGAACACCGGGCGCAGCGAGACGGCGGAGCCGAAGCCGCAGCGGACGGCGATCTCGTCGACCGGCAGGTCGCTCTCTTCCAGCAGCCGCTGGGCGGCCAGTACCCGCTGTTCCAGCAGCCAGCGCAGTGGCGGGCTGCCGGTGGCGGCGGCGAAGCGGCGGGCGAAGGTGCGTTCCGACATCACCGCGAGGCGGGCCATCCGGGCCACCGTCCAGGGGGTGTCGAGTTCGCCGAGCACGGTGGTGCGCACGGCGCCGAGCGGGTCGTCGGCGTCGGCCACCGGGACCGGGGAGGGGATGAACTGGGCCTGTCCGCCGGACCGGAACGGGGCCGTGACCATCGAGCGGGCGATGGCGGCGGCGGTCTGCTGGCCGTGGGCGGTGCGCACCAGGTGCAGGCACAGGTCGATGCCGGCGGCGACGCCGGCCGAGGTCCAGACCTCGCCGTCGCCGGTGAACAGCACCTCGGGGTCGACACTCACCGCCGGGTGGAGCCGGGCCAGGTCGTCGGTGAGCCACCAGTGGGTGGTGGCCCTGCGGCCGTCCAGCAGGCCGGCCTCGGCGAGGACGAACGCGCCGGCGCACAGCGAGGCGACCGGGATGCCCCGGGTGTGGGCCTCGCGCAGCACGTCGAGCAGCCGGGGGTCGGCGGGTGCGAACGGGTCGGTGACGCCGGGGACGACGATCAGGTCGCAGTCGAGCAGGCCGGGGAACTCGTCGTCGGGCCGGCGTTCGAGGCCGCCGCCGAGCCGGACCGGCTGCCGGTCGGGCCCGCAGACCCGCAGGTCGAAGACGGGCAGGCCGGTCGGGGAGAGCCGGTTGGACCAGACCTCGCCGATCACGGCGTAGTCGAAGGCCCGTACCCCGTCGAAGATCGGACAGCCCACGGTGCGCATGGCAGGATCATATCGATGGTAGTCATTTCTGCCCATCACGGCGGGGCGGGCGCCGCCCGCAGGATGGAGCCATGACGAACACCAGCGCATTCAACGCCCCGCTCGAACTCGCCGCCGACGCCGTCCTGGTGGTGATCGACGTCCAGCAGGGCTTCGAGGACCACGAGTACTGGGGCGAGCGGGACAACCCCGGCGCCGAGCAGCGGATCGGCGAGCTGATCGAGGTCTGGCAGGCGACCGGACGTCCGGTGGTGACGGTGCAGCACCGTTCCGCGAGCGGCCCGCTGACCCCCGGCACGCCGGGCTACGAGCTGAAGCCGGTGGCGGCCGCCGTCACCCCGGACCTGCACGTCACCAAGACCGTCAACAGCGCCTTCTACGGCACCCCGGACCTGGACGCCTGGCTCCGGGCGCGGGGCGCCTCCCAGCTGGTGACGGTCGGGATCATGACCAACGTGTGCAACGAGACCACCGCGCGGATGGGCGGCAACCTCGGCTACGACGTGATCTTCCCGATCGACGCGATGCACACCTTCGCGATGGCCGGCCCGGACGGCGAGTCGATCCCGGCCGCCGAGCTCTCCCGGGCCACCGCGGCCGCCCTGCACACCATGCGCTTCGCCAAGGTGGTCACCACCGAGGCGGTGCTGGCGGCCGCCGCGCGGCCGGTCACCGTCGGCTGACGGTCCGCCGGAAGTGCCGCGAGGGTCCGTCCGGCCGCACCCGGGACGGTGGGTGACACCCCACCGCCCGGTTGCGGCCGGATGAATTTTGGATGTTCCGGCAAGATGCCCGCTTTGGCCATTGAGGCAGGTGTTCGACCACCGGTACTGTCCCCGCTCCGAGCAGCACCGCCTCCGGTGCCCGAACAGCCCAGGAGCACACGCCAGATGGCGATCCGCAAGTCCACCATGCAGGAGCAGGTCGCCCAGGCGATCGCAGCGATCGAGCCGAACGACCGCCCCGTGGTCACCTTCCACACCATCACCGGGCCCAGCCCGTGGATCATGAACGAGCTGGGCCTGATCGGCCAGTTCTTCGTGAAGTACTACTTCGTCACGCTGACCGAGCGCGTGGTCGTGGTGCACCGGGCCGGCCGGCTGGCCAACAAGCCCAAGGAACTGGTCCACGTCATCCCGCTGGAGCAGGCCCGCGGCCTGGTCGGCGACGTACGGCGGCGGACCCTGTGGAGCTCGCTGCGGTTCAGCTTCCCGGGCGACCAGAAGCCGACCCGGCTCAACGTCGCCCGCTACTGGCGGGCCGAACTGGACCAGTTCGTCCCGGCCCTGACCGGCGAGCAGATCGCGGCCTGAGCCGGACGCGGCCGAGGGCGCCGGGGTGCCGGGCCGGCCACCGGTCAGAGCCGGGTGCGGGCCCAGTCGGCGAGGATCTTCGCGCAGTCGTCCACCGACTCGCGCCAGGTCCGGTCGGCGCCCGCGCCGGCCTCGTCGCTGACGTGCTTGATCAGCCGGATCGGCACCCCGGCCCGCTCGGCCACGTTGGCCAGTGCGTAACCCTCCATGTCGACCAGGTCGGCGCTCTGCGCCAGCCGGTCGCGGGCCTCGGGGTCGGAGACGAACAGGTCACCGGTGGCGAGCACCGGACCCGGACCGTCGCCGAGCTCGATCGGGCCGCCGAAGCTGCGGCCGGTCAGCTGCCGCAGCACCCGGGCGTCGAGGTCGTGCTGCAGCACCCGGGTCACCTGGTGGGTGCCCGCCCAGCCGGACTTCAGCGCACCGGCGGTCCCGAGGTTGACGATCTCGGACGGGCGGTCGCCGCGGGCCAGCACGGTCGCCAGCGCGGCGGTCGCGTTGATCTTCCCCATCCCGGTGAGCAGGACCGGGAAGCGGCCGTCGAGGTGGGCCGCCTCCTCCTGGACTGCGACGACGAGCAGCGGGCGGTCAGCGGCGACGGTACCGATCAGTTGCATGCGCCCCATGCTACGCAGGGCGCCGAGGGAGGGGCGATGGCCAGGGGGCGGAACCACCGGGGGGTGGCACCGCGTCGACAGCAGGCGGAGCGGCAACGGCCCCGGCCCGGCGGCCCGAGCGGCGGGCGGACCGGCCCGAAGCTCAAGTCCGGCACAACTCACGTGTACTCGTCGGTGCCCGCAGACATACTGCTGGCATCGGGTCCGGCCCCGCGCGCGGGGCGGCCACAGGGGAGGGCGGGGCGGTGGCGACACCAGTGATCGCGGGGGAACGGGCGTCCGTGCAGGTGGCGGAGCCCGGCACGACGGAAGCCGGCACGACGGAACGCGGGCCGGGCCGGCTCGGGTTCCTGCGGCAGGCGGTGGACAACCCGCCGGGGCGGCTGCGGCTGGCCGGTGCGGTCCTGGCCACGCTGGCCCTGCTGTTCGGCCTGGCGGCCGCCTGGCAGGTCGCCGACCGTTCCACCGCCGCGGGCCGGGTGGCCCACCGCAGCGGGCCGTTGAGCCAGGACACGGCCGAGATCTACCGGTCGCTGGCGGACGCGGACACCACCGCGGCCACCGGCTTCCTGCTGGCCGGCAACGAGCCGCCGGCCGTCCGCCAGCGCTACCAGGACGACCTGGCCACCGCCGCCCGGCTGCTCGCCCAGGCCGCCGCCCACGGCGGCGACTCGGCCGACACCCAGCGCTGGATCTCCGAACTGAACCAGCAACTCCCGCAGTACGCGGGGCTGGTGGAGACCGCCCGGGCCAACGACCGGCAGGGCCTGCCGCTCGGCGGCGCCTACCTGCGGTACGCCTCGGGCCTGATGCAGGACACCATGCTGCCGAACGCGCAGAAGCTGGTGGCCGCCGAATCCGCCCGGCTGGACGCCGACTACGACGACGCCGGGTCGGTGCCGTGGGCGGCGTTCGCCCTCGCCGTGCTGACGCTCGCGGCGCTGCTGCGCCACCAGGTGCTGCTGCTGCGGCGCACCAACCGGGTGTTCAACCCCGGGCTGGTCGCGGCGACCAGCGCGATGCTGGCCGCCACGGTCTGGCTGCTGGCCGGCGGCCTGTCGGCATCCTCCTCGCTGGCCGACAGCCGCACCGCGGGCGCGCAGCCGCTGCGCGCCCTCGACCAGGCCAGGACCGAGGTGCTCCAGGCCCGCGCCGCCGAGAACCTCAACCTGGTCTCCCGCGGGTCCAGCGACAAGTACACCGCGCAGTGGGACACCGTCCTGGCCGACCTGGCCGGCCGGCGCGAGGAGCCGGACCGGACCGGGGGCGCCCTCGGCCGCGCCCGGCAGCTCGCCCCGGCCGGCGCGGCGGGGCCGCTGGACGAGGCCCGCAGGCAGCTCGACGCCTGGCAGGCCCGGCACGGGCAGGCGGCCGACACGGAGGCCGCGGGCGACTACGACGCCGCCCTGCAGGGCACCGTGGGGGCGGGCCGCGGCGACTCGGCGCAGGCCGCGTTCGAGGCGCTGGAACAGCAGCTGGGACAGGCCGCGGCGGT
>NZ_JAIZ01000669.1:0-2866 GCF_000710465.2 Kitasatospora sp. MBT63 | reverse complement strand
CAGGCCGCGTTCAGGACGGCGGTCGACGGGGTCGACACCGGACTCGCCGCACTGGCGGTGGGGGCCGCGGTGCTCGCGGTCGCCTGCGCCGCGGGCGTGTTCCGGGGCATCGGCCGCCGACTGGCCGACTACCGCTAGGGGGTGGGGACGATGATGCGCAAGGTACGGGCCAGGGCCCTGGTGGCCGCGGTCGCGCTGGCGGCCGGGGTGCTCGGCGCGGGCGGTTCGGCGGGGGCCGCCGGTGGCGGCGCCGGACCGGTGAGCGCCGCCCGGGCGCCGGAGTTGGCTCCCGCGGCGGACACCTGCGACACGACCAGGAGCGTGCCCCCGGCCAAGGACCCCGGCGGCCCGAAGATCAAGAAGATCCGGGAGCGCGGCACCCTGGTGGTCGGCATCGACCAGAACAGCTACCACTGGGGCTACCGCAACCCGCAGACCGGCACCATCGAGGGCTTCGACATCGACCTGGCGCACGCCATCGCCAAGTCCCTGCTGGGCGACCCCGACAAGATCACGTTCAAGGCCGTCCCGACCGCCCGCCGGATCGACGCGGTCAAGGCCGGCGAGGTGGACCTGGTCGTCCGGACCACCACCATCACCTGCGCCCGGATGCAGGAGGTCGCCTTCTCCAGGCCGTACTTCGCCGCCGGACAGCGGCTGGTGGTCCCGAAGTCCGCCAAGGCCACCTCGGTGGACCAAGGGCTGAAGGGCAAGCGGGTCTGCACCGCGGCCTCGTCCTCCTCCGACACCGAGCTCAAGACCAACCGGCACGGCGCCTCGGAGGTCACCGTGGTGGAGAACCAGCTGGACTGCCTGGTGCTGATGCAGCTCGGCAAGGTGGACGCGACCTTGACCGACGCCGTGCTGGCCGCCGCCCAGGCCGCCCAGGACCCGACCGTCGAGGTGGTCGGCGAGACCCTGCTGGCCGGCTGGATGGGCGTGGTGGTCAACCAGGCCGACACCGACCTGGTCGCCTGGGTCAACCAGGCGCTGCTCGACTACAGGGCCGACGGCGGCTGGCGGCGCAGCTACGACCACTGGCTGGCCGGATCGATGGGCACGTCGCCCGACCCGTACGAGTTCAAGCAGTAGCCGGCACCCGCCCGGCCGGCGCCGGTGACGGCACCGGCGTCGACCGGAGCGGCGCCATCCGGAAGACTGGCCGCCGGGCGGCCCACCGCCGGCACCTGCCGGAGCGACGGACAGCCGGCCGCCCCGTCAACTGCGCTGCCCGACGAGGCAGAGAGGAAGGACCCCGCGTGGCAGGATCGGCCGGCCCGGCGATGAGCCGGGAGGAGGTGGACCGTGCGCTGGCCCGGCTGGGCGCCGAGCGCGACGCGGTCGAGTCCGCGCTGCTCGCCCTCCAGGACCACCCGGGCCGCCGGCTGCTGGAGGGCGCCGAGCTGAGCGGGCGCACCGCCGAGCGCTGGTCGGTCGCCGGACAGGGCCTCGGACAGCTGTGGGCCCTGTTCGACCGTTACTCTGAGGCGCTGGCCTCGGCCCGCGCGGTCCGGGCCCGCCGCAACCGGCCCGGCGGCGCCGAACTGGCGCAGCTCACCGAACTGCTCACCGGCCCCGCGGTGACCGTCTCCGGCGGCCGGCTGCCCGAGCCGGCCGGCCTGCTCGGCGGCCCGGTGCGCCTGGCCGAACAGGTCACCCTGGCCGAGCTGATGACCCGGATGAACGGCTGGTACGAGACGGTGCTGGAGGTGGTCGACGCCGCCGACGCGGTGTGGTCCGCACTGCCCGCCCGGATCGACCTGCTGCTGGCCGAGCTGCGCCGGGTGCAGATGCTCGCCGTCTCGGTCGGCGTCCGCCCCGGCGGCCACCCGCTCGCCGACGACCTGGACGCCCTGGCCACCGACCTGACCGCGCTGCGCGACGAGGTACGGGCCGACCCGCTGGCGCTGTGGCGGCCGGTCCGGGTCCCGGCCCAGCGCGGCACGGTGCCCGACGGGACGGCGTTCGCCGCCCCCGGCGGCACGGTGGACACCGGGCGCTTCGACCGGGCCGGGCGGGCACTGGACGACGTCCGGGTCGAGCTGGAGGGGCTGTTGCGGCTGCGCGACGAGTCGCACGAGCGGCTGCAGCAGATCGCCGACCTGCTGCAGCGCGCGGACGCCACGCTGACCGAGGCCCGGCGGGCCCGCGGGGAGGTGCTGGCCAAGATCGCGGCCACCGAGGTGCCGGCCGTGCCCGGGCCGACCTCGGCGCTGCGCGAACGGATCCGGCACGCGGTGGAGTGCCAGCAGACCGGCCAGTGGTACCGGCTCGGTCCGCTGCTGGACGCCCTGGAGGACGCCGCCGCCAAGGAGCTGAACCGGGCCCGGCAGGCACTCACCGAGGTCGCCCAGCCGCTGGCGGTCCGGGCCGAGCTGCGCGGCCGGCTGGAGGCGTACAAGGCGATGGCCGCCCGGCTGGGCCTCGCCGAGGACCCGGAGGTGGTGGAGCGCTTCGAGAAGGCCAGGTGGCTGCTGTGGAGCGCGCCCTGCGACCTGCGGGCGGGCGCGGAGGCGGTGGCGCGGTTCCAGCAGGCGCTGCGGCCGCCGGAGGCCGCCGGCCCGGCAGGCGGGCCGCAGGACGCACGGCCCGGTGGACAGGGATGAGACACGGTCAGGGGGAACGGTTCTGATGGCTGCTGAGGTGTGCACACGGCCGGAGTGCTCCGGCACCGGCGAGATCGACGCCGACGGGTACTGCACCGAGTGCGGGCTCAGCCCGCGCCCGGCCGCCGCACCGCCGGCGGCGGTCGCTCCGGCACCGGCCGCACCGGCCGCACCGGACGGGGCGTGCGGGCGGGACGGCTGCGCCGGCACGATCGACCCGGACGGCTACTGCGACGAGTGCGGCCTGGCCGCGCGGGCCG
>NZ_JAIZ01000668.1 GCF_000710465.2 Kitasatospora sp. MBT63 | reverse complement strand
CCCGCCGGCGCGTCCGTGCAGCCGGCCAAGGCCGCCAAGGCTGCCAAGGCCGCCCCGGCGAAGGCCGCGCCCGCGCCGGCCGCCGAGGGCGACGACGAGTTCGAGTACAGCGGCGTCGGCCGCCGCCGCCGCGTCCGCACCTCGGTGCGGGTCCGCCCGGAGGGCAGGCCGCAGGCCGAGCCCCGGCAGGAGCCCCGCCAGGAGCCCCGCCAGGAGGTCCGGGCGCAGCAGCCGGAGCCGGCCGCCGTCGAGGCGCCCGCCGAGGCGCCCGCGACCGGCCCGGACACCGAGGCGGAGTGGGACGAGGACGGTCGTCCGTCCCGCCGCCGCCGTCGTGGTGGCCGCCGTCGCCGCCGCGGTGAGAGCGACGAGAACGAGAACGAGACCGAGGGCGACACCGAGACGGTGACCGCGGACACCGCGGACGAGCAGCCGGCCGCTGCCGCCGCCGGGGCGGACGAGGACGACGAGGACGACGACGACCTCGCGGCCGGCCTGTCCTCCTCGCGCCGTCGCCGTCGCCGCCGTCGCCGCAGTGGCGAGAGCGGTGTCGAGGTGGCCGCCGAGACCACCGAGGACGGCGTCCGGACCGTGGTGAAGGTGCGCGAGCCGCGCCGCCGCTCCACCGAGCCGGCCTTCGACCCGGACGAGGTGCAGTCCATCAAGGGCTCCACCCGTCTGGAGGCGAAGAAGCAGCGCCGCCGTGAGGGCCGTGAGCTGGGCCGCCGCCGGGTGCCGATCATCACCGAGGCCGAGTTCCTGGCCCGCCGGGAGTCGGTCGAGCGGGTGATGGTGGTCCGCCAGAACGGCCAGCGCACCCAGATCGGCGTCCTGGAGGACGGCGTGCTCGTCGAGCACTACGTCAACAAGGAGCAGGCCACCAGCTACGTCGGCAACGTCTACCTGGGCAAGGTCCAGAACGTGCTGCCGTCGATGGAGGCCGCCTTCGTCGACATCGGCAAGGGCCGCAACGCGGTGCTGTACGCCGGTGAGGTCAACTTCGGTGCGCTGGGCCACGGCGGCCCGCGCCGGATCGAGTCGGTGCTCAAGTCCGGCCAGTCCGTGCTGGTCCAGGTCTCCAAGGACCCGATCGGCCACAAGGGCGCCCGGCTGACCAGCCAGATCTCGCTGCCCGGCCGCTACCTGGTCTACGTGCCCGAGGGCTCGATGACCGGTATCAGCCGCAAGCTCCCGGAGAACGAGCGCGCCCGCCTGAAGCAGATCCTCAAGAAGATCGTCCCGGACGACGCGGGCGTCATCGTGCGCACCGCCGCCGAGGGCGCCAGCGAGGACGAGCTCACCCGCGACGTGCAGCGCCTGCAGGCGCAGTGGGAGGAGATCCAGAAGAAGGCCGCCACCGGCAACGCCCCGGCGCTGCTGTACGGCGAGCCGGACATGACCGTCCGGGTCGTGCGCGACATCTTCAACGAGGACTTCAGCAAGGTCATCGTCAGCGGCGCCGAGGCGTGGAGCACCATCCACGAGTACGTCGGCGGCGTGGCCCCCGACCTCGCGGACCGGCTGCAGCGCTGGACCTCGGACGTCGACGTGTTCGCCACCTACCGGATCGACGAGCAGCTGATGAAGGCGCTGGACCGCAAGGTCTGGCTGCCCAGCGGCGGTTCGCTGGTGATCGACCGGACCGAGGCGATGGTCGTGGTCGACGTCAACACCGGCAAGTTCGTCGGCCAGGGCGGGAACCTCGAGGAGACCGTCACCCGCAACAACATCGAGGCGGCCGAGGAGATCGTCCGTCAGCTGCGGCTGCGCGACCTCGGCGGCATCATCGTGATCGACTTCATCGACATGGTGCTGGAGTCCAACCGCGACCTGGTGCTGCGGCGCCTGCTGGAGTGCCTGGGCCGGGACCGGACCAAGCACCAGGTGGCCGAGGTCACTTCGCTGGGCCTGGTCCAGATGACCCGCAAGCGGGTCGGCCAGGGCCTGCTGGAGTCCTTCTCCGAGTCCTGCGTGCACTGCAACGGGCGCGGCGTCATCGTCCACATGGACCAGCCGCACACCCACGGCGGTGGCGGCCACACCGCGGCGGCCGGCGAGAGCGCCGCCGCGGGCGGCAGCAAGCGCCGCCGTCGCGGCAAGGGCGGCGCGGGCCAGGGCGAGCCGGAGGGCCTGGAGGCCGCCGGCACCGAGTCCGAGGCGCCGTTCGAGTCCGAGGCCGAGGCCGAGGAGACCTTCGAGCTGGTCGAGCGGGAGCCCGCGGCGCAGCCGGAGCCCGTGGCCGAGGAGCCGGCCGCGCC
>NZ_JAIZ01000667.1 GCF_000710465.2 Kitasatospora sp. MBT63 | reverse complement strand
GTGCGACCGCTCAACTGATCACAACATCACACAGGCCCTAGTGGTCTGCGTCGTAAGTCCTTCGGGGGTTGACTTCGAGACTGGGCATCGGCGTTCTCGTGGTGGGTGGCCGACATGTGGTACCGAGGGAGTTCTCGGGGGGTGGTGGCACTGCAGGTGGGCGGGAGGGTGTCTGATCGGAGGCTGGCTCGCCTCGTCGCGGGTGCGCTCAGCGTGGGACTGCGGGGGTGTGGCATCGGCGGTCAGGCGTCGGGGCGTGCCTCGAGGAATGCGAGGGCGCGCACCACGAACGCGTCGTGGAACTGGAAGATCCCGCCGTGTCCGGCGTCCGGGTAGAGGGGGACGAGTTCGCCCCGGGGCAGTCGTGCGGCGAGGTCGAGGGTGTTCTCGCTCGGCACCATCCGGTCGCTCTCGCCGTTGGCCACCAGGACCGGCTGGTGGATGCGGGACATGTCGGCCGGCGCCTGCAGGCCCCATCGGTGGATGGCCTTGAGCTGGGAGAGATAGGAGATGGGGGAGATCGCCTTGTCCCGGTGTTGCGTTCGCTCCTTCAGCCGGGCCAGGAACTCCTTGCCGGCCCGGCGTCCGTTCGCGGTACGGGTGAAGAAGAGGTACTGCTTCGGATCTTGGAGGGTGAGCAGTGCTCGGAGGGTGTCGAGGTGGGAGATCCGGGTCACGTTCTTAATACCCTTGCCACCGGCGGGTCCTGTGCCCGCGAGGATCAGCCTGCGAACGAGTTGCGGTTCGTTCTGTGCGATCACCTGGGCGACCATCCCGCCCATCGAGAAGCCGAGGATGTCCACCTGGTCGAGCTCGAGTGCCCGGATGAAGGTGACGGCGTCGTCGGCCATTTTCTCGATGGTCTTGGGTGTCGAACCGGTGGACGCGCCGACGCCCCTGTTGTCGAACGTGATCACCCGGTGCCTGGCGGCGATGCCGTCGACGACACGGGGATCCCAGTTGTCGAGTACCGCGGCAAGATGGGTGAGGAAGATCACCGGGATGCCGGACCGGGGGCCGAGGTCGCGGTAGGCGAAGGTCACTTGGTCGGCGGTGACGGTGCGGGTCGGTGCGTCCCGGTAGGACATCACCGTGCCGCCGCTACCTTCATGTGTGTCGTTCATGGGTGTGCCCTTCGGTCTCGGATCTACCGCGGCCTCGCTCCGGCCGCTTCGTCCTCGCGGGTGTGCGCAGGACGGCTTCCCGGTCTTCCGACTGCGGGCGCGGGGCCGGCGGCCGGATGAGTGGGAGGGGCGCGCGGTGCACCTCTGGTCGATTCCTGTGGTGGCGGGGAGGGGGATCCACTCGTCTGCCGAGGCCGGCCGGTCAGGTGGAGGCGGGGACCGGCCGGCAGACCTCACTCCATCGCGATGACGACTTTGCCGGCCTTCGCGCGGCCCTTCTCGGCGTACTCCATGGCGTCGCGGGTCCGGTCGAAGGGGAAGACCCGGTCGACGACGGGGTGGATCTGCCCGGCGTCGACGAACCGGGTGAGTTCGCGCAGCTGGCCGCCGTCGGCCTTCATGAACAGGAACGAGTAGGTGACGCCGTGGCGCTTGGCACGGCGCCGGGTCCTGAAGCTCAGCGCGTTCATCGCCTGCCGCAGGAGCGGGTTTGCGCCGAGCTCGCGGGCGAAGTCCGCGTCGGGCGGCCCGGCGATGCTGATGACCTTCCCGCCAGGCTTAAGGACCCGCAGCGACTTCTCCAGGGTCTCGCCGCCGAGGGTGTCCAGGACGACGTCGTAGCCGTCCAGGAGCTGCTCGAAGTCCTGGGCGCGGTAGTCGATGACCACGTCCGCGCCGAGTTCCTTGACCAGGTCGGCGTTGGCCGCGCTCGCGGTGGTGGCCACATGTGCGCCCAGGTGCCTGGCCAGCTGGAGGGCGATGGTGCCCACTCCGCCGGAGCCCGCGTGGATCAGGACTTTCTGGCCCGGCCGGACCTGCGCCTTCTCTACCAGCGCCTGCCAGGAGGTGAGGGCGACCAGCGGGAGGGAGGCGGCCTGCGCCATGGTGAGGACGGCGGGTTTGGGGGCCAGGTCGTCCTGGTGGACGGCGATGAGTTCGGCGAAGGTGCCGATGCGATCCTTGTCGGGCCGGGCGTAGACCTCGTCGCCCACCGCGAAGCGGGTGACCGACGAGCCGACCCGGACCACCACTCCGGCGAGGTCGTTGCCCAGGACGAGCGGAAGGCGGTACGGCAGGATCCTCTTGAAGGCGCCGTCGCGGATCTTGAAGTCCAGCGGGTTGACGCTCGCCGCGTGGATCTCGACCAGGACATCCTCGGGACCCGGCTGCGGATCGGGCAGCTCGGCGGCGTGCACCGCCGACTGGTCGCCGTACTTCTCGATCAGGTAGGTCTTCATCTCTCCGTCTCCGTGTCCCGTCCGTACCCGAACGCGATCTCCGCTCGCTTCCGGGCCTGCCCCGGTACGAGCCACTTTCTGCTAGTCACTGCTGGTTCACGGCGCCCCACGCCGATGCGGCGGAGTGCTTCTCACGCCGCGTTCGGCGACGTGGCCAGGCTCTGCTTGACGTACCGGGTGGTCTCGTCGGCGAGGACCTCGGGCAGGCCCGCCTCCACGGCGGACAGGGCCTGGGTGGCGACCTCGGCGGGGTTTGCCTTCTGGTCGGCGGGAACGCCGGCGGCCATGTCGGTGTCCATGTACCCGACGTGCAGCGCCGTCACCGTGATGCCGCGGGGCGCCAGTTCCTCTCGGACCGCGCCGGTCAGCGCCCATGCCGCCGCCTTCGCCGCAGCGTATGCGCCGAGGCCGGCCGGGTGCAGCCAGGACAGGACCGACAGCACGTTGAGCACGCCGCCGCCGCCGTTGGACTCGATGACCGGGGCGAAAGCCCGCGTCACGGCGAGAGGGCCGAAGAAGTTCACCTCCATTTCCAAGCGCACCGCGTCCGGGCTGCCCGCGATCAGCGGCGTTCCGGTGGAGATGCCCGCGTTGTTGACCAGCAGCGTCGCGTCGGCGGCGATGCGGGCCGCCGCCCGGATCGACTCCGCGTCGGTAACGTCCAGCCGCAGCGGGACGACGCCCGGAAGGTCCACCGTCTCGGGGCGGCGGGCCGCCGCGTACACCTTGGCCCCGCGCTCCACGAGCTGGGCGGCAAGATGCCGCCCGAGCCCCCGGTTGGCGCCAGTGACCACCGCGACCGCGTTCTTCAGTTCCATGAGCACTCCCGACGTAGTGGGCGGCAGCTGACCGCCACGATAGATTTCATCCAACATCTAAACTGGAGTCTAGAATAGATTCGACTCGACATCCAACTGAGAGGGTGACCGATGGGCCGCGTATCGCAGGCACAGGCACGGGACAACCGCCGACGGGTCGTGGAGACCGCCTCCCGGCTCTTTCGGGAACAGGGAACCCACGTCAGCGTCGCCGACCTGATGAAGGCCTCCGGCCTGACCCACGGCGGCTTCTACAAGCAGTTCACCTCCAAGGAGGCACTCGTCGACGAAGCCACCGCCCACGCCTTCGCCGAACTCGCCCGCCACCACAAGGACGGCCTCGACCAGTACGCCGGACAGCGCGACGCCGCCCAGCGGGCGCTGATCGACGCCTACCTCTCCACCGAGCACCGCGACAGCGCCGCGGACGGCTGCCCCGCCGCCGCACTCGCCGGCGACATGGCCCGCGACGGCGCAGACGGCGAGGCCCGCCGCGTCTACACCCAGGGAGTCGGCGACTTCGCCGACTGGCTCGCCACCGAGGACCAGGACGGCATCACCCGGCTCTGCACCATGCTCGGCGCACTCATCCTGTCCCGCGCCACCAAGGGCTCCCCGCTCTCCGAGAAGATCCTCACCACCGCACGCGAGGCACTGACGGCCACCAACTGACCAAAGACGCGGTACAGGGCGGCACCGCGCAGGAAGGGCGCGTGCCGTCGACCTACCGTCATCCACTTCTCGCGATCGGCCTGCCTGCCTTGCCCGTTCCCTCGGCCTGCCCGATAACCCTGACCGCCTCCGAGCGGGAGCGGTTGAAGAAAATGGCCTACGGCCACAGGACCGAGCACCGGATCCGGCAGCGCGCCCACGTCGTGCTGCACGCGGCCCGGGGCCGGTCCAACGCCCGCATCGCCCGTGAGACCGGGCTGCACCTGGACACCGTCCGTACGTGGCGCGGCCGCTTCGCCGCATCTCGGCTGCCCGCCCTCGGCGACCTCAAGCGGTCCGGCCGTCCCGCCTCCTTCACGCCGCTGCAGGCTGCCCAGGTCAAGGCCCTCGCCTGCCAGTTGCCCGCCGAGAGCGGCACACCGCTCGCACGCTGGTCGGCCCCGGAACTGGCGCGCAAGGCGGTCGCCCGGGCCATCGTCGGCACAATCTCCGCCTCCACCGTGCGGCGCTTTCTCAAGCAGGACGCGCTCAAGCCCTGGCAGTACCAGTCCTGGATCTTCATCACCGACCCCGCCTTCCGCCCCAAGGCCGAGCGCCTCCTTGACCTGTACGCCCGCACCTGGCAGGGCGAGGCGCTCGGTGCGGACGAGTACGTGATCAGTGCCGACGAGAAAACCTCAGTCCAGGCCCGCTGCCGCTGTCACCCCACCCTGACCCCCGGGCAGGCCAGGACGATGCGGGTGAACCACACCTACGGCCGCGGCGGGGCCCTGGCCTATCTCGCCGCCTACGACGTCCACCACGCGAAGGTCTTCGGCCGCTGCGAGCCAACCACTGGCATCTCCCCCTTCATGGCCCTGGTCAACCAGGTCATGAGCCAGGAGCCGTACGCTAGCGCGAAGCGCGTGTTCTGGGTCGTGGACAACGGCTCCTCCCACCGCGGCCGAAAAGCCGCCGACCGGCTGGCATCGGCCCACCCGACCGCCGTGCTCGTCCACACCCCCGTCCACGCCTCCTGGTTGAACCAGGTGGAGATCTTCTTCTCCGTCGTCCAACGCAAGGTCGTCTCACCCAGCGACTTCACCGACCTGAAGCAGGTCTCGGACCGGCTCCGAGCATTCGAAGACCGCTACAACGCCACGGCACAGCCGTTCCAGTGGAAGTTCACCACCTCCGACCTGAACGATTTACTGGCCAGGCTCGACCGACATGCCGCCGATCACCCAGAAGAATCCTCCACAGCCCTCACAACCTGACCAACCCCCGAAGGAATTGCGACGCCGACCACTTAGCCAGCCCGGAAAGGCCGTCCAGTTCTCCGGCACCGCCGGCGGTCACCTCTCCCTGATGGGCGCCAGACAGGTCGACATCCCCGCGCTGTGGCCGGCCAACCTCCCCTTCCGCATCCCCTCGGACCCGAGCAGGCCCGCCGTCGCCGTCGGCTTCCTCAACGAGCAGATCACCACCGACAACCAGGGCCGGCCCACCCGGGACGAGACCGGCGCCTACGCCTACGACCCGCGCGCCACCAGCGGCTTCACCAACGCCGTACGCCTGATCGTCCTCGGCGACGAGAGGACCGAGGTGACCATCGGCCACGCCGCGGTCATCCGCACCCAGTAGGACCTCCGTTCCCCGAGCCGGGCGACCCGGCCCGGCCCGGGGATGATTCCGCGCTCCGGGTCAACCTGACCACGTTCCACGCCGGGTCATGGACCTGAGGTGCGGTCACACCGAGCCTCGCAACGTGAACGAAGCAGCGCAGCTGTGAGAGGTCGCGGGCGGGGGTAGGAGTCGAGGACCTGCGATGGCCTTCTCGAATCGGCGGGGTGGCGAGCGCCCTTGACCTCGATGAGCGTGCGGTCGGCCAGCAAGCCGGCGTCGGCAGCGAGCACAGCGGTGACGGTCACCTCGCCACCCTGGCGATCGCTGGCGTGTCCGGCATCGAGGTGCTGATCCTGCACAACGCCACCGGCACCACAACCCTCCGAGCAGCAGGCGCTTTCCCCCGGTGCACTTCGGCAAGGCTGAGAACCGGGAGCGCGGCACCGGCGGCGGTGGTGGCTGCGGCGGCTAGGAGGACATCTCATTTGGGGGCCTTAAAGCGAGTGCGAGAGTTCCGGTCCGGGTGATACAAGGTCAGCGTGACTGAGCATCCCTACTTCCCCACCCTGCTGCGGATGATCGACGAGCGGTCCGCCGCGTTCCGCGCCGCCGTCGCCGCGGCCCCCAGCCTCGACGCCGACGTCCCGTCCTGCCCGGGCTGGACGCTGTACGACCTGGCGAACCACCTCAGTGAGGGGGACCGCTTCTGGGCCCACATCGTGCTGAACACCGCGCCGGGCGACGAGCGGCCGAGCAAGGACGGGCTGGCGGCGCCCAGGGAGCGCGAGGCCCTCACAACCTGGCTGGCCGATTCGACGGAGCAGCTGCTCATTGCTCTGCGCGAGGCCGGCCCGGACCGGGGCTGCTGGGCCTGGTGGGAGCCGCTGGCCTCGCCGCACACGGTGGCCGCCGTGGCCCGCCGCCGCGTCCCGGAGACGCTGATCCACACCTACGACGCCCAGCTGGCCTCCGGTACCCCTCAGGAGCTGCCGACGACCGAGGCGGTCGACGCCATCGATGAGTTCCTCGCCACCGTCTGCACCGGCACGGTCCCGTGGCCGGGCGAGCCCGCCACCATGGACTACCACGCAGCCGAGGCCGGCTCCTGGCGCCAGACGGTGGACGCCGCCGGTTCCCGCTTCACCCGCCTCACCGCGGCGGAGGCCGCCGAGAGCAAGCCCACTGCGGCCATCTACGGCACGGCGAGTGAGATGGCTCTGCTCATGTACATGCGCATCCCGGCCGGCTCGGCGCGGGTGGAGGGCGACGCCGAGCTGCTCCAGCAGCTGCAGAACTGGGGCTGACAGGACATCTCATTCGGAGAGTCTGCGGGTGCAGAGGATGGCTGCTGCGATGCTGGCGAAGGCGGCGAAGTGGTCGCCCGTGCGTTCGTAGCGGCGGTGGAGCCGGCGGAAGCCGCTGAGCCAGGCGACGGTGCGCTCGGTCACCCAGCGATGCCGGCCGAGGCGCTGGGAGGACTCGACGCCTCGGCGGGCGATGCGGGCTTGGAATCCGCCGACGGCGCAGGAAGGCGCGGACGAAGCGGTGGTCATAGGCTTGGTCGCCATGCAGTTTGCCGGGCCTGCGTCGCCTGGGGCCGCGCCCGGAGCCGATCGGCGGGATGGCTTCGGTGAGCGGGATCAAAGCCTGGCTGTCGTGGACGTTGGCCCCGGGAATCGCGAGCGACAGGGTTAAACCGGTGCGTTCGGTGAGCAGGTGGATCCTCGACCCGTACTTGCCCCACAGGATTCGGACCTGCCAGTTTCCCCTTTCAGGGCCCGCATGTTCACCGAGTCGACCGCGCACCTCGACCAGTCCAGCTCGCCATGCGCGCCGGTTAAGCCGGAGAGCGTCGCAGCCGACCCTCGGCGCCTATTAGGCCTACAGCAACGGTCCTTGCCGCGAGTATCTGCGGCGGCGCGGCATTCGGCACACGATCCCGGAGAAGGCAGACAGCCGGGCCGCCCGCGTGCGCAAAGCGATCACACGGCGGACGGCCACCCGGCTTCGACGAGGATCGGTGCAAGAAGCGCAACACTGTCGAGAGGGCCATCAACAAGCTGAAGAACTCCCGCGCCGTCACGACCCGCTACGACAAGCGCAGCTACGTCGTCCTCGGCACCGTCACCGCGGCCACCCTGGTCATCCGGCTGCGGGCTTGAGTGGCTGTTGTCTTTCCGGGCTTGAGGGCTGCGTTTCCG
>NZ_JAIZ01000666.1:23228-23839 GCF_000710465.2 Kitasatospora sp. MBT63 | reverse complement strand
GCCGCGCCGAGCAGCCCCCCGCCGGGGCCGTGGCCGCCGATCCGGCCGCCCCGCCCGCGCCGCCCCCCGAGCGGCTGCGCCTCGGCGAGCGGGTCCTGCTGGACCGCGACACCGGCGCCCTGCGCGGCCGGCCACCGGGCGGGCGGTACAGCCGCCGCCGGCTGCGGACCCCGGCCGCGCACGGCATCGAGCAGCTCACCCTCACCGTCGCCTCGGCCACCGAGCAGCCCTGCTGGCTCCGGCTGGAGGCCGAGCACCTGCCGACCGGTGCGGGCATCCGCACCTCGAGCCGGGTCCCGGTCCCCGAGCTGGCCCGCGGCCTGCTCCCGCTGCTGGACGCCACCGACGGGCCGGTGGCGCTGTCCGCCCGGCCGAGGGTGATAGCCAAGGGCGAGGTCGACGCCCTGATCGACGAGCTGTGCGACCCGGAGCGCCGGCTCCCCGTGGTGGTCGCCAGCGTGCCGCCCGCCGTGGCGATGGACACCTGGCTGGCCGAGGTGGTCCACCCCCTGCTGCGGCAGCTGACCGGTCTCGCCTCGCTCTACGTGCTCGGTCATGCTGCGCTCCCGCTGTTCAACGTCGCGCTGGAGTACCACAAGGTCTACGGCGGA
>NZ_JAIZ01000666.1:0-23151 GCF_000710465.2 Kitasatospora sp. MBT63 | reverse complement strand
GCCGCCCGGACGTCCCTGCGGGAGGTCGACCCGCCCCCCCGCCACGACGGGGCCCGCCATCCGGTGATGCCCCGGCGCCGGATCGACGAGGACGTCCGACGGGCCGCCGCCCTGCTGGCCCGCGAGCCCCGGCGGTTCGCCGCCGAGCTGCCGCTGCCCGACCTGCTGGCCGCGGTCCCCGTGCTGCAGCCGCCGCCCATGGAGCCCCGCCCCGCACACCCCGGGCCCGCACAACCCCGGCCCGCCCGGCCGGGCCCGGCCGAAGGCGGTGCCGGCGCCGGCAGCGGCACCGTTGCGGCGCCCCGCGGCACCGTCCCCGGGCAGGCGTCGGCCTCCGCCGCCGACCGCTGCGAGCGGCAGTCCCGGGCGGACGAGCTGGAGCAGGTCCGGCGCAGCCTGGACAGCTCCCGCCGCCGCCAGGCCCGGCTGCTGGCCGAGACCGACCAGCAGGACGCGGTGCTGCGGCACGTGAGCGCGCAGGTCAGGGCGCTGGCCGCCCGACTGTGCACGCTGGCCGGGCCGGACGCGCTGGACCACGCGGGGCTGGCCGCCGACGTCTGCGCCGAGGAGGAGTGCGCGCCGGGCAGCTTCGGCGAGCTGGTCTGCCGGTTCGCGGAGTTCCCGCTGCTGGAGTTCACCGGGGACGAGAAGGAGACCCTGGCGCTGGACGGCCAGTGCGACGGCTCCGGCTGGGCCCGGCTCACCTGGGACGGCCTGACCGCCCTCCAGGAGTACGCCGCCGCGGCCGTGCGCGGCGAGGCGGGCGGCGACTTCAAGCAGTGGTGCGAGCACACCCCGGCCGGCTGCCACCACTTCCCGCCCCGCAAGGCCGTGCGCGGCGAGTCCCGTACGGTCACCAGCCACGGCAAGTGGAAACGCCAGCGGATGCTCCCGGTGCCGGCCTGTGTGGACTCCTCCCGCCGGGCGTTCATGGGCGCCCACCTGCGGATCGGCGGCGGCGGGACGGCCCCCCGGGTGCACTACCTGGACGACTGTTCCCGCAGCGGCCGGATCTACGTCGGCTACATCGGCCTGCACCTGACCAACACCCGGACCAACTGAGGAGGCCAGGAGCGGGGATCAGCGGTCGGCGGCGCGCCGTCAACCCGGCCCGAGGGGAAGGGCGGTGGCCTTCTGTCGGGCTTGGCTGACCCGCGCCGCGCGACCGTGGACAATGCTGCACAGGGCCACCCGCCGGTGGGCTCCGCCGACCGGCGCCGGACGAGCAGGGGGAACGACCGCCGATGCAGCACTCATCCGAAGGCCGCCCGGACACCACCGCCACCCTCCTCCAACCGGGCTTCCTGGCATCGGTCTTCCGGGACCTGGGCGCCGAGGTGCCGGAGCAGGGCACCGCGCCGCCGCAGGAAGGAGCCGGTCCGGGGGCGGACGCCGGCCCGGTCCGGGACGCCGGGCAGGAGCAGCCCCCCGGGCAGGACGAGGAGGTGGCGGCGCACGGCCGCGCCGCCGCGCTCGCCCACCACCGGACGGTGACCGTCCGGGCGGGGCACGAGCGGCTGGCAGACCTGCTCCGCCGGGCCGCCCTGCCGGTCTCCGCGATGGACTTCGAGAGCCAGCTGCGCAGCTACGAGCCGCGCCCGTACCCGGCCGGGGAGCCGGACCCGCAGACCGGTCCCGAGCCGCGCTGGGCGGACTTCGCCCCGCCGGAGCCGGCCGCCGACGACCCGGACCGGCCCGCCTCCCGGCTGCTGCTTGACTCCGGCTACCAGCGCGGCCTGGCCCAGGCCCGGCTGAGCCACCAGCGGGCGCTGCGCGAGTGGCGGACCAGGCAGGCCGAGGCCGACGACAGCGGTGCCCGGCAGGCCCGGCTCGCCCACGAGCAGGCCGAGCAGTCCCGGGCCAGGGCGGTCAGGGAGTACAACGAGACGCTCAAGGAGTGCCGCCGGGCCTACCGGCAGTCGGAGCCCGCCGCCGTGGAGTCCCTGCTGGAGCGGGCGCTGGCCGCCGCGGAGGGCGCCACCCAGGACCTCCCGGCGCCGTGCCGGGCCGTGTTCCGGCCGCTCACCAGCACGGCGGTGCTGGACCTCGACCTGCCGCCGCTGGACGTGGTGCCCGAGCTGGACGGCTACCGGCTCGGCGCGGGCGGGGAGGTCGAGCCGGTGCCCCGCCCGGCCGCCGACCGGGCCGCGGACTACCTGCGGCTGGCGGCCCGCCTCGCCCTGCGCGCACTGCAGGCGGCGGACGCGGTCGACACCGAGGAGATACTCGCCGGGGTGGTGCTCAACGGCTGGCTGCGGTCCGACGCCCCGGGTGCCGGGCCGCTCTGCCTGCTGAGCGTGGACGCCGACCGTGACGCCCTGGCCCGGACCAGGCTGCTCCCGGCCGAGGACGGCGGGGCGGCGGGCCCGGCCGAGGCGGGCGACGGCATGGGGGTCTACGCCGACGCGGAGCAGGACGAGGCGCTGGTCCGGCTGCGGGAGCTGGCCGCCGTGGTGACCCCGGACCCGTACGGCCCGGTCGAGGTCGAGCCCAGCGGTACGGTCGGGGCGGCGGTGCCGGCGGCGGAGGAGCTCTCGTCCAACGAGTTCGCCCACCTGGTCCGGGAGTTGCTCACCAAGGGCGGGCTGGTCGGCTGGAACGTCCGGCTGCGCGGCCCGGCCGGGCTGGTGGCGACCGGCGAGGGCGGCCCGGGCAGTGCGCTGCCCGGGCGCTGGGTGGTCTGGGCCTCGCGCGAGCCGGGTGCGGTGGGGGAGGAGCAGCTGCGCACGCTGGCCGAGGCGGTCCGGGAGGAGGGCGCCGAGCGCGGCCTGCGCCTGACCACCGGTCGGTTCACCGAGCCCGCGCTGGACCTGACGGCCGGCGCCCGGTACGAGCACATCCACCTGATCGACGGCCGCGGGGTGCAGGAGCTGGCCAGGACCCACCTCGGCCTGCCGCTCACCACCGACGGCTAGCCGACTGCCAATCGCAGGTTGTCGGTGGCGCGGTGCGGCAGGGGCCGCCGCGCCCGGCACCGGTGTCCCGGCGGATCTGCCGTCGGTCGTTGCACGGCCTGTCAGTCTGGACCCATGGGATTCGGATTCTTCGATCACTGGCGGGCGCGCGGCGAGCAGCGGGCGGAGCCCGGCGGCGGAGCCGGGGAGGACCGGCGGCAGGAGGCGATGGCGGAGCTGTTCGCCGAGTGCGGGCTGCTGCGCGAGCTGGCCGGGTCGGCCGGGGTGCGCCTGGACGACTCGGCGCAGTCGCTCTCCGCGCTCGACCAGCTGCTGCCCCGCTGGCGGGACGACCCCGAGGTCTCGGACTGGCTGGGCAACGACGCGGGCCTGTACCTCGGTACCGTGATCCGCCGCACCTTGCCGGCCGCCGAGTGGCGGCTGGGCGAGCACGGCCGCCCGCTGCTGGTGCTGCCCACCGGGCTGGAACTCGACGTCACGGCCCTCGGGCACGGCTGGGCCGACCAGGGCACCCCCGAGCTCTCCGCCGTCTACCTGGCCGCGACCGACGGCTGAACCGGCCGGGCCCGGGAACCGACGCACCGTCACCCCGACGGGCCGTCCGGCGGGCGGTCCGGGGCGCCGGCCCGCAGGCTGGGCGCAGGCTCCGGCTCGACCGGGCCCGGGCCGGGCGGTCGCGCCCGTGGGCAGCGGTCCGCGCGGCCGTCCGGCCCCTCAGTGGTTCGTCGGGAGCGGCCCGTCGGGAGTGGTCCGTCGGGGTATCCCGGGCCGGGGCGGGCGGGGCCCGCGGATCCGCCGCGGTCCTGCCCGCCGCAGGCCACCGCCGGAGGGGAGGGTCACGATGACCGCCGTGCTGGTCGCCGCGGGCGCCTTCCTGATGACCCTGATCGGCGGCTACGTCGCCCAGCGCACCGGCGACCGACGGCACCTGGTGCTCGGCTTCGCGGCCGGGCTGATGCTCGGCGTGGTCGCCTTCGACCTGCTGCCGGAGGCGCTGGCGGCGGCCCCGACCGAGGTACACGGGGTGCCGCAGGCGCTGCTGATGTTCGCGGCCGGCTTCCTGGTGATCCACATCGTCGAGCGGGCGGTCGCCATCCACCGGGGCCACGAGGGTGAGTACGCCGCGCACACCCACGGGCACGGGCACCACGGCCACGGCCACGGGCACCCCCATCCGGGGACCCAACGGGTCGGTCTGGCGGCGGCGAGCGCGCTGGTGGCGCACAGCGTGATGGACGGCTTCGCGATCGGGGCGGCGTTCCAGGCGGGCAGCACGGTCGGCACCGTGGTGGCCATCGCGGTGGTGGCCCACGACTTCGCCGACGGCTTCAACACGTACACCATCACCCGGTTGTACGGGAACGACCGCCGGCGGGCGCTGACCCTGCTCACCGCCGACGCGCTGGCGCCGGTGACGGGGGCGGGGATCACCCTGCTGTTCACCATCCCGGAGCAGCTGCTCGGCCTCTACCTGGGCTTCTTCGCGGGTTTCCTGCTGTACCTGGCGACCTCGGACATCCTGCCCGAGGCGCACAGCCCGCACCCGTCCCGGTCCACGCTGCTGTGCACGCTGGTGGGGGTGGGGTTCATGTGGCTGGTGATCGGTTTCGCGAGCTGACCGGCCGCCACCCGGGGATCCGGCCCGTCGGGCGCCGCGGTCAGTGGCCCGGCGGCCGGCCGGGCAGGGCGTCCCAGTGCCGGCGCATCGCCGTCAGCGCCGCCGTGATGGCGGGCCGGCGCGACGCCTGGCTGCGCCACAGCGTGAAGACCCGCCGTGAGGGTTCCGGGGCGACCGGGCGGGCGGCGACGCCCGCGGGGAGCGTCCCGCGACCGAGCCGGGGCACCAGTCCGATGCCGAGACCGGCGGCGATCAGGGCGATCTGGGTCTCGAACTCGCCCACCTGGTAGACCACGTCCGGCTCCTCGCCGGCCTCCCGCATGGTCCGCACCAGCCAGTCGTGACAGATGTTCCCCGGCGGCACGCTGATCCAGCGCTGTCCGCACAGGCGTTCCACCGGCACCACGTCGAGAGCGGCCAGCGGGTGGGCGGCCGGCAGCAGCAGGTCCACCGGATCCGGCCCGAGGTCGAGGCGGGCCAGCCCGGTCTGGACCGGCAGCGGCACGCTGGGCCAGTCCTGGACCAGCGCCAGGTCGACCTCGCCGCGGGCCACCAGCTCGGCGGCCAGGTACGGATCCGACTCCACCAGGCGGACGTCCAGCTCCGGGCAGCCCTCCCGCAGGTCCGCCAGGGCGCCCGGGAGCAGGCCGCGGGCGCCGGTGGCGAAGGCGGCGATCAACAGCCGGCCGACCGCCTGGCCGCGCTGCTCCTCCAGCGTCACCTCGGCCTGCTCAACCAGGGCGAGCAGTCGCTCCGCGGTGTCGGCGAGCCGGCGGGCCGCGTCGGTGAGCACCACGCCCCGGCCGCGTCGCTCCAGAAGGACCGTCCGGGTCTCGCGTTCCAGCTTGGCGATCTGCTGCGAGACCGCCGACGGGGTGAAGCCGAGGGCGCCCGCCGCGCCGCCGACCGAGCCGTGCACCGCGACCGCGTGCAGTGCGCGCAGCCGTCCGAGGTCCATCACCGCGGCCACCCCCGCCTTCCTGGTTCCCCGGGGCCGCCGTGACGACCGCCGGAACGAGCCCGATTCAGTAGTGCTTAACAGTCTGCTTCAGAACTCATCGCTGGTGCTACACGGTGGCCTGCGGCCATGCTCGATCCATGCCAGCGATCTCCGCCACCGCGCCCCCTGCCACCGCGCCCCCCGACACCGCGTCCCCCGCCACCGTCATGAGTCCGCGTCACATCGCGCTGGCGGTGGCGGTCGCCGCCGTCTGGGGCCTCAACTTCGTCCTGATCCACGTCGGCCTGGAGAACTTCCCGCCACTGCTGTTCTGCGCGCTGCGGTTCGCGGTGGTGGCGGTGCCGGCGGTGTTCCTGGTCGGACCGCCGAAGGTGCCGTGGCGCTGGATCCTCACGGTCGGCTGCACCCTCGGGGTGGCGAAGTTCGGGCTGCTCTTCCTCGGGATGCACGCGGGGATGCCGGCCGGGCTGTCCTCGCTGGTGCTGCAGAGCCAGGCGGTGTTCACCGCGCTGTTCGCCGCGGTGCTGCTGGGGGAGCGGTCCTCGGGGCTGCGGGTGGCGGGTCTGGTGACGGCCTTCGCCGGCATCCTGCTGGCCGCCGTCGACCAGGGCCCGTCCGGGCCGGTCGGCGCGTTCGTCCTGGTGATCGCCGCGGCCGGGTTCTGGGGCCTGTCCAACGTGCTCACCCGCCGGGCCGCGCCCCCGGACGCGCTGCGCTGGATGGTCTGGGTGAGTGCCGTCCCGCCGCTGCCGCTGCTCGGGCTGTCGCTGCTGGTCGAGGGCCCGAGGGCGGACCTGGCGGCGCTGGCCGGGATCGGCCCGGCGGGGATCGGGGCGATCCTCTACGTCGGGCTGCTGTCCACCCTGTTCGGCTTCGTGGCCTGGAGCTTCCTGCTGCGCAGCTACCACGCCTCGGCGGTCGCGCCGTACTCGCTGCTGGTGCCGGTGTTCGGGATGTCCTCGTCCTGGCTGCTGCTCGGGGAGCGGTTCAGCCCGCTCGCGGCCGGCGCCGCCGTACTGGTGATCGCCGGGATCGGGCTCACCGCGCTGCGTCCTCGCCGGCCGGCTGCCGGGCCCCGCGCCCTGCCTCGAACGCGCTCTCCGCGCCGCGCAGCGCCAGCAGCAGCGCGGACTGATCGGACGGGCTGACCGGCGCGAAGTACTCCTGCGCCACCTCGTGGCGGACCTGCCCGATCCGTTCCAGCGCGGCCCGGCCGTCCTCGGTCAGCACCAGCCGCACCGCCCGCCGGTCGGTCGGGTCGGGGGTACGGGTGACCAGCCCGGCCTCCTCCAGGGCGTCCACCACGGTGGTCGCGGACCGAGGTGCGATGTGCAGCCGCTCGGCCAGCTCGCTCAGCCGCATGGTCTCCCGGCCCTCGCAGCCGGGGGCGTGCGCGAGGGTGCGCAGGGCGCGGGCCTGACCGGGGGTGATGCCGTACGGCTCCAGCCGCTGCATGGTCTGCCGGCGGATCCGCTTCATCGCCCGGGTGAGCGCGTCGGCGAGTTCGGCGGCGGTGTCGGCCGTCGGCGGCGTGGTCATGGCGGGCTCCGGACTCGGCGTGCCCCGGGCCGTGGGCCGACCTGAGGTGGAGCCAGGGTATCCGGCGGTGGGCGGGCCCCGGGGGCAGGATATTGAGCCAAGCTCAGCATCTGGGGTACGGTGAGGGAACTTAGGTCATCCTAACCAGCTCGAACCGGAGTCCCGCCATGCCTCGTTCCGAAGCCCGCGTCCGCACCGACCGCCCCGCCCGTTACGGCAAGCAGCTGGCCGCCCACATGGGCCGCAAGATCCAGGCCGACTGGTCGGAGGAGACCGGCCGCGGCGAGCTCGCCTTCCGGGCCGGCACCGCCGTGCTGGTGGCCGAGGCGGGGGCACTGCTGCTCACCGTCGAAGGCGCCACCGAGGACCTGCCGGGACTGGAGGACGTCGTCGGCCGCCACCTGGTCCGCTTCGGCACCCGCGACGAGCTGGTGGTCGAGTGGCACCGCGACAACGGGGAGCCCGGCCTGGTCCAGCGCAACGAGGACGGGCCCGCCGAAGGTCAGTGAGCGGACCGGTCGGCCGCCCGGTCCGGCTCGAGGCCGTCCGGCCCGGTCGGCGCCGGGGCGGCCCACCGGGCCAGGCCCCACAGCACCAGGGCGCCCAGGCACCAGCTCGCGACCACGTCGAGCAGCCAGTGGTAGTCGCTCCACACCAGGCCCCAGCCGACCCCCGCGCACAGCAGGGCGGTCCCCGCGTACAGCCGGCGGCGGGCCGGCGCCCCGAGCTCCCGGCCCACCAGGAGCGCCGCGGCGCCGTACGCGATTGTCGAGGTCGCCGTGTGGCCGGACGGGTACCAGCCCAACTGTTCCGGCGAGAGCGGCACCCCGAACGGGCCGGGCCGGGCGAACAGGGCCTTGCCGGGGATGACCAGCGCGGGCACCAGGGCGCCGGCCAGGACGGCCACCGCCAGCGGCCGCCGGCGGCGTTGCGCACCCGCGCAGTGCCGCAGCCAGGCCGCAGTCGCGCCGCCCAGCAGCAGCAGCGCGAAGGCCGGGACGTTGCCCCCCAGGTCCGAGAGGGCGACGCCGAGGTGGTTCACGGCGGTGCTGTGCAGGTCGTGGCGGAACTCGTAGGTTGCCCGGCGGGCGACCCGGTCCAGGCCCAGCAGCGGGCCGTCGGCCGCGACCTGCCAGGAGACCACCGTGAGCAGCGCGAGCAGGGACAGCGGCAGGACCGTGGAGCGGGCGGCCGCCCCCGGGGCATGCATGAGCCGCCCCGAGGCGGGGGGGAGAGCCCCGGGGCGGCTGAGGTGATCGCCGTTCCGTGCGTCCCGGGGGGTTTGGGGCGGACGGTCGGTCGATCGGTCATGGGGGTCCGGCGCCCTGTCGGGGGCGGCGGGCCGGGTTGTCGTTAAGTCGTCTGGCTCGCTGTCCATCTGCCCATGACAGTACGTCATGACCCTGCCCTGATGGGCGGGTTCGCCCGATCGCCACAGCATCTTCACCACCGGTAGTACAACCTCCATGGCGGCTCGACGGTCCGCGCAGATCCGCGCGCGTGCACACCGGAAGGACACCTCAAACGGAACGACCCGGTCCGAAGCGGACCGGGTCGTTCGTGACGCGTCGGATCAGACGGCGGCGAAGGCGCTCTCGATGATGTCGAGGCCCTCGGTCAGCAGGTGCTCCGGCATCACCAGCGGCGGCAGGAAGCGCAGCACGTTGCCGTAGGTGCCGGCGGTCAGGACCACCAGGCCTTCGGCGTGGCAGGCCTTGGCCACCGCGGCGGTGAACTCCGGGTTCGGGTCCTTGGTGCCGGGCTTGACCAGCTCGACCGCGATCATCGCGCCGCGGCCGCGGACCTCGCCGATCACGTCGAACTTCTCCTGCATGGCGTGCAGCCGGCCGAGCATGACCTCGCCGATCCGCTTGGCCTTGCCGTTGAGGTCCTCGGACTTCATGGTCTCGATCGAGCCCAGCGCGGCGGCGCAGGCCACCGGGTTGCCACCGTAGGTGCCGCCCAGGCCGCCGGCGTGCGCGGCGTCCATGATCTCGGCGCGGCCGGTCACGGCGGCCAGCGGCAGACCGCCGGCGATGCCCTTCGCGGTGGTGATCAGGTCCGGGACGATGCCCTCGTCGTCGCAGGCGAACCACTGGCCGGTCCGGCAGAAGCCGGTCTGGATCTCGTCCGCCACGAACACGATGCCGTTGGCCTTCGCGTACTCCACGATCGCCGGGAGGAAGCCCTTGGCCGGCTCGATGAAGCCGCCCTCGCCCTGGATCGGCTCGATGATGATCGCGGCGACGTTGTCGGCGCCGATCTGCTTGTTGATCATGTCGATGGCCTGGGCGGCGGCCTCGGCGGCGCAGTTCTCCGCACCGGTCAGCCAGCGGTAGGGGTAGGCCACCGGCACCCGGTAGATCTCCGGCGCGAACGGACCGAAGCCCTGCTTGTACGGCATGTTCTTCGCCGTCAGGCCCATGGTGAGGTTGGTGCGGCCGTGGTAGCCGTGGTCGAAGACCACGACGGCGGTGCGCTTGGTGTACGCGCGGGCGATCTTCACCGCGTTCTCGACCGCCTCGGCGCCCGAGTTGAACAGCGCGGTGCGCTTCTCGTGGTCGCCCGGGGTCAGCTCGTTGAGCTGCTCGGCCACGGCCACGTAACCCTCGTACGGGGTCACCATGAAACAGGTGTGGGTGAAGGCGGCCAGCTGCTCGGTCGCCTTGGCGACCACGGCGGCGGCGCTGTTGCCCACGTTGGTCACGGCGATGCCGGAACCGAAGTCGATCAGGGAGTTGCCGTCCACGTCCTCCAGCACGCCGCCGCCGGCGCGCGAGACGTAGACCGGCAGGGTGGTGCCGACACCGGCGGCCACCGCGCCGAGCTTGCGAGCCTGCAGCTCCTGCGACTTCGGGCCGGGGATCGCGGTGACCAGACGGCGCTCCTGCGGGAGCGGCGTTGCAGCGCTCATGGTGTTCTCCAGATTCTCAAGACGCGGTAGTTCGCAGGCTACGGCGGGCCCTGCCGCCCGGGCATGCGCCACTCGGTAGCACTGGGCCGTACGACTTGTCCGGCACGGCCAGTGCCCGAGGATCGGCTACCGGCAGGTTCCGCTCCACTACATTGAGCGCGGGCGTGTCGCCGGGTGGGCGGCATGGGTAAAGGCGGCACGGGGACGGTCGTGCAGGGTGGGCACAGGGAGCGGGGCCGGGATGGAACTGGACGGCGGACACGGCCGGCAGGCCGCGCACACGGGGGAGCCGGCCGGCGTACCGTCGCAGCGGGGCGGGCGGTTCGACCTGGCGGGCTGGACGGGCGCGCCGCGCCCGGAGCCGGGGCCCGGCATCTTCCGCCTGGGATACCGGCAGGTCGACGAGGACCGCGCCCAGGACGCCTCGGTGCCGACCAAGGCACTCCTGCTGCGGGCGGTGGCCAACCTTGTCGTCGCGTGGTTCGTCTTCCCCTACGTCGTCCTGCTCGAGATCCTCGTTCTCGACTGGGTGGGGCTGCGTCAGCGCCTCACCTCGGAGAGCGCCAACCCCACCATCATCGCGCTGAACCTGGTCGCCGCGGCGGTCGTCATCTGGTTCTTCGGCCGGCTGGGCCGCTGGGCCGAGGTCTGGCGGCGCTGGATCGTCCCGGTCCTCGGGCGCACCGTGACGCAGGAGGAACCCGCACCCCGGGCGGTTCCCGCGTCGGGTGACGCGGCGGCCGATCCGTGGGCCGAGTTGCGGGGCGGGGGGGCCGGGGCGGCGGCGGTGCGGCTGGACGGGGAGGCGGTCGGGGACGTCGACTACGTGCGGATCCGGCAGGCGTGGCGGGCGGTGCGCAGCGCGCCCGAGCTGCTGCCGGCCTTCAGCGAGCAGGTGCTGGGCCGGGGGGCGGCCGCGTGCGCGCACCCGTCCGAGGCCCGCGACCTGCCGGGCCGCGGGGCCCGGCACGATCTGCTGACCGGCCAGGTGCGGCTCGGTACGGCGCAGGACGTGGTGAAGAACCCGCTCGCGCACCGCTCGGCGGGTTTCGCGCTCGACCCGGCGACGCTCGGCACCTCGCTGCTGGCCGTCGGCCCGGCGGGCACCGGGAAGACCTCCGCCCTGGCCCGGCCGCTGGCCGAGGCGCTCTGTCTGCAGGCGCTGGCCGGGACGGCCTGCGCGGTGGTGGTGGGGGCGGCCGACAGCGACCTCGGGCCGGACTCCTGGTACGACGTGGTGATCGCCCCGGGCGATCCGGCCGCCCCCTACGGGCTGGATCTGTACGGTGCGGCCCGGACCGCCGACGAGGCCGCCGCGCGGCTCGCCGACGCGCTGCTGCCCGACGAGCTGGTGCTGCGCGGGGAGAGCGCGCGGACGGCGCTGCAGCAGGTGGTCGGGCCGTTCCACGCGGCGTACGGGCGCTATCCGGGCGTCCGTGAGCTGCGCGGGCTGCTGGCCGGGGACGGCGAGGGCTGGGCGGAGCTGACCGAGGCGCTGCGCAAGGCAGGCCGGGACGCGGTGTTCGAGGCGGACCTGCAGCAGCGGGCGCGGCAGAGCGGCCGGGCCGACGACCCGGGCGTGCTGCTCGCCGACCGGCTGGCGCTGCTGGACCGGCCGGTGTTCGCGGACTGCTTCGCCGGGCCGGCCGGGGCCAAGCCGGCGTTCGCGATGCGGGCGCTCGACCACCCGCTGCGGGTGCGGGTCAAGCTGCCCGAGCGCAGCCACCCGGAGGCGGCCCGGATGCTGTCGCGGCTGGTGGTGGGGCAGTTCCTGCAGGCCGCGGCGGTGCGCGAGGAGCGCGAGCTGTTCGCGGGCCTGGTGGTGGACGACGCCTCGGCCGCGGTCGACCAGCACGCGGTGCGCGGGCTGCAGCGGATCCGGGGGCTGAACGCGGGCGCGGTCCTGCTGCTGCGGACCCTGGTGGACCTGCCGGAGGGGCTGCGGGCGCCGCTGTTCGGCGCGGTCGGCTGCCGGATGGCGTTCCCGGGGATCGCGCCGTGGGACGGCCGGCTGTTCTCCGAGGCCTGGGGGACGCACCTGGTCACCGAGACGGCGGTCACCCACACCCCCGACACCTCCGGCGGGCTGGTCCGCAAGGCCGCCCGGGGGCTGCGCAAGGCGCTGTCCGGCACGGCCGCGCAGACCCAGTCGGTCACCACCCGGGACGTCGAGCGGCACCGCTGGTCGCCGTCCGACCTGGCGCACGCGCTGCCGTCCGGCCACGCGGTGATCTCGCTGTCGGCGGTGACCGGCGAGCAGGTGCCGCCGCTGCTGGTCGATCTGCGCAGCTGAGGCCCGGTTCGGGCCGTTCC
Source organism: Kitasatospora sp. MBT63 (assembly GCF_000710465.2). Lineage (GTDB taxonomy): Bacteria > Actinomycetota > Actinomycetes > Streptomycetales > Streptomycetaceae > Kitasatospora. The sequence goes on along the minus strand of NZ_JAIZ01000666.1, from coordinate 10,891 downwards.
GGCAGGGGCGGCCCGGACGCCCTGACTCCGGTCCGGTGGATTCGGCGTTCCGGCTTGGCCGGGGCGTACATAATGGGGGGAGACCCCTTTCTCGCCCGGCCGCAACGGCGCGGCCTGGTCGAACCATCGAAGGTGCCATGCCCCCCACACTCGCCTCCGTCGTCCGCAACACCGCGCTCCACCTCACGGTGCTGGCCGGCGCCGACCACCTGGAGCGGCCCGTCCGCTGGGTGCACACCAGCGAGCTGGACGACCCGACGCCCTTCCTGGAGGGCGGCGAACTCCTCCTCACGACCGGTATCAAGCTCGGCAAGAGCGCGGCCCGGCTGCAGGCGTACGTCCACCGGCTGGCCGACGCCGGGGTGGTGGGCCTCGGGCTCGGGGTCGGGCTCTCGCACTCCGAGGTGCCGCAGGCCCTGGTCGACGCGGCCGCCCAGCGCGGCCTGCCGCTGCTGCGGGTGCCGGAGGCCACGCCGTTCATCGCGATCTCCAAGACGGTCTCCGCCGCGCTGGCCGCCGAGCAGTACGAGGCGGTGACCACCAGTTTCGAGGCGCAGGAGGAGCTGACCCGGGCGGCGCTCGGCAAGGACGGCACCACCGCGGTGGTGCGCCGGCTGGCCGCCCGGCTCGGCGGCTGGGCCGCGCTGTACGACGGATCGGGCGCGCTGTCCGCGGTAGCGCCCGACTGGGCGGCCCGCCGGGCCGGCCGGCTGGCCGCCGAGGTGGACCGGCTGCGCCGCCGCCCGGCCCCCTCCAGCGCCGCGCTGCAGGGCCGCTCGCCGGGCATCGACACCGCCGACGAGGACTACGTGGTGGTCCAGTCGCTGGGGGCCGACCGGCGGGCCCGCGGCTTCCTGGCGGTCGGCACCGAGGACCGGATCACGCCCACCGAGCGGTACGTGCTGAACGCCGCCGTCGCGCTGCTCACGCTGACCCTGGAGCGCTCCCGCGAGCTGCGGCAGGCCGAGGAGCGGATGGGCGCCGCGCTGCTGCGGATGGTGCTGGCCGGTGAGGTGGCGACCGCCCGGCAGGTGGCGTCCGGGCTGTTCGGCGGGCTGCCGGAGGGGACGATCCGGGTGCTGGTGGCCGGTGCGGCCGCCGGGCCGGAGGCGGCCGAGGCGCTCAGCGAGCTCGGCGACCGGGCCGAGCAGGCCGGCGGCAAGGTCGGCGAGCGGCTGCTGGTCTCCCGCGAGGACGGTCCGCACGGTCCGCGCCTGATGGTGCTGGCGCTGGACAACGGCGCCGCGCACCGGGCCTGCCTCGGCGCGGTCGAGGAGCAGGAGGGCCTGTCGCTCGGGGTCTCCGCGCCGGCCGCCCTGGAGGACGCCGGGACGGCGTACGCGCAGGCCGAGCGGGCGCTCGCGGTGGCGCAGCGCGGCGGCCGCCGCTCGGTGGACCACGAGGAGGTCGGGGCGGGTTCGCTGCTGCCGCTGCTCGGCGAGGAGGCGGTCACCGCCTTCGCCGAGGGGCTGCTGCGGCCGCTGCGCGACCACGACCGGACCGCCCGCGGGGATCTGGTGGCCAGCCTGCGGGCCTGGCTCTCGCGGCACGGCCAGTGGGACGCGGCCGCCGCCGACCTCGGGGTGCACCGGCACACCCTGCGCTACCGGATGCGGCGGGTCGAGGAACTGCTGGGCCGCTCGCTGGACGACACCGACGTCCGGATGGAGCTCTGGCTGGCCCTGCGGTCCGGCGAGGACTGACCGGGCCGCGGGGACTGACCGGGCCGCCGGGCCGACCGGGCCGTGGCGGCCTACCGGGCCCGGCGTCCGTTGCCATCTCGCCATGGTGTAGTGGACCGGCGGCCGACCGCTCCGCTGCGTCCAATCCGGTTTGCTCCATCCGGGTCCTACCGTGGGTGGCAGGTTCCGCGTCCGTGGAGCCGCAGACGACGAGGAGAGGGCCGGTACGACCGTGACCACCACCCATGAGTTCTGGCTGGCCGGCCGCAAGGCGAGCGGCGACGGGGACTTCGAGGTCCGCCACCCGTACGACGGCAGCCTGGTGGGCAAGGTCAGCGTGCCCACCGACGCCCAGGTGGAGGAGGCGGTCGCTGCCGCCGCCGCTGCCGCCCCGGTCTTCGCCGCCACCCCGGCGCACGTACGCGCCGCCGCGCTGGACCACGTGTCCAAGCGGCTGGCCGAGCGCACCGAGGAGATCGCCCGCCTGATCACGGCCGAGAACGGCAAGCCGATCAAGTGGGCCCGCGGCGAGGTCGGCCGGGCCGTCTCGGTGTTCCGCTGGGCCGCCGAGGAGGCGCGCCGGACCAACGGCGAGACCATGCGGCTGGACACCGACCCGGGCGGCACCGGCCGCTTCGCGGTGGTGCGCCGCTTCCCCAAGGGTGTCGTGCTGGGCATCGCGCCGTTCAACTTCCCGCTGAACCTGGTCGCCCACAAGGTCGCCCCGGCGATCGCGGTCGGCGCCCCGATCATCCTCAAGCCGGCCCCGGCCACCCCGCTGTCCGCGCTGGTGCTGGGCGAGATCCTGGCCGAGACCGACCTGCCGGCCGGCGCCTGGAGCGTGCTCCCGGTGCCGAACGAGAAGATGCCGGCGCTGGTCCAGGACGAGCGGCTGCCGATCATCTCGTTCACCGGTTCCGACAAGGTCGGCTACCAGATCATGGACTCGGTGCCGCGCAAGCACGTCACCCTGGAGCTCGGCGGCAACGCCGCGGCGATCGTGCTCGCCGACTGGTCCTCGGAGGCCGACCTGGAGTGGGCGGCCACCCGGATCGCCACCTTCGCCAACTACCAGGGCGGCCAGTCCTGCATCTCGGTGCAGCGGGTGATCGCGGACGCCTCGGTGTACGACGCGCTCGCCGAGAAGGTCGTCGCCAAGGTGCAGCAGCAGGTCACCGGTGACCCGTCGGACGACGCGGTGGACGTCGGCCCGCTGGTGGACGAGAACGCCGCCAAGCGCGTCGAGGCCTGGGTCGAGGACGCCGTCGCCAAGGGCGCCAAGGTCCTCACCGGCGGCACCCGCGAGGGCGCGGCGTACGCGCCGACCGTGCTCGCCGAGCTGCCCGCGGACGCCATCCTGGCCTCGGCCGAGGCCTTCGGCCCGGTGCTGTCGCTGCACCGGGTGGAGTCCACCGACGAGGCCTTCGCCGAGGCCAACAACTCCGCCTTCGGCCTGCAGGCCGGCGTCTTCACCCACGACGTGCAGGTCGCCTTCCGCGCCCACCGGGAGCTGGAGGTCGGCGGCGTGGTGATCGGCGACGCCCCCTCGTACCGGGCCGACCAGATGCCGTACGGCGGTGTGAAGGACTCCGGTGTGGGCCGCGAGGGCGTGCGCTACGCGATGGAGGACTTCACCTACGAGCGGGTGCTGGTGCTGACCGGCCTCGACCTCTGAGCCCTCCGGCTCCGGGCCCCGCGCGCGGAGCCGTCCGATGCCCCGTCACCGCAGGCCGGTGCCGGGGCATCGGCGCGTCTTGACACCACCGGCACCCCGGCGTAGTCCGGAGAGCAGGGGGACGACGTCAGGAGAGTCGTCATGCTGGGTGACCTGGTGGGTGTGGAGTCGGGCCGTACGACGGTCCAGCGGGTGGTCGCTTCGGACCACGGGCTGCCACCGGCGGTGGAGACGTCGTTCGAGGCGGACGGGCAGCTGCTCGGCGTACCCGTGCACGACCTGGGCAGCTACACCGCCCGGCTGCGGGCCGACGGCACGCTCAGCGGCCTCGGCCAGGGCGTCCTGATGAGCCCGACCGGCGCGCACGCCTCCTGGACGGGGCTGGGGGTCGGCCGGTTCGCCGAGGGCGGCGGCACCAGCTGGCGCGGGGTGATCGTCTACGAGAGCGCCTCGCCCGAGTTCGCGGACCTGCGCGGCGTGGCCGGGGCCTTCGAGTGGGACGTCGAGGCGGACGGCTCCGCACACGGGAAGCTCTGGGCCTGGAAGTAGCCCGCGGACGGGGGAGGCGGGGCACGGCGCGTGCGCGGACAGGCCACAATGGTCCGCATGAACTCGCTCGCCCACCCGCAGCTGCGCTTCACTCCGACCGTCCAGGACCCGTCCGGCCCCCGGGAGCTGGTGATCCTCGGCTCCACCGGGTCGATCGGCACCCAGGCCATCGACGTGGTGCTGCGCAACCCGGACCGGTTCAAGGTGGTCGCGCTCTCCGCGGCCGGCGGCCGGGTGGCGCTGCTGGCCGAGCAGGCGCTGCGGCTCGGGGTGCACACGGTCGCGGTCGCCGACGAGGCGGCCGTCCCGGCGCTGCGCGAGGCTCTGGCGGCCGGTGCCGCGGGCCGACCGCTGCCGGAGATCCTGGCGGGCCCCGAGGCGGCCACCGAGGCGGCCGGGATCGAGTGCCACTCGGTGCTCAACGGCATCACCGGTTCGATCGGCCTGGCCCCGACCCTGGCGGCGCTGCGGGCCGGCCGGGTGCTGGTGCTGGCCAACAAGGAGTCGCTGATCGTCGGCGGCCCGCTGGTGAAGGAGCTGGCGAAGCCCGGCCAGATCGTCCCGGTCGACTCCGAGCACGCCGCACTGTTCCAGGCGCTGGCCGGCGGTACCCGGGCGGAGGTGCGCAAGCTGGTGGTCACCGCCAGCGGCGGCCCGTTCCGCACCCGGACCCGGGAGCAGCTGGCCGGGGTCACCCCCGCCGAGGCGCTGGCCCACCCGACCTGGGCGATGGGCCCGGTCGTCACGATCAACTCGGCCACCCTGGTGAACAAGGGCCTGGAGGTGATCGAGGCGCACCTGCTGTACGACGTGCCGTTCGACCGGATCGAGGTCGTGGTCCATCCGCAGTCCGTCGTGCACTCGATGGTGGAGTTCTCGGACGGCTCCACGCTGGCCCAGGCGAGCCCGCCGGACATGAGGATGCCGATCGCGCTCGGCATCGGCTGGCCGGACCGGGTCCCGGACGCGGCGCCCGGCTGCGACTGGACCAAGGCCGCGACCTGGGAGTTCTTCCCGCTCGACAACGAGGCCTTCCCCGCCGTCGAGCTGGCCCGCGAGGTGGGTACGCTCGGCGGCACGGCCCCGGCGGTCTTCAACGCGGCCAACGAGGAGTGCGTGGACGCCTTCCTGCAGGGCCGGCTGCCCTTCACCGGGATCGTGGACACTGTGGCCAAGGTGGTCGTGGAGCACGGCGCCCCGGCGGGAACTTCCCTGACGGTGGCGGACGTACTCCACGCGGAGGACTGGGCCCGGGCCCGCGCCAGGCAGCTGGCCGCCGGGTGACCGGCCCGGACGGCGAGCGGAGCGGCATGACGGAGGACCGGCAGTGAACAACCTGATGTGGGCGCTGGGGATCCTGATCTTCCTGGTGGGCCTGCTGTTCTCGATCGCCTGGCACGAGCTCGGGCACCTGTCGACGGCCAAGCTGTTCAAGATCCGCGTCCCGCAGTACATGGTCGGCTTCGGGCCGACGGTCTGGTCCCGCAAGAAGGGCGAGACCGAGTACGGCATCAAGGCGGTCCCGCTCGGCGGCTACATCCGCATGATCGGGATGTTCCCGCCCGGGGCCGACGGCCGGATAACCAAGCGCAGCAGCTCGCCCTGGCGGACCATGATCGAGGACGCCCGGGAGGCCTCCTACGAGGAGATCCAGGACGGCGACGAGGACCGGATGTTCTACACCCGGAAGCCGTGGAAGCGCGTCATCGTGATGTTCGCCGGGCCGTTCATGAACCTGATCCTGTCGGTCGTGCTGTTCCTGGCGCTGTTCATGGGCATCGGCCAGCAGATCGCGGTGCCCACCGTCGCCACCGTCAACCAGTGCGTGGTGAAGGCCGGCCAGCCGACCGACACCTGCCCGGCCGACGCCCCGCTCTCCCCGGCCAACAAGGCCGGCCTGCGCAGCGGCGACACCGTGCTGTCCTTCGGCGGCGACCGGATCACCACCTACCGCCAGCTGCAGGACGACATCCGCGACTCGGCCGGGCGGACCGTGCCGATCGTGGTGCAGCGCGACGGACAGCAGGTCGTCCTGCAGGCCGAGATCGCCACCAACACGCTGCCCGCGATGGACAAGGACGGCTTCGCGATCAAGGGCAGGACGGTCGAGGCCGGCTTCCTCGGCATCACCCCGGCGACCGGCGTGCACCACCTGTCGGTCGGCGAGAGCGCCGAGCAGATGGGCAAGATGGCCGAGCACGGCATCGAGTCGCTGGCCGCGCTGCCGGGCAAGATCCCGAGCCTGTGGCACGCCGTCGTCGACGGCACCCCGCGCTCCACCGACGACCCGATCGGCATGGTCGGCGCCGCCCGCCTCGGCGGCGACGTGTTCGCGATGGACCTGCCGGCCACCCAGCAGCTCGCCTTCTTCGTCCAGTTGCTGGCCGGGATCAACCTCTCGCTGTTCCTGTTCAACATGCTGCCGCTGCTGCCGCTGGACGGCGGGCACATCGCGGGCGCGCTCTGGGAGTCGCTGCGCCGCCGGTTCGCCGCGCTGGTGCGCCGGCCGGACCCGGGCCCGTTCGACGTGGCCCGGCTGATGCCGGTGGCCTACGTGGTGGCGGGGATCTTCATCTGCTTCACGGCGCTGGTGATGGTCGCCGACATCGTCAACCCGGTCAGAATCAACTAACTCTTGTCCGAAGCGGCCGAGTGTGCTCCGCCGCTCGGCCGTGGCGTACCTTTGTAAGCCGGGCGTGCCCTTCGGCGGCCGCCCGGCGGGGCCAGTCCACCCGGCCCGCTCACCTACCTCGACCTGGGGAACCCTGCGCACATGACCGCGATCTCGCTCGGTATTCCGTCCCTGCCGCTCAAGCCGCTGGCCAAGCGCCGCGTCTCGCGCCAGATCATGGTCGGCAACGTCCCGGTCGGCGGCGACGCCCCGATCTCGGTCCAGTCGATGACCACCACGCTGACCTCCGACATCAACGCGACGCTCCAGCAGATCGCCGAGCTGACGGCCTCCGGCTGCCAGATCGTCCGGGTCGCGGTGCCCTCGCAGGACGACGCCGACGCGCTGCCGATCATCGCCAAGAAGTCCCAGATCCCGGTCATCGCCGACATCCACTTCCAGCCGAAGTACGTGTTCGCCGCGATCGACGCCGGCTGCGCCGCCGTCCGGGTGAACCCCGGCAACATCAAGGCCTTCGACGACAAGGTCGGCGAGATCGCCAAGGCCGCCAAGGCCGCCGGCGTCCCGATCCGGATCGGCGTCAACGCCGGCTCGCTCGACAAGCGCCTGCTGGAGAAGTACGGCCGGGCCACCCCCGAGGCGCTGGTGGAGTCCGCGCTCTGGGAGTGCTCGCTGTTCGAGGAGCACGACTTCCGCGACATCAAGATCTCGGTCAAGCACAACGACCCGGTCGTGATGATCAACGCCTACCGCCAGCTGGCCGCCGCCTGTGACTACCCGCTGCACCTCGGCGTCACCGAGGCCGGCCCGTCCTTCCAGGGCACCATCAAGTCCGCGGTCGCCTTCGGCGCGCTGCTGGCCGAGGGCATCGGCGACACCATCCGGGTCTCGCTCTCCGCCCCGCCGGCCGAGGAGATCAAGGTCGGCAACCAGATCCTGGAGTCGCTGAACCTGCGCCAGCGCGGCCTGGAGATCGTCTCCTGCCCGTCCTGCGGCCGCGCCCAGGTCGACGTCTACAAGCTCGCCGAGGAGGTCACCGCCGGCCTCGAGGGCATGGAGGTGCCGCTGCGCGTCGCGGTCATGGGCTGCGTCGTCAACGGCCCCGGCGAGGCCCGCGAGGCCGACCTCGGCGTCGCCTCCGGCAACGGCAAGGGCCAGATCTTCGTCAAGGGCGAGGTCATCAAGACCGTCCCCGAGTCGAAGATCGTCGAGACCCTGATCGAGGAGGCGCTCAAGCTCGCCGAGCAGATGCAGGCCGACGGCGTCGCCTCCGGCACGCCGACCGTCGTCGCCGCCGACTGAGGCGCCTGCGCTCCGTCGTGAACGGGGGCCGTCCGCCCACGGACGGCCCCCGGCCTTGTCTGCGTCCCTCAGGGGAGTAGGGTGCCGCAGAGTTGTCCTGAGAGGTGCCCGTGCTCGATCGAGGTGTGATGCTCCCCGGCCCGTTCCAGGTCGCCCGGGCCCTGTCGGCCACCCGCGTGCTGGAGACCAGCGACGTCGCGGACGCGCTGGAGATCCTCCACCGCGACCCGGTGGCCAACGCCTTCGTCGCGACCCGGGTCGAGGCCGTGGGCCTCGACCCCTGGCGGCTCGGCGGCGAGATGTGGGGCTGGTCCGGCGAGGACGGCCGCCTGGAGTCGCTGTGCTACGCCGGCGCCAACCTGGTCCCGGTCAACGCCGGCCCCGAGGCGGTCCGGGCGTTCGCCGAACGGGCCCGTCGGCAGGGCCGCCGCTGCTCCTCGATCGTCGGCCCGGCCGACGCCACCGCCATCCTGTGGGCGCTGCTCGAACGCAGCTGGGGACCGGCCCGCGAGGTCCGCGGCCACCAGCCGCTGATGGCCACCGAGACACCCGCCACCGAGGTCGCCCCCGACCCGCTGGTGCGGCGGGTGGGCCGGGGCGAGGTCGAGGACCTGATGCCGGCCTGCGTCGCGATGTTCACCGAGGAGGTCGGGATCTCCCCGCTGGCCGGCGACGGCGGCCTGCTCTACCAGGCCCGGGTGGCCGAACTGATCGCCGCCGGACGCTCGTTCGCCCGCTTCGACGACGACGGCCGGGTGGTCTTCAAGGCCGAGATCGGCGCTGTCACGGCCGGCGCCTGCCAGATCCAGGGCGTCTGGGTGGCCCCCGAGTACCGCGGCCGCGGCCTGTCCGAGACCGGGATGGCGGCGGTGGTGGAGATCGCCCTGCGCGAGGTCGCGCCGACCGTCTCGCTGTACGTCAACGACTACAACGTGCGGGCCCGGGCGGCGTACCGCCGGGTCGGCTTCCGCGAGGTCGGCGCCTTCATGAGCGTGCTGTTCTGAGGTGGGGACCGCTGCGCGGGCGCACCACCCGCCGGGCCGCGGCCGGGCACGGCACCGGATCGCCGGATGATCGCCCGGGACGGGGGCGAAGTAGTAACGTCCGGGGCATGACGCAGCTGACCGAGGTGACGATCGAGGCCATCGATCTGGCCGCGTGGGCGCCGGCGGCGCTGGAGGTGCAGGCGGTCGCCTTCGGGCTCGGACCGGCCGAGGTCGCGGTCCGGCTGCCGCTGGTGGGCCGGCACGCCCTTCAGCCCGGGGTGCTGGCGCTCGGTGCGATGTCCGGCGGACGGCTGGTGGGATTCGGCTACGGCATGCCCAACCACCGCGAGCACTGGTGGAGCACGGTGATCCAGCCGTACCTGGAGGCCGCGGGCCACGCGGACTGGCTGGACGGCGTCTTCGCGATCACCGAACTGCACGTGCTCCCCGAGTTCCAGGGCCGCGGGGTGGGCAGCTCACTGATCCGCACGCTCTGCGAACGCTCCGGCCTGGACCGCTCGATCCTCTCGGCGATCGACGAGGAGACCCCGGCCCGGCGGCTCTACCGCGCCCTCGGCTACCGGGACCTGGCCCGGGCGGTGCGTTTCCCGAACACCCTGCGCCCGTACGCCGTGATGGGGGCCCCGCTGCCGCTGCGCCCGCGTCACAGCCAGGACGCGAACTCCAGGTAGAGCTCGGCCTGTTCGCCCGCGCCGGTGGACAGGTGCCACAGGCCCGCCTCGACCGTGCGGAACAGCGTCCAGCCGCGCAGCCGGTCGTGGTCCACCTCGACCGCGTCGGCGAGCTGGTGAAGCCGGCGCCGCAGCGCGCCGCGCGGGCCGGGGGAGCCGGCCAGGGTGTCCAGCCGGTCGCGGGCCAGCCGGGCGAGGTCGTAGGCGCGCTCGCCGACCAGCGGTCGCGGGTCGATCGCGAGCCAGGGCGCGCGGTCGGCGGCGAGCACGTTGCCGTGGTGGAAGTCGCCGTGCAGCAGCAGGTGTTCGGGCTGGTCGGCGGCGAGCGCGGCGGCCGTCTCCAGGGCCTCGTCGACCAGGGGCAGCGCGTCGGCCGCGCCCGGCAGCGCGCGGTGCTCGCGCACCAGCGCGGACAGCTCGGCCACCCGCTCGGCGAGCGGGGTGAACGGATGGTCCTCGCCCGGCTCCACCCACAGCCGCTGGAGCAGTCCGGCCGCCTCCAGCATCGCCTTCGCCTCGGCCAGCGAACGCAGCGGGATGTCGCCGTGCAGCCGCTCCAACAGCAGGACGCCCTGGTCCGGTTCGGCCGCCAGCAGCAGGACGGCGCCGCGGCCGGCCCAGCGGGTGAGCGCGGCGTGCTCCTGGGCGGTCTCCCGGTTGACCACGCCGATCTTCAGGACGGCGGGGGCGAGGTCGTCGGACCGGTGCACGTAGCCGACCAGGCTGATCCGGCCGCCGGGCTCGCAGATCCGCTCCAGCACCAGCCCCCGGCGGTCGAGTTGCTCGGCGAACCGGCCGGGGAGGCCGGCCAGCCAGTCGAGGCCGGCGCCGCCCTCCCAGAGCCGGACGGTCTGGGTCAGCCGCTCGGGGACGGCGATCTGCCCCGGTTGTGCCGTCATGACGGCCTTTCGGTCGTTCCGGTCCCCTTTGGGCGTGCTCGCTCATTGTCGGCCATCGGGCGGTCCGAGGGCGCGTTTGCGCGGTCGCGTCGGATGAGGCAGCCGGCGGGACTCTGCCCGCACGCCCTGGCCCCTCGGGCGCTCGGTGGTGCCGCCGGGTCCGGCGGCGGCGCGGCCTCAGTGGCCGGGGGAGGAGGCCGCGCTGCCCGTGGCGCCGCTCCCGCCCGTGCCGCCGCTCCCGCCCGTGCCGCCGCTCCCGCCCGTGGCGGTGCTCGCGCCCGTGGCGGTGCCCGGTGCGGGCAGGCCGGGCAGCGCCGGTGGCTGCGCGCCCCAGTGCAGGGCGCGCAGCGCGCTCTCGCGCAGCGCGTCGGCGGCCTGGAGGCGGACCGGTGCGGTGCCCGCGCCGGCCAGCTCGGCGTAGACGGTGGTCAGCCGGGTCTCGATGTGCGCGGCCAGCTGGCCGGCGGTCGCCGG
>NZ_JAIZ01000665.1 GCF_000710465.2 Kitasatospora sp. MBT63 | reverse complement strand
GCCGCGGCAGGGTGTTGGTGTTGCTCGGCGGTCGGGGCCGGGGCCGGGGCCGGGGAGTGGGAGGCCGGGGCCGGCCGGGCGGTCGGGGTCTCCGTGGCGGCCGGGGCCTCGGCGCGGGCGGGGATGGAAACCGGGTCGACCCAGGTGTGCGAGCGCGGCGCCCAGGGCGCGGAGGCTCGGGCGCGCTGCCAGCCGGAGTCGGTGTTGACGGGGCGTCGGACGGTGCTGCCACCGGACGACCGCTCGCCGGAGGTGGTGCCGCTCTCCGAGGGGCGTGCGGCAGGAGGCGGTGAGGTGCTGGGCCGGCCCGGTGCCCCGGCCGGAGCCGCGGGGCGGCCGGTTTGGGCGGTGCTCTCCTCCCGCGGAGGTGTTTGGTCCTGCGGGGACGTCCGGGCCGTCGTCTCTCCCGGCGCGGGACGGGCCGGTACCCGACCCGCGTCGGGGGTGCCGCCCGGGGCTTCGGCGGGCGGGCGGTAGATGTGCTCGTCGCCACCGGTCAGCGCGCCGATCAGCTGCAGGTGGCGGCCCCGCAGTCCACCCTGGTCGAGACCCGGGTGGGCGGGCGGCCGGTGGATGTCGCCGAGCAGACTTCCCGGGATACCTGTCTGGTGCGGGCTCGAGGAGTCCCCGTGCTCGTCCCGGAGGCCCAACTGGTGCGAGAGCTCGTGCGTGTATTCGGACGGATGGGCGCCGACCGGCCAGCTGTACTGGTTCATCGGGCCGTCGGGTCCCACCAGGTCGACGGTGAGGTGTGGGTCGCCGTCCGGGCCGACGTGTTCGACCGTGACGTGCAGCTGGTCGCCGTTGGGCAGCAGGTGGCCCGCGTCGTTGAAGTGCTGCTGGACCCCCTGCCGGAGGAGGTTGACGGTGTCGGTGGCGTCCTTGGCGCTGCCGCCCTGGAACGCGATACGGACCGTCAGATCGGTGTAAGGGGTCTCCTCGAACGTGAACCGGCGCTGGTCGAACCCGGAGCGGACGATGAAGCGCGGGCTGTGGTCGACCGGTGCGGTCGGCGGGGATCCGAGTGGCCGCCGCGGGGACGGGCCGGCCGGCGGATCGGACCGCCCGCCGGGGTCGGACGCCACCTGGTCGGCGGTCGTGGAGCCGTGTGAAGGCCCGACCGGCGCCGGGTGGGACGCGGAGGCGGCTGCCTCCGGGGGTGCGGCGGCCGAGGCGGCGGCTGCGGGCGGCGGCTCCACGGTGGACGCACCGTTCTGGGCGCTCGGCGTTGCGGCCTCGGCGGGCGGCTCGGCAGCTGCGGACGCGTCGGGCGTACTGCTGCCGGTCTGCGGGCGGGCGGACAGGTCCGCGGGACCTGCGGCGGAGAGACCCGGGGCGGACGGGACGGGCTCCTGCGTACGGACCGGTGGCGCCGCCGGGCCCGCGGTGGTGCGGACAGCGGCGGTATCGCCCGGGCCGGGCCGACCGGCGGCGGTCGCGACGGCGCGTTCGGGGCTCTGGCCGGCCTCTCGGGTCTGCGGCGGCGCCTGCGGGGGCGCCTGCGGCGGTGCTTGCGGGGAGGTGGGGCTCGCCGGGGGGTTCGCGGCTTCGGCGGGGGCCTGGTGCGGGGTCTGGCGCGACTCGGCGGGCGGCGGCGCGGTGGCGGG
>NZ_JAIZ01000664.1:18921-20453 GCF_000710465.2 Kitasatospora sp. MBT63 | reverse complement strand
CGGCCGTCTCGGCCTTGGTGTTGTCGAACAGCACCCGGTGGGGGGCGGCTGCCGCGGCGGCGGCCGGCGCCGGGGCGGCGGCGGCCTGCTGCGGGGCCGCGCCGAGACCGGTGAGCGCGGCGAAGGTGGCCGCGAGGGCGGTGGCGAGTAGGGCGGCCGGGCCGCGGAGGGTGGAGCGGGGGATTCTGTGCATGCGTCAAACTCCTCGTGCCGTGGGGACAGAGGGCAGAGCTACGCGCGTAGGCGCACTGCCGAAGAGCAGGATGGGGGGCGCCGGCGTCGTATCCCCCCAGCATCGGGCAACGATCGCTTGAACGGAACACGTCGAACGGACACCCGTGTCACGGCGGTCCGCTCACCACCCGGTCGGCGACGCTGCGTCAAGGCATTCGCCCCGTACGGCGGTTGCGCCATGCGGCCGCACCGGGAGCACCCGGGGGCGAAGGGCGGCGCGGCGTCCGCGGTGCGCCGGGTCCGGCGCGGGCGGTGCGCACGGCGGACGGCGGATACGCTCGGAAGGTGTCCGCACCGGCGGGCCGCGGCCGTCCCGGCGGCCGCGCCGGGCGGACGGTGGCCCGCGCACGGACGGGAGGACGCGATGTCCGAGGAGACGAGGCCCACGGAGACCCCGGTGGTCCCGGCCCACGGGTACGGCGAGTCGCTGTTCCAGCCGTGGCGGCCCGGCGAGGGCGAGCGGATCGACCTGGGCTCACAGGCGTACGACGGGTTCACCCGGGCCCGGCTGCGGGCGCTCGGTGCGGGGCCGGGCAGCCGGGTCCTGGACGTCGGCGCCGGAACCGGCACGATCGCCCGCTGGCTGGCCACGGAGGTCGGCGCCGAGGTGCTCGCGGTCGACCGGGACGTCCGCTTCCTGGAGCCGTACGCGGGCGGCCGGCTGCGCACGCTGGCCGCCGATGTGACCGCGCCCGGCTTCGACCCCGGCCGCTTCGACCTGGTGCACGCCCGGTTCCTGCTGATGCACCTGCCCGGCCACCGCGAGGTCGCGGCGCGCCTGGCCGGCCTGCTGGTCCCCGGCGGCCACCTGGTGCTGGGTGATGCAGTGGATCTCACCACCGCCGGGGCGCCGGACACCCCGTACCGGCTGGCGATGCGGGCGATGTGGCGGGCCCTGCGCACCGGCATCGGCACCGACGTCGGCTGGACACCCGGGTACCCGCGGCTGCTGCGCGAGCTGGGGCTGACCGCGGTCGGCGCCGAGGTGCTGGTGCCGGAGCTGACCGCGGGCAGCCCGATCGCCGGGTTCTGGCTGGAGACCTGGGCGCGGATCCGGGAGGCGATGCTCGCCACCGGCCTGGTCGACGCCGCCGTCCTCGGCGAGGCCGAGCGGGCTCTCGCCGAGGGGACGGCCGCGGACCTCTCCCCCGGCCTGATCACCGCGTGGGGCCGCCGCCCGTAGCCCCGACCGCCGGACGCCCGGGCTCCGCCCGGAGGTCCCGCGCAAGCGCCTCGGCCCCCCGCCGGCCTGACGGCACCCGGCCCGCGGCCCTTGGCTGGTGGCGGGCGGCTGGCGG
>NZ_JAIZ01000664.1:0-18731 GCF_000710465.2 Kitasatospora sp. MBT63 | reverse complement strand
GCAGGTCAAGGGCGCGTCAGCGCCGGCGGCGGGTACCACGGTTCGGCCTAGCGTCGAACCGTTCACGCCGGGTCGACGAGGAGCCGGCAGAACCCGCCACCACCTTGGAGCACCAGCATGGTCCGCACCGACACCCCTGCTCCGGAGCCTGCCGATCGTCCCGTCTGGCACGTCCCGGTCCGGGACGGCCGGGCGGCCGTCACCGTCCTGCGCCTGTTCCGGCAGCGCGACGGCAGCCGCTGCGCCGTCGGCTTCAGCTCCGCCGCGGCCCTCTCCGCGCTGCTCGGCCCCGCCCAGCGGTCCGTCACCCTCACCGAGCCCGCCCTGCGGGCCCTCATCGCCCCGCTCGGGGTGCGCGCCCTGGTCCTGGACCCGCAACTGGTGGCACCGCCGGTCGCCCCCGTCCCCGGCGGTCCGCTGACCGCTCCCCCGGCCCAGCTCCAGCACCAGTGGTGACCGCGGCTCCCGCCCCGGGTCCGCCCGCCCGGGACGGCGCCCCGGCTGTACCCCGGCCCCTGCGGCTGGTGACGGCCGGGCCCGCGGAGCCGTCGGCGGCCGCGCCGCAGCGGCCGCTGCGGGCCCTGGCCCGGATCAGGTCCGGGCCCGTCCCGCTGGACTTCGACCTGCTCGCCGCCCGGATCCCGGCGGTGCTCGACGGTCTGGCCCTGGCCGGCGACGCCGACCTGGAACTCCGGCTGGCCTGCACCGGCCCGCAGGAACTGCGCGAGGTCACGGCCGAGCTGCTGCGCTGCGGGGCCGCGCAGGTCCGGGTGGAGTTCGTGCTGCGCGCCCTCGCCCGCCGCCCGGACGGGCCATCGCCATCGCCATCGCCACCGCCACCGCCGGCCCCGCGCCCGGCCGCCCTCGTTCCCGAAACCGTGAGGAGTGCCACGCCATGACCACCGTCGTCGCCCGTCCCGCCGTCCTGCCGCAGAGCGGACACCCGCTCGGCAGCCCCTGGCCCGCCTCCGCCCGGGCCGGGGCCCACGGCGACCTGCTGGTCGGCGGGGTCGGCCTCGCCGAGGCCGCCGACCGGTTCGGCACGCCGCTGTACGTGCTGGACGAGCAGGAGGTCCGGACCAGGGCCCGCGCCTACCGCACCGCACTGCCGGAGGCCGAGGTGCTGTACGCGGCCAAGGCGTTCCTGTGCAGCGCGATGGCCGACTGGGTCGGTGAGGAGAGCCTGGGGCTGGACGTCTGCTCGGCCGGTGAGCTGCGGCTCGCCGTCGCCGCGGGCTTCCCCGCCCACCGGATCCTGCTGCACGGCAACGCCAAGAGCCCGGAGGAACTGCGGCTGGCGCTGCGCCTGCGGGTCGGCCGGATCGTCATCGACAGCCTCGCCGAGATCCCGCGGCTGGCGGCGCTGACCGTCGCCCGGAGCCCGCAGGCCGTCCTGGTCAGGGTGGTGCCGGAGGTCGCCGCCGGACACCACCCCGCGGTACGGACCGGGGTCGGCGGCCAGAAGTTCGGCTTCCCCGTCCGGGGCGGCGACGCCGCCGAGGCGGTCCGCCGGGTCCTGGAGCAGCCCGGACTGCGCCCGGCCGGCCTGCACTGCCACCTCGGCTCCCAGATCACCGAGGTGGAGCCGTACCTGACGGCCGTCGACCGGCTGGTCGACCTGCTCGCCGAGGTCCACGACCGGCACGGCGTCGAGCTCCCGGAACTGGATCTGGGCGGCGGGCACGGGGTCCGCTACCGCCCGGGCGAGCCCGAACTGGACCTGGCCGACTTCGCCCGCCGGGTCCCGGACCGCCTCGCCGAGGCGTGCGGGCGGCACGGCCTCGCGGTGCCCCGGCTGCTGGTCGAACCGGGCCGGGCGGTCGCCGCCCCCGCCGGCGTCGCCGTCTACCGGGTGCTGACCGTGAAACACGGCTCGGACGGGCGGGTGTTCGCCGCGGTGGACGGCGGGATGAGCGACAACCCGCGGCCGGCACTGTACGGCTCGAAGTACGCGGTCCGGCTGGTCGGACGGGCCACGGACGCGGCGCCGCACCCGGTGGACGTGGTCGGGCGGCACTGCGAGGCCGGCGACGTCCTGGTCCCCGGCGCACTGCTCCCCGCCGACCTGCGGCCGGGCGACCTGCTCGCCGTCCCCGCCGCCGGGGCGTACCAGCTCTCCATGGCGTCCGGGTACAACCTGGTCGGCCGCCCCGCCGTGGCCGCCGTCGACCGGGGCCGGGCCCGGCTGCTGATCCGCCGCGAGACGGTCGAGGACTTCCGGACCCGCGAGGTCGGCCGCTGAGCGGCGCGCGGTGCCCGCAGGGTTCGCCGGGTTGGCGGTTTCGCCCCGGGCCGTTCGGACGTGGGCTGACCTCGAGGTCGCGAGGAGGGCCCGGTGGCGGAACCCGTCAGGGTCCAGTGGTCGAGACCGGTGAGCTTCCCGTGGGAGGCGGCACCGGGGACGGTGGAGCAGGCTCGGTTGCGGAGTCGGGGCTATAGTGCAGGCCTTTGAGGGACAGTCGGTTAGGCCGTGCCCAGACCGCATCGCCGAGGAGGCCGTCCGATGGGACCCGTCACGCTGATCACCGGGGGCTCGACCGGCATTGGTGCCGCGACCGCCCGAGCCCTGCTCAAAGAGGGCCACCGGGTCGCTGTCACCGGACGGGACGCGGACAAGCTGGCCGCCTTCGCCGCCACGGCCGGAGCGGGCGAGCGGCTGCTGACGATCACCGGGGACACCAGCGACGAGCACGACGTCGCGGCCGCCGTGCGCCGCGTGGTGGACACCTGGGGCCGGCTGGACAACGTCATTGCCAACGCCGGGTTCTCGCTGCCCGGGAATCTCGAGAGCCACGCCCCCGAGGACATGCGGGCCATGGTCCTCACCAACGTCCTCGGCCCGGCGCTGCTGGTGCGGGAGACCCTGCCGCAGCTCAGGGAGTCCAAGGGCCGGATCGTGCTGATGGGTTCGGTCGCGGGAGTGCGCCACACGCCCGGCAACCTGTACTCGGTCACCAAGTGGGCCGTGCACGCGCTGGCCGAGAACACCCGGCTGCTGGTCGGCCAGGACGGGGTCGGCGTGACCGTCGTCGCTCCCGGAGTGGTGGACACCCCGTTCTGGGACGAGCGCGGCGGCAGCCCCGAGACGGCGCTGACCGCCGAGCAGATCGCGACCACGATCGTCTTCGCCCTCAACCAGCCCGCGGGCGTGGACATCAACCACATCACCATGCGGCCGACCGGGCAGCTCGGCTGAGCAGACTGTCAGAATGCTTGAACCGTTGCGTCGGCGCGGGACCGGCCCCGCAGCGTCCTCGAACCCACGACCACCAAGCTCGATTGAACAACGGCTACTTCGGCACACCGATGTGGTCTGGGCGTGATCCGCTGTGACGGACACCCCTGATCAGGGGCTTCGGCCCCGGAGGTATGACGTCCGTCCGGGTTCGGGCACCCGCCATCGCCGACCCGGCGGACCGATGCGGTCACCGCACCAGAAGGCTGGCCGATCATGCTGAATAACCAGGTGCCCAAAGCTGACGGACCGTCCTACCGTGGCTGGATGATTGACGCACCCCCAGCTCAGGCTGCCTTCGACATCGAGATCCGCCCTATCGGTGAGCACGAGATCACCACCTGGGACCGCGCCCTGATGCGCGGTTTCCTCAGCCCGCACGAGGGCGACGGCACGGAGGTGCGCCACCGGCAGTTCGTTCCGGGCCGCTGGCTGGCGGCGGTGGACCATACGGCGGGCGGGGCCTTCGTCGGTACCTACCGCAGCTACGACCTGGAGCTGACCCTCCCGGGCGGAGCCGCCGTACCGGTGCACGGGATCACTGGGGTGAGCGTGGCAGCCACCCACCGACGGCGCGGGCTGCTGAGCCGGATGCTGAACGGCGACCTGGCCGCTGCCCGCGAGCGCGGCAGCGTGGCCGCCGTGCTCATCGCGGCCGAGTACCCGATCTACGGCCGCTTCGGGTTCGGCCCCGCGACGCGGATGGCCGGGCTGACGGTCGACGTGCCGAGGTCGGGGGGCCTGCGGTCAGGGCTGCGCACCCCGGTCGGCGGACGGATCGACTTCGCCACTCCGGAGGAGGTTCGCAAGCTCGGCCCCGAGTTGTACGACCGCTGGCGGCTCACGCAGCCCGGTGCAATGAGCCGACCGGCCGCCAACTGGGCGATGGACACGGGCGAGGTGGTGCTGCCCGCGCGTGGCTGGAAGGAGCCCTTCTTCGCCGTCCACCGCGATGCGGCCGGGGTGGTCACCGGTCTGGCCGTCTACCGCGTGGACGACAAGTGGATCGGCATGGCGCCGGACTCGACCCTCAAGGTGATGGACTTCCTCGCCCTCGACCGGCCGACTGCCAACGCCCTGTGGCGGCTGCTCTTCGCGGTCGACTGGGTGCAGCGCATCGAGGTTGAGGACATCGGCCCGGACGATCCGCTGCCGCTGCTGCTGGCCAACCCGCGCGCGGCCACTCCGCACGTCTCCCAGACGGACTTCACCTGGCTGCGGCTGCTCAACCTGCCCGCCGCCTTCGCCGCCCGCCGCTACGCGGGGCCCGGCCGGATGGTGCTGGCCGTGACCGACCCGCACGGCTGGACCAGCGGCAACTGGCTGCTGGAGACGGCCTCGGACGGCACCGGCCGCTGCACCCCCACCGAATTGCCCACCGACCTCACCCTCGGCGTGAGCGAGCTCAGCACCCTCTACCTGGGCACCGAGGCCGCCAGCCGCCTGCTGGCCGCCGGGCTGATCGCCGAAGACACCCCGGGCGCGGCGGCCCGCCTCGACCACCTGCTGCACACCCCGATGCGGGCCTGGAACACGCTCACCATCTAGCAGCGGTCCGGCCGATCACTGGTTGGTGCGCCCGGTCGGCGGTAGGTGTCTGCGCGGTCCCACAACCTGCGTCCATGACCACCGAGTACCTCTCGACGATTGACGCGTTGGCCGTGCAACCGTTCCCGGAGGCGGCCTGTGGCGACGCCTTCGGGGGAGGTGGACCAGAGCATCATGTGCGTGAACTGCAGGTCAGTCGGGACTTCTGGGATGACGACGACGGGCAGGCCTGGGTTGAGGCGGAAGCCGAACTGCGGGCCTGCCTCGACGACCTGTCCGCGCACCTGACGGCTCGGTGGGGCAATGCGTCCGTTGTGGAGCTCGGGCCGTACCTCAGTGCCGGCTGCGAGGGCGAGCAGGTGCCCGAACCCCTCGGCTACCTCAGCCAGCAGGCCGTGAGCATGCAGGTATGGCCGCTCCCCGACAGCGCTCGTTGGCTTGCGCTGGCGATCGGCCAGGCCGACAAGGAGCTGCCACTCATCCTGTTTGCTGCGGTCGGCCAGGCTTCCGCACTCGGCTTGAACGCGAGTGGCCGGTCATGAGCGGAGCCACACGATGACAGCTGCAGCCGAGACGGTGCCGAGGAACACATAGCCGCCCTTGTCATACCAGGTGGCCACCGCACGGAAGTTCTTGAGCCTGTTCACAGCTCGTTCGACGGTGTTGCGTTTCTTGTACCGGTCCTCGTCGAAGCCGGGTGGCCGTCCGCCTCGCGATCCCTTGCGCAGGCGGGCGGCCCGGCTGTCGGCCTTCTCCGGGATCGTGTGCCGGATGCCGCGCCGCCGCAGGTACTCGCGGCAGGGACCGTTGCGGTAGGCCTTGTCGGCCGCGACGCTCTCCGGTCTCTTGCGGGGCCTGCCTGCGCCGAGCCGGGGGACCCGGATCTTCTCCAGCACCGGAACGAACCGGGTGCCGTCCGCGCTCAGGTGGATTTTGCTGGTGAAGCCACCGCGAGAGCGGCCCAGGCCTTCGCCTCCCGCACCGCCTCCACCAGCCGGCCTACGAGGCTCTGCCACGGAGTCTCGTCCTGGTGTTCCAGCGACTCGTCCCCTTCTGAGCCGGTGAGCGCCGGCGGCGGCTCGGTGCGGGCGCCGGCCGCGTGCCGGTGGGCACGCACGATGGTGGAGTCCACCGAGATGTCCCAGTCGATCTCACCGTCTGCGCCGGCCGTGGCCTGGACCCGCTGCAGCAGCCGCTGCCAGGTGCCGTCCGCCGACCACAGCCGGTGCCGCTCGTAGACCGTCTTCCACGGGCCGAACCGCTCCGGCAGGTCCCGCCAGTACACCCCGGTCCTCACCCGGTGCAGAATCCCGTCGATCACCTGCCGGTGGTCACGCCACCGCCCGCACCGACCCGTTGCTCACCGGCATGAACGGCCGCAGCCGTTCCCACTCCGCGTCCGACAGATCGCCGCGTTCTCCTCGCCCCATAGCGGGAAGAACGAGCAGACCCGACGACAGTCACATGATCGGCCGGACAGCTCCTAGCAGCGGCGGCCGGGCTGCGCCTCGGGCGCCACGGGGGCCAGGGGCACGACCGTTGTGCCTGGTGCCATGGCGGAGCGGGCCAGGCAGTGGTGGCAGTGGAGCACCCGCACCTGCTCGCCCGACCGCAGCCGCAGCACCGCCCTGACCGCCAGCGCCACCGCGGCAACCGCACCGCCGAGCAGCGGCCCGGCGAACCCGGCCCGCCCCTGCGCGAGCATCGCCCAGCCGTACGCGCCGAGGGCGACCGCCACCACGACCCGGACCTCGCCGAGCGTCCGGACGACCGGCCACCGGTTCTCGCCGAAGACGGACAGTCTGACGCTCTCCTCGCAGCGCGGGCACTGGACGCCCCGCGGCAGCATCGCGTCCGGCGCCGCATCCGGCACAACGTGGTCGATGGTCCCCGCCCTCTGCGTCATGTCCCGCAACCTACCTGACCGGCGGTCAGCAACGGCAGGGCCCGGGCGGCGGAGCGGCACCGCCCGGCACCGCCCGGTACCGCCCGGTACCGCCCGGTACCGCCCGGTACCGCCCGGTACCGCCGAAAAGCGTGGTGGCTGCGGCCGCCCGGGCCGTATCGTGCCCCGCTGTTGGATCGGGAACGCGGAGGTCGGGTGCAGGTTGGGGAGTACGGCGCCTGGGGGCGGGAGTTCCCGGTCAGGTATCTGCTGGTCGGGGAGGACGAGGGCGGCGGCGAACTGGTGCTGGCGAGGTCCGCCGGGGTCGAGGGGCTGTTCCGCGACCCGGTGCCGCCGCCCCGGGAGGTGCTGACGCTGCGCGGGTGCAGCCCGCGGGGCCGGCTCGCGGAGGCCGTCGGTGGGTCCGGCGCTGCGGCCGAGCTCGGCGACCTGTGCGTCGAGGTGGGCAACGGCGAGCGCCCCGTGCAGTGGTGGACCCTGGTGGACACCGTGGTCATCGCCCACCGGCCCGACCGGGCCGACCCGGCCCTGCTGGACATCACCATCGGCGCCGGCGTGGTGCCGGACCCCGCGTTCGCCTTCGGCCCACCCCGCTCACCCACGTTCCAGGTGTTCCCGGGCCTGGGCGACGCCCCCGGTCTCGGCCGGTGTGCCGACGTGCACGGCCTGCTCGTCACCCGCCCGACAGCGGTGACTCCCCTGCAGCTGATCGGTTGTGAGCCCACCGAGCCGCTGCTGGGGACGGTCCGTCGGCGGGGCCGGTGGCCTGGGCACACCGAACTGTTGGCGCTCGACCGCGACGGCGAGGTGATGACCCGCCGGCCCGTAATCCTGGCCGTCGAGGGGTCGCGTCCGTCCGTCCTCGGGGGCGGTCTGCTGGACGTCACCCTCGCCGACTCCTCGGACCGGCCGCCGCGTGCCGCCCGGCCCGTCTGGGAGGCGTGGTACGCGGGCCGCCCGCGGGAGCGCAACCTGTGGGCGCGCCTCGACCGCGAGGGCCGGGAGCAGTGGCTCGACCTCACCTTCCGTGGCGGCGACCTGCCGGCCCGGGACGTGTCCGGCGGCGTCCACCACCTCGACGGCCGGTACGTCACCGACGATGCCGCACTGCACTGCGCGCTGGGCGAGGCGCTGCTGGGACCGGGCGGGTACTTCGGCCGGGAGTGGAACGCCTTCGCGGACTGCCTGGGCGGCGGGTTCGGCGTGGCGCCGCCGTTCACCCTGGTCTGGCACGACGCCGAGGCCGCCCGGCGCGCCCTCGCCGAGGAACACCTCCTGCCGGATGACGGGCCGTCCTACTTCGAGGCCGTCGTCGCACGCCTGGAGCGCTCCGGTGTCACCGTCGTCCTCGCGTAGCCGCCGCGGCCCGGGGCCATCGCCTCGGGGGCCATGACCCCGGCGAGGTTCTGCTTCGGCAGACTGCTCGTATGGACGACTCCGCCGGAACTCAGGCACCGATCCGCCGGCTGACCGACCCCGCGGAGGCGATCGCGGCGTTGGAGCTCGCGGTACCGGGTCTCACCGCGCTGCGGCTGCCGACGCCACGCGCCATCGACTGGCCTTTGCTGGAGGCCGAGTTGGGCGTCCGCGCTGCCGGCCGACTACCGACTCCTCTGTGCGCTCCACCCATCTTTCGTGGTCGGCGGCTTCCTGGGTGTCGGCATGCCGGAGCCCGGTGGGGAGAGCGACTGGGTGCGGGCGACGCGGGAGGAGCTGGAGACCGTCGCGGAGTGGTGCGCGGAGGCCGACTCGGCCGTCCCGCTCCATCCGTTCCCGGCCCCGGGTGGTCTGCTCCCCTGGGCCGCGTCACCGCAGGGGGACTTCTTCTTGTGGCGTACCGGTCCGGCGTCCCCGCAGGAGTGGACGGTCACCGTCGGTTCGCGGAGTTCCGTCCGGTGGGAGTACACGGGTGGGGCGGTCCAGTTCCTCGCCGACCTTGCCGGGGGCGTGCTGGAGCCGTGGGCGTTGCCCCCGATCCGCGCCGAGGTGGTGGCCTGGTGAGCCCTCGGAGCCGACCGAGGGCCGCGCCCATCCGGTCAGCGGTGCGCCTCACGATCGGGTCGGGACCCGGCGGCGGGCTCGGCGGGCGGGCCGGGTGCGGGTCGGCCAGGTGTGGTGGTGGCGGTCGATGACGTAGGCGTGGCCGTGCTGCCAGCCGCCGGTGGCGGTGCGGGCGCCGGCCAGGTGCGGGTGGTCGGCCGGGAGGTCGGCGTGGACGTGGTCGAGGCGGACGGGGTCGCGGGCGGGCCAGAGCAGAAGGGCGGCCACCGCGCCGGTCAGGGCGGTGACGCCGAGCACGGCCGCGGCGACCGGCAGGCCCGCCGCCGCGGCCAGCCATCCGGCCAGTGGGTAGGTCAGCAGCCAGCAGCCGTGCGAGAGCGAGAACTGGGCGGCGAAGGCGGCGGGCAGGTCGGCATCGGCCGCCGAGCGGCGGATCACCCGCCCGCCGGGGGTCAGGACCGCCGAACCGGCCGCGCCGATCGCCGCCCAGGCCGCGAGGACCGCCCACCACGACCAGCTGCTCGGAGCGGCGGCGCCCAGCAGCGCGACGACGCCCAGCACCGGCGCGAGGGCGAACGCGGCGGGCAGCATCACGGCGCGGTCGCCGGTCCTGCGCAGCAGCGCGGGCAGAGCGAGGGCCGCCACGATGGACCCGGCGCCGTACGCGCCGAGTGCCAGCGACACGGCGCCCACGCTCCGGTGGAAGTGGTCGCGGACCAGGACGACGGTGTCGACGAAGACGATCGCCCCGGCGGCGGCGACCGCCAGGTCCAGGGCGAGCAGGGCCCGCAGCCGAGGGGTGGCCCGGAACAGGCGGGCGCCGAACGCGATGCCGGCGTACACCCCGCCCGCGCGCTCCACCGGTTTCGGCGCGGGCAGCACGGCGGAGACCACGAGGGCGGCGGAGGCCAGGAAGCCGACGACGGTGCCGGCGAACAGCCAGCCGTACGGGAGCACGGTCAGCAGCAGTCCCGCGAGGGCCGGGCTGAACAGGCTCTCCAGGTCGTACGCGAGACGGGACATCGACAGCGCCCGGGTGTAGTCGCGCTCGGCCGGCAGTACCTCGGGAACGGTCGCCTGGAAGGTGGGGGTGAACCCCGCGGAGGCCGCCTGGAGCAGGAAGATCAGGACGTACACCTGCCACACCTGGGTCACGAACGGCAGCGCGACGGCGACGGCGGCCCGGGTGAGGTCCAGGGTCACCATCAGCGCGCGGCGCGGCACCCGGTCCGCGAGCGCGCCCGCCAGCGGTGCGACGGCGACGTACGCGACCATCTTGATCGCCAGCGCCGTGCCTAGCACCGCGGACGCGTCGGCGCCGGCCAGGTCGTAGGCGAGCAGGCTCAGCGCCACCGTCGCCAGCCCGGTGCCGACCAGGGCGACGACCTGTGCGGTGAACAGGTGGCGGTAGGTGCGGTTGCGCAGCACGGACAGCATCGGCCCCGTCCCCAGGTGGGAGCGATCGGACCGGGCCATCGTAACCAATATGTGCATACCCATGCACCTGTTGGGCGTCCACATGCGGGGCCCTGTGGGTCAGGGAGCTGGTCAGGAGCGGGTCAGTCGTGCGGCGGCAGGGCGCCGATCTGGTGGTCGGCGACGTTCAGCGCCTCGTCCACGAGGCGGCGCAGGTGTCCGTGGCGCAGCGAGTACACGACGCGGCGGCCGTCCTTGCGGGTCACCACCAGGCCGGCGAGCCGGAGTTTGGCGAGGTGCTGGCTGACCGAGGGCCGGGCCGCGCCGCACGCCTCGGTGAGGGTGGTGACGTCCGCCTCGCCCTCGCCGAGCCGCTGCAGCAGGGCCAGCCGGGTGCGGTCGGCGAGCAGCGCGAGGACGGCGGCCGCGACCTCCAGCCGCTCCCCGCTCGCGTTCTCCTGCACAGGGTGTGCACCTGCCACGCTCGTGCCCGAGGTCATGCGTCCCATCGTAGGGGCGGCCGGACCCGGCCCGTGCCCGGGTGCGCACCCACGCACATCCACGGTCGTACGCTGGCTGCATGCAGAAGCTTCCGACACCGGCTGGGCCGTCGAGCGGCGTGGCGTCGGCCGACGGGGCCGCGGCGCAGGATTCCGGGCTGGCGGAGGTCCGGCGGTTGCTCGCCGGGCGGGGCGTGGTGGTCCTCAGCGGTGCGGGGCTCTCCACCGAGTCCGGCATCCCGGACTACCGGGGTGTCACCGGCAGCCTGCGGCGCCGGACACCGATGACGTACCAGGAGTTCGTGGCGAGCGAGGCAGGCCGGCGCAGGTACTGGGCGCGCAGCCACGTCGGCTGGCGGACCATCGCCCGGGCCGAGCCCAACGCCGGCCACCGGGCGGTCGAGGAACTGCGCCGGGCCGGCCAGGTGTCGGCGGTGATCACCCAGAACGTGGACGGGCTGCACCACCGCGCCGGGACCTCGGACGCGGTCGAACTGCACGGCGGCCTGGACCGGGTGGTCTGTCTCGGGTGCCACCGCACCAGTACGCGCGAGGAGCTCGACCGGCGCCTGCACGCGCTCAACGACGCCGTCCTGGAGGCGGACCCGCCGGTGGTCAACGCGGACGGGGACGCCGAGCTGCCGGACGCCCTGGTGGACGCGTTCCGGGTCGCGCCGTGCGAGGCGTGCGGTGGGGTGCTCAAGCCCGATGTCGTGTTCTTCGGGGAGAGCGTTCCGAGGCCGCGGGTCCAGCAGTGCTTCGACCTGGTCGACGCGGCGCGGGCGCTGCTGGTCCTCGGGTCCTCCCTGACCGTGATGTCGGGGCTGCGGTTCGTCCGCCACGCGGCGCGGTCCGGGAAGCCCGTCGCGATCGTGAACCAGGGCGCCACCCGCGGTGACGACCTCGCCGCCACCCGGGTCTCCCTCCCGCTCGGCGCCGCCCTCACCGCGCTGGCGGGCCGGCCGGGCCACGCCGGCGCCGTAACGCCCGCCCGTTAGCCGCTGCCCGCCCGTCAGCCGGTGCCCGCCCGTTGGCCGGTACTACCCGCGCCCGCGCCGGGGCGGACGCGGGTGCTCCGCGCGCTCGATCAGCCGCCCTGGGCGAACGCCTTGGCCGCGGCCAGTTCGGCGCCGGCCATCTCGTGCACGGCCTCCAGGTACTGGTACGCGTCGGCTCCGATCGGCACCCGGAGCGGGGTGCCGGGGGTGGCGACCAGCCGCAGGACCAGGGCCGCGAAGTCCTCGGGGCGGCCCAGCTCGGGGTTGTGCGCCATGCCGCGGACGCCGTCCCGGGTCTCGTCGACGGCGGCGCCGCGGTAGGCCGGGATCCGGACGGCGGGTTCGGCGGCCGCGCTGCCGTAGCGGGTGGCGAAGCCGCCCGGCTCGACGGCGGTGACCCTGATGCCGAACGGCGCGACCTCCGCGGCCAGCGCCTGAGTCATGCCCTCCAGGGCGTGCTTGCCCGCGACGTACGCGCCCATGCCGGGGAAGGACAGCCGCCCGGCGATCGAGGAGACGTTGACGATGTGTCCGGCGCCCCGCGCCCGCATCCCGGGCAGCACCAGGCGGGTGAGCCGCCACGGCGCGACCGCCAGCACCTCCAGCTGCTCGCGCAGCTCCTCGTCCGAGACCTCCTCCACGGCGCCGAGCAGGCCGGTGGCGGCGTTGTTGACCAGGACGTCGATCCCGCCGAGCCGCTCCTCGGCGATCCGGACGGCCTCGGCGCAGCTGTCGGGGTCGCGGATGTCGAGGGCCGCGACCCGGACCCGGTCGGGGTGGGCGGCGGCCAGTTCGTCGAGGGCGGCGGGCTTGCGTGCGGTGGCCAGGACGGTGTCCCCCGCCGCGGCCACGGCCTCGGCCAGCGCGGCGCCGAGCCCCGACGAACAGCCTGTCACCAACCAGCGGCGTGCCATGGTCTCCCCCTGTGCGTCGTCCGTGGATGATCCGGTCGGATCCGGC
This sequence comes from Kitasatospora sp. MBT63, assembly GCF_000710465.2. Classification (GTDB taxonomy): domain Bacteria; phylum Actinomycetota; class Actinomycetes; order Streptomycetales; family Streptomycetaceae; genus Kitasatospora. The sequence goes on along the minus strand of NZ_JAIZ01000664.1, from coordinate 6,167 downwards.
CTCCCACGGTAGAGATGCGGCGGCGCCGGTGCCCGGGATCCGGTCCGTCCCGCGGGGGCGCGCGGTCTCGTCCCGGCGCGCACGGCACGGCGGCCGTGCGCCTGCTGCGCCCCGTACGCCTCCGCCGCCCACCACGCGCTCTGCCGGCCACCACACGCCCGCCGGCCGGTCCGTCGGCGGACGGTCCGTCAGCGGGTGGGTGGGCGGACCACGCCCAGCAGCAGCGCGACCAACTCGTCGACGACCTGGTCGAGGTCGGCCTCGAACTGCCCCGCCGTCCAGTCGTGCAGCAGGCCGTTGACCGCGCCGATGAACGCGGTGGCCGCGATCCGGAAGTTTCGGGGTGCGGCCTCGCCGCGGTGCACGGCGGCCTCCGCCTCCGCCACGATCAGGTCGACCCAGCGGGCCCGGCGCACCAGCCGCTGGCGCTCCAACTCCTCGCTGACCCCGATGATCTCGACGAAGGCGATCCGCAGCCGCCGTCGGTCGCCGGTGGCGGCCGTGACGTAGGCCCGCAGGACGGCGGCGATGCGCCGGTCGAACCCGAGGGCGGCGGTGTCGTCGAGCGCGGCGAGGACGGCCTGCTCGGTCCAGTCGTTGACCAGCAGGTGCAGTTGGGCGAGGACGTCCTCCAGGTTGCGGAACTCCTCGTAGAACTGACGGGTCGACAGCCCGGCGGCCTCGCAGAGCGCGGTCACCGAGGCGGCACGGTAGCCGGGCCGGTCGCCGAACTGCTGGAGCGCGGCGGCGAGGAAGCGCTCGCGCCGCTCGGTGCGCCGCTCCTGCGCCGACCTGCCGCCGTACGTGCCCGTGGCCCGCCCCACCGCTCCCCGCCCTTCGACGCTTCGACACTTCGACGTTCCGGAGGTCCTGGCCCGATTGTCGCGCACGGGGTCTTGTCAGGGTCGCGGCGGGATCCCTACCGTCGAGTAGCGCCAATCTGACAACCCGTCTTTTCAGACTGTGTGCCCAGGAGAAGGAGCCGCGATGTCCGCGCTGCCCGAGCTGTCCCCCGCAAGCCGTCGATCTGCCCGCGGGAGGTCCCGTCCGGCCCGCTCACGCGCGCTCGGCACCCTCGCGGCCGCGCTCGCCCTCGCCACCACCGGCCTCACCGGCGCCGCGGGCGCGGCCCCCGCCGAAGGGACGCGGGCGACGGCGCTGCGGGAGGTGATGTTCGTCGGCAACAACTGGGACGGCACCGCCGACGTCATCCGCTCCAGCGGCGACTTCGCCAGGATCGGACGGGTGAACGTCATCCCGGACCGCGACCAGCGGCTCACCGAGATCTACCTCAACCCCGTCAAGCTCGCCTTCTTCCTGGGGATCAGGCTCGGCCCGGGCGAGGGCCACGACCAGTTCGTCGACGACATGTACTCGACCCCGGACGGCTCGGCCGTGGTGGTCTCCCGGCCCAGCTTCGCCGACGTCGTCTCGATCGACCTCGCCAGCGGCCGGATCAACTGGCGCTTCCCGGTCTCGGGCTTCCGCTCGGACCACATGGCCGTCTCGCCGGACGGCACCCGGGTCGCCGTCTCCGCCTCGACCTCCAACACCGTCCACGTGCTCGACATCAGGACGGGCGCCCAGCTCGGCTCGTTCGCCACCGGCGACAAGCCCCACGAGAACCTCTTCACCGACGGCGGGCGGCAGATCTGGAACATGTCGATCGGCGAGGTCAACACCGCCCTCGACGCCCCGTGGCTGGACTGGACCAAGGGCGACCGGCACATCACCGTCGTCGACGCCGCGACCCTCGCCCCGGTCAAGGTCATCGACATGCGCGACCGGCTGGACGCCTTCGGCCGCAGCGACCTGTCCGACGCCGTACGCCCGGCCGTCTTCACCCCGGACGGGTCGAAGCTCTACTTCCAGGTCTCCTTCTTCAACGGCGTCGTCGAGTACGACGTCGCCACCGACCGCATCACCCGCATCGCGACGCTCCCCAAGAACCCCGCCACCAGCGAGGACCGGACCACCTGGGTCAACGACTCGCGCCACCACGGCCTGTCCGTCAACCCGGCGGGCGACCGGCTCTGCGTCGCGGGGACGATGGACGACTACGCGACCGTCGTCGACCGGGCCACCCTCCGGGAAGGGCCGCTGGTGCCCGCCGCCAAGCCGTACTGGGCGACCGTGAGCGGCGACGGGAAGTCCTGCGTGATCTCCGAGAGCGGGGCGGACCAGGTCACCGCGATCGACTTCGCCACCGGTCTGAAGACCGTCTCGGTGCCGGTCGGCGACCATCCGCAGCGCGTCCGGCTCGGCCATGTCCCGGCCGACTGGGCCGGTCCCGCCGCCCGCTGACCGCTGACCGCCCCACCGGCGCCTCGCCGCGGCCGGCCCGCGGGTGGTCGCCGTCGCCGGGCCGGTAGCAGACTGGGAACGGGCCCGGCCCCACCTCCCGGCCGGGCCCGTCCACGGCATCCGCCGCCGCGCACGGGCGCGGCCCGGCGGTGCACGGGAGTGAGGGGTGTGCCCATGGGACAGCCGGCCATCCGGGTCGAGGGCCTCAGCAAGCGCTTCGGGTCACTGACCGCCCTCGACCAGGTGGACTTCGACGTGCCACCGGGAACCGTCTTCGGCCTGCTGGGGCCGAACGGCGCGGGCAAGAGCACCACCATCCGGATCCTGACCACCATCCTGCGGCCGAGCGGCGGGCGCGCCGAGGTGCTCGGCCACGACGTGGTCCGGGAGGCGTCCCTGGTCCGGCGGCTGATCGGCCTCGCGGGCCAGTTCGCCGCCGTGGACCCCAACCTCACCGGCCGCGAGAACCTCCGGCTGATCGGCCGGCTGACCCAGGTCACGCGCCGCCGGATCCGCCCCCGGGCGGCCGAACTCCTCGACCGCTTCGACCTCGCCGGGGCCGCCGACCGGCCGGTACGGACGTACTCGGGCGGCATGCGACGGCGCCTCGACGTCGCCGCCGCCCTGGTCCCCGAACCGCCGGTGCTCTTCCTGGACGAGCCGACCACCGGCCTGGACCCGCAGAGCCGCAGCGCACTGTGGGAGCTGATCCGCGAGCTGGTGAACGACGGGACGACCGTCCTGCTCACCACCCAGTACCTGGAGGAGGCCGACCGGCTGGCCTCGCGCGTGGTCGTGGTCGACGAGGGGCGGATCATCGCCGACGACACCCCGGCCGCGCTCAAGTCCGGGCTCGGCGACACCGTGATCGAACTGACCATGCCGGACGAGGACGCGGCGGTCCGGGCGGCGGCCGCCGCCACGGGCGGGCTCGGCGAGCCACCGCAGCGGGAGGGTCCGCTGCTCAGGGTCGCCTCCCGGGACGGTTCCGGGGTGCTGTTCGACCTGCTCCGGCTGCTCGACGCCGAGGGCCTGGTGCCACGCTCGGTCGCGGTGCGCGAGCCCAGCCTCGACGACGTCTTCCTGGCGCTGACCGGCCACCGCACCCGATCACCCGAACCCGCCGCCCCCGCGACGCAGGCAGGCACCCCGTGACCGCGACGGCTGCCCGCCCGTACCCGTCGGCCCGGCGCCCGCCCGGCCCGGCGCGCCTGTGGCTACGCCTGTCCGCCGTCGCCCGCGACGGCCTCGCGGTGGCCTGGCGCAACCTCATCGCGCTGCGCCGGGTGCCCCGGCTGCTGGTGTTCTCCACCATCCAGCCGCTGGTCTTCGTCCTGATGTTCCGCTACGTCTTCGGCGGCGTGGTCGAACCGGCGCTCGGCCCGGTCAGCTACGTCGACTTCCTGATCCCCGGCATCTTCGTGCAGACCGCCGTCTTCGGGTCGATGAACACCGCGATCGGCCTGGCCACCGACATGCAGACCGGCCTGATGGAACGGTTCCGCTCGCTGCCCATGGCCCGCTCCGCCGTACTGGTCGGCCGAACGGCGGCGGACCTCGCCCGCAACGTCTTCGTGGTGGCCCTGATGACGGCCGTCGGCTTCGCCATCGGCTTCCGGATCCACGCCGGCGTGCTCTCCTTCCTGGGCGGGGTGCTGCTGGTCCTGGCGTTCGGCTTCGCGATGTCGTGGATCTTCGCCGTGGTGGGGCTCGCCGTCGGCGACCCGGAGACGGCGCAGGCAGCCGCCTTCCCGGTGCTCGCGCCGCTGGTGTTCGCCTCCTCCGCGTTCGTCCCGGTGGACACCATGCCCGGGTGGCTGCAGGCGTTCGCCGCCCACCAGCCCGTCTCCAAGACGGCCGAGGCCGTCCGGGTCCTGGTCCTCGGCGGCCCGGCGACCAGCGCCGTCTGGCAGTCCCTCGCCTGGGACGCGGGGATCATCGCCGTCTTCGCCCCGCTGGGCGTCTGGTTCTACCGCCGCGCCGTGTAGCCGGGCCGTGGCGTCCCTGCCCAGGGGGTACCGCGTGCGTCGGCGCGGCACCCTTCGACCCGCCGCGCCCGGCCTGCGATGATCACCGGGGAGAGACAGCACCTGGACCCGGGGGAAACATGATCGCTGTGGTACTGATCGGCGCTCTGGCGCTCACCGTCGGCGGCTGCGTCTGCGTGGTGTGGGCCGACCGCGGCGGGCCCCGCTGGGTACGGGCCGTGGCCACGGTCACGCTCGCGGCGGGCCAGCTGGTGCGCCGCTCGGCACGGGACCGCCGCCGCAGCCTGGGGCGCAACCAGGGCGACAGCGACTGCTAGGGCGCGTCCGGCGGATCCCGTCGGACCGGCGCCCGGCGTCTGGCGCCCGGCTCAGTCGGGGTAGGCGTAGCGGCTCAGGCTGTCGATCAGGTCCTCGACGAGGCTGCCGAACGGGGTGATCTCCCAGTCGTCGGCGAAGCCTTCCCGGAGCAGGAGGTCGCTGAGCGCATCCACGAGTTCCTGCGCCTCCTCCGTCCCGGGCGGGGTCGTCGGCGACAGCGTGACGCCGCGGTTCTGGGCCGCCAGGTCCAGGGTCGCCCGCGCCTCGGCGGATCCGGTGAACCATGCGAGGCGGTACGGGCCGCCGCCCGCCACCGGCGGCTGCGGCCGGGCCTCGGGTGGGACCGCGCCCGGGTCGGCGGGCTCCGAGTCCTCCGCCCGCTCGCCGGGCCCGTCCGCCCCGGACTCGTCCGTCCCGGTCCCGGCGCGCCGGGCGAGCACCGCGACGGCGGGTACGCCCAGCGCCAGCCATCCCGCCGCGAGCAGCCAGCCGCCGAGCACGTCGAACGGCCAGTGGACGCCCAGGTAGATCCGGGTGAGGCCGACCGCGACCGCCGCCACGCCGAGCGTGATGGCGGCGGGGACCGCACGGCTCCGCCGGGTGCACCGCAGCAGGGCCCAGGCCAGCAGACCGGCGGCGAGCGCGGCGGTGAACGCGTGACCGGACGGGAAGGCGTAGCCGCTCGGGTCCGCCGAGACCCAGTCGGCCTTCGGCGGCCTGGGCCTGGCGAAGGCGGTCATCAGGCCGCGGCGGACCGCCTGGCCGGTCGCCAGGATCACCACCGGCGCGCAGGCCCACAGGATCCGGCGCCCGGCGGGTCGCAGGGACCGGGTGAGGACGAGTCCGGCGGCCAGCGCGGCGGCGTACGGCGGGATGCCCGAGCCGAGGTCGGTCACGGCGGCGGCCAGGGTCACCGCGGCGGACGGACGGTGGGTCAGTACCCAGGCGTGCAGGGACGATTCGGCGGCCGTCGGCTGCCAGTCGTGGCGGGCCAGCAGCGCGGCCAGCACGGCAAACGCCAGCAGCGGTGGACCTGCGGTGAGCAGGACCGTTCGCGCCTTCGGACGGGACCACCCGGGTGGCGGCCACACCGCGGGGCGGGTGGACCAGGACATCGGAGCGGCACCTCCCGTCACCGGGGCACCGTCGCACCCCCACTACGTCGACACTACTGTAGACACGCCTGCCGAGCCGACGGGTCGCTGCCACCGCGGACGGCCGGTGGCCACGGTGGTACCGCGGTATCACCGGGGCCACCGAAGTCGCTCCCGGGGTACCACGCCCGCCTTTAGCGTGGTTCACAGGACAGCCGCTCAGGGGCCGCACCGCGCAGCGGGCAGAACCGGATTGCGCAGGCCGTGGTTGTCGGACCAGGACAGCTCCCACGCACCGGCACACCCGGGAGGGCGGCATGACCACCATGACCTGCACCAGCGTCACCCTGGAGACCGTCCCTGCGGCACCGGCCCGGAAGGCACAGCCGCCGGCCGCGCCGACCGTCGTGGCCGCCGCGGGGCCCGCCGCCCGCCCCGCCGCCGACCGGGCACCCGCCCGGCG
>NZ_JAIZ01000663.1:30779-36160 GCF_000710465.2 Kitasatospora sp. MBT63 | reverse complement strand
GACCGCTCGCCCCGCGCCGCCACCCGGGTCCCGTTCCCGGCCCAGCGGTCGCTCGCCGGGTCCGCCCCGTGCCAGGCCCCCGCCCCGGCCAGGCGGCCGGGCGAGGGCCCCGCCCGGCGCTCAGCCCTGCCAGGCCCGCTCCACCACGCCGTCCCGCACCAGGAGGTTGAGCCGGTCCGCGCGGTACTCCAGGGTGATCAACGCCCCCGGCGCCAGCTCCCGGACGGTCTCCACCCCCAGGCGGACGGCCAGCTCCCTGGCCCGTTCGACCGGCAGGCCCACGTACTGCGCGGTGCCGGACATCAGCGTCCCCCTTGCCTCTCGTCCTACTCTGGAAGGGTAGACCGACCCGGATCCGAGGCGACCGCCGATGCGTCCAGCGAAGACCCCGAAGGTGTGGCGGAGCGGCACCGAGCCCGCCACCGCCCGGAGTGACCTGAAGCTGCGATTCCTGCTGTCGGTGCTGTTCACCCCGCTGTTCGCCCTGATGACGGCCGGCTTCGCGATCTGGGCCGCCCGGGCCACCTCCACCGACGATCCCAGCCAGGCGCTGCTCACCGTCTTCGCCGTGGTCTGCGGGCTGCTCACGCTCTTCGCCGTGCTGGACCTGGTGGTGGTGGTCCGCCGCCGGCGCACCGAACTCTGACACCCCGCCGCCTCGGCGGCCCGACAGGGCGTCACCGGCCGCGCTGTCAAGGGCTACCGCAGCGGACGCGAGCATGACACCGTACGGGCATGCGTCTTCGAGCCACCCTGCTGGCCTGTACGGCCGCCGCCGCCCTCACCCTCTCCGCCTGCTCCAGCTCCGGCAGCACCGCCGCCGGGACGGCGCCGAGCACCTCCGCGCCTTCCGCAGCGTCCTCCGCCGCGGGCTCCCCGTCCGGTGCCGTCGCGCCGTCCGAGCCCGCCCCGCAGGGGTCCTCGGCCGCGCCGGAGGCGTCCAAGCCCGCGCCCCCGGCCGACGCCGGACTGCCGCCCGCCCCCGACGCCGCGGCCACCGCGAAGCTGGTCGCCGCCCTGGACGCGATCGACCCCGACATCGTCGCGGGCAAGCCGGAGAAGGCCGTCGAAGCCGCCCGCAACCAGTGCCAGGCCATCTTCAGCTTCCCCAAGGACCGGCAGAAGCTGATCGACCTGACCAACCAGCGCTTCACCTCCGCCAAGCACCCAGAGGGCTTCGGCGCCCAGAAGGCGGAGCAGATCCTCACCGCCCTCCAGGCCGACCTCTGCCCGGCACCCCGCTGAGCCGGCCGCGTCCGGGGGACCCGGCCGACCGCTCCTCAGCCGTGGCCCAGTCCCTCCGGCGCCGGCCGGTGCAGCTGGGGTGAGCGCGAGTACACCAGCGCGGTCAGCGCCACCGCGCTCCCCACCCCCAGCAGCACCACACCGAGGCCGAGCGGCAGCGCCACCGCCCCCAGCAGACCGCCGGCGAACATCCCCAGGACGGTCGCCAGCCGCTGCAGCCTGGTCAGGCTGCCCGGCGTGCCGGCGGTCCGGGCCGAGCGCGGCGAGGCGACGTCGGCGACCAGCTTGACCAGGGTGGTCTGCGCCAGGGTGGTGGGCATCTCCGGGATCCCGGCCTGCAGGATGACCCGGCTGCGCCACCCCATCGCGAAGGTGAGCAGCACGAACACGGTCGTGGCGTGGCTCCCCTGCAGCGTCCCGCCGTGGCCGGCCGTGGCGACGGCGTAGCCGCCGGCGGCCAGCAGCAGGGTGGACTCCACCGACATGCCCACCACGAACCACCGCCGCCGCCGGGCCAGCCGCCGGCTGACCATGAGGTGGGCGGCGGCCGCCCCGGCCACGAAGCCCGCCAGGGCGAGCGCCGGGCGGCCGATCGGCAGTCCCTCGGAGCCGCCGATGCCGAAGGCGAGCAGCAGCAGGTTCCCGGTGGCCAGCGCCGCGAAGGCGTGCCCGAGCCCGAGGAAGCTGACCGCGTCCACCATGCCGCTGGTGACGGTGAGCGCGGTCAGCACGCCGGTGATCCGGACCTCGATCCGATCGGCCATCCGCATCCCTCGCCTCCCCCCGCGGGGCTACTTGCCGCCCACCGCCTGCTTCACCAAGGTCCGCCCGAAGTCCCACATCAGGCCGCTCCCCCGGTGCGCGTCGTCCATCACCTCGGTGAACGCGGCCATGAAGCGCTCCACCTCCCGTTCGGTGATGATCAGCGGCGGGATGAGCTTGATGACCTCCAGGTGGTCGCCGGAGACCTGGGTGAGGATCCGGTGCCGCTGGAGCAGCGGCACCACCACCATCTGCGCGAACAGGCCCTTGCGGGCCGCCTGCAGCGCCGTCCACCCGGTCCGCAGCTTGAGCGACTTCGGCCGGCCGAACTCGATGCCGATCATCAGCCCGCGCCCGCGGACCTCGGCCAGCAGCTCGTACTTCTCCACCAGCGCGGTCAGCTGCTCCCGGAACAGGTCCCCGATCCGGCGGGCGTTGGCCACCACCTGCTCGTCCCGCATCACCTGCAGGGTGGCCAGCCCCGCCGCCATCGCCTGGGCGTTGGAGCCGAAGGAGGCCGAGTGCACCAGCACCCGGTCCATCGAGGAGTACACCTTCTCGAAGATCCACCCCTTGCCGAGGGTGGCGCCGACCGGCACGTACCCGCCGGAGAGCGCCTTGGCGGCGCACACCAGGTCGGGCAGCACGCCCTCCTCGTGCTGGTACGCGAAGAAGTCGCCGGTGCGGCCGATCCCGGTCTGCACCTCGTCGCAGATCAGCAGGGCCTTGTGCTCGTGCAGCAGGTCCTGGGCGGCCCGCAGCCAGCCGGGCGGGGCCGCGTGCACGCCCTTGCCCTGCACCGGCTCCACGATCAGCGCCGCGACGTCGCCCCGGCGCAGCTCCCCGGCCAGCGCGCCGAGGTCGCCGAGCGGGATCGCGGTGTCCGGCAGCAGCGGGTCGAAGCCCTTGCGGAAGCCCTGCTCGCCGTTGACCGACAGCGAGCCGGCGGTCAGCCCGTGGAAGGCGTGGTCGCAGTAGAGCACCCGCCGCCTGCCGGTGGCGTACCGGGCGAACTTCAGCGCGGTCTCGACCGCCTCGGTGCCGCTGTTGCCGAAGAAGACCCGGTCCAGGCCGGGGGCGTACGACAGCAGCTGCTCGGCGAGCAGGCCGGGCAGCGGGGAGCAGTCGAAGCGGGTCAGGTCGGGCAGGCCGAGGTCGATCACCTGGTGGATCGCGTCGCGGACCACCGGGTGGTGCCGGCCGAGGGCGAAGATGCCGAACCCGGCCAGCATGTCCAGGTAGGAGTTGCCCTCGGCGTCGTAGAAGTACGGGCCCTCGGCGCGCTCGTAGTAGCGGTCGAAGCCGATGGTGTGCAGCATCCGGGGCAGCTGCGGGTTGAGGTACTCGGCCTGGAGCCGGTAGCGCTCGGCGCCGCGTTCGGCGATCAGGGCGGCGAGGTCGAGGGGGCGGGCGGGGCGGTCAGCCGGCATGGTGCGGGTGCGCTCCTCGGATCGGCAGCAGGCGCTTGGCGAAGGCGGCGGTCTGGGCGGCGACGCCCGTTCCGGTGAGGCCGATCTCCTCGAGGATCTCGCCCCGGCCGGCGTGGTTCAGGAACTCCTGCGGGATGCCGAGCTCGCGCAGCGGGGTGTCGACGCCGCCGTCGCGCAGGGCCTGGGCGACGGCGGAGCCGACCCCGCCGGCCCGGCCGTTGTCCTCGACGGTGACCACCATCCGGTGCGCGGCGGCCAGCGAGACCAGGGCCGGGTCGACCGGCTTGACCCAGCGCGGGTCGACCACGGTGGCGGTGAACCCCTCGGCGGCCAGCAGCGCGGCCGCGTCCAGGCAGGCGGGGGCCATCGCGCCCACGGCGACCAGCAGGACGTCCGGGTTGGGCCCGGTGCGCGCCAGGACGTCGACCCCGCCGATCCGCTCGATCGCGGGCACCGCCGGGCCGAGGTCGCCCTTGGGGAAGCGCAGCACGGTCGGCGCGTCGGACACCGCGACGGCCTCGCGCAGCTGGGCGCGCAGCTGTTCGGCGTCGCGCGGGGCGGCCAGCCGCAGCCCGGGGACGACCTGGAGGATCGACATGTCCCACATGCCGTTGTGCGAGGCGCCGTCGGTGCCGGTGACCCCGGCGCGGTCGAGCACGAAGGTGACGCCGAGGCGGTGCAGGGCGACGTCCATCAGGACCTGGTCGAAGGCCCGGTTGAGGAAGGTCGCGTAGACGGCGACCACGGGGTGCAGCCCGCCGGTGGCCAGGCCCGCGGCGCTGGCGACGGCGTGCTGCTCGGCGATGCCGACGTCGAAGGTCCGCTCGGGGTAGGCGGCGGCGAACTTGGCGAGGCCGACCGGCTGGAGCATCGCCGCGGTGATGGCCACCACGTCCGGGTACTCGGCGCCCAGCGCCAGCAGCTCGGAGCCGAACACCGAGGTCCAGGAGGTCCCGGCGGAGGGCGAGATGGGCAGGCAGGTGTACGGGTCGATCGGGTTGACGGCGTGGAAGCGGTCCGCCTCGTCCTGCTCGGCCGGGCGGTAGCCGCGGCCCTTGACTGTCAGGCAGTGCACGATGACCGGGCCGCCGTAGTGCCGGGCCTGGCGCAGCGCCTGTTCGACGGCGCCGATGTCGTGGCCGTCGATCGGGCCGAGGTACTTCAGGCCGAGGTCCTCGAACAGGCCCTGCGGGGCGAAGGCGTCCTTGAAGCCCTTCTTGGCGCCGTGCAGCGCGTCGAAGATCGGCTGGCCGACCAGCGGGGTGCGCTGCAGGGCCTCCTTGCCGCGGGCCAGGAAGCGTTCGTAGCCCTGGGTGGTGCGCAGGGTGGCGAGGTGGTGGGCGAGGCCGCCGACGGTACGGGCGTAGGAGCGCTCGTTGTCGTTGACGACGATGACCAACGGGCGGTCCTTGGCGTCGGCGATGTTGTTGAGCGCCTCCCAGGCCATCCCGCCGGTGAGTGCGCCGTCGCCGATCACCGCGACGGTCCGGCGGTCCTCGCGGCCGAGCAGCTGGTTGGCCTTGGCGATGCCGTCGGCGTAGCCGAGCGCGGTGGAGGCGTGCGAGTTCTCGATCAGGTCGTGCTCGGACTCGGTGCGCGAGGGGTAGCCGGACAGGCCGTCGCGGCCGCGCAGCCGGGTGAAGTCCTGGCGGCCGGTGAGCAGCTTGTGGACGTAGGCCTGGTGGCCGGTGTCGAAGAGGATGCGGTCGTGCGGTGAGTCGAAGACCCGGTGCAGCGCGATGGTCAGCTCGACCACGCCGAGGTTGGGGCCGAGGTGGCCGCCGGTGCGGGTGACAGCGTCGATCAGGAAGTCGCGGATCTCGTCGGCCAGCGGCGGGAGGTCCTCGGCCGCCAGCCGTCTGAGGTCGGCGGGCCCCTTGATGGTGGGCAGAAGTGACATGGCTTCACCTCGCGGCTCGTTCAAAGCGATGACTGTCGGTGTCC
>NZ_JAIZ01000663.1:12584-30636 GCF_000710465.2 Kitasatospora sp. MBT63 | reverse complement strand
TTCCCCGGTTGGCGGAGATCGTCTCGCGGGCGGCGCGCAGCGACTCCTTGAGCGATCCCATGGTGGCGAGGACGGCGGTGGGCTCGTAGCCGCAGTGCGCCATGCAGTTGTCGCAGCGCGGGTCCTTGCCGCGGCCGTACTTGGCCCAGTCGGTCTTCTCGATCAGTTCGCGGTAGGTCGGGACGTAGCCGTCGGCCATCAGGTAGCAGGGGCGCTGCCAGCCGAACAGCGAGTAGTTGGGGATGCCCCAGGCGGTGCACTCGAAGTCGACCTTGCCCTCCAGGAAGTCCAGGAAGAGCGGGCTGTGGTTGAGCCGCCAGCGCAGCCGGTTGCCGCCGGCGAAGGCCTTGCGGAAGAGTTCCCTGGTCTGCTCGACGCCGAGGAAGTGCTCCTGGTCGGGGGCCTTCTCGTAGGCGTACGCCGGGGAGATCATCATCTCGTCGACGTGCAGTTCGTCGTTGAGGTAGTCCAGCACCTCGATGATGGTCTGCGGGGTGTCGGTGTTGAAGAAGGTCGAGTTGGTGGTGACCCGGAAGCCGCGCCGCTTGGCCTCCTTGATCGCCTCCACCGCCTCGTCGAAGGTGCCCTCCTTGGCCACCGAGGCGTCGTGCCGCTCGCGCAGCCCGTCGATGTGGACGGTGAAGGTGAAGTACGGCGAGGGGGTGAACTTGTCGAGCTTCTTGCGCATCAGCAGGGCGTTGGTGCACAGGAAGACGTACTTGCGGCGGGCCACCAGCTGGCGGACGATCTCGTCGATCTGCGGGTGCATCAGCGGTTCGCCGCCCGCGATGGAGACCATCGGGGCGCCCGACTCCAGCACCGCGCCGACCGCCTGGGCGACCGGCATCCGCTGCTTGAGCACGCCGGCCGGGTGCTGGATCTTGCCGCAGCCCTCGCAGGCCAGGTTGCAGGCGTAGAGCGGTTCCAGCTCCACGATCAGCGGGAACTTGTCCCGCCGCTTGATCTTCTGCTGCATGAGGTAGGTGCCGACCCGGATGGTCTGACGCAGCGGCATGGCCATGACTAGCTCGCCTCCTGAGGGAGCGTCGAGGGCTGTGGGTGGGGCTGGTGGGGGGCAGGGGCGGACGCCGGGACGGCGATGGTGTGCCGGTGCCAGGCGGTGAGCGCCGGTACGGCCGCGCGCAGCGACCGCCAGGCGCGCACCCCGGCCGGCAGGGTGCCGGGGCGGATCAGCTCGCGCTCGGGGGTGTCGACCACGATCCTCAGCACCGCGGTCGGCAGGCCGGGCCGCCGCTCGGCCCGGGCCGCGAGGACGGCGGCGGCCTCCATGTCGACGGCCAGCGCGCCGGAGGCGTGCAGCGCGGCGCGCTCGGCGCCGCGGACCACGTGGTCGGCGGTGTGGTGCAGGCCGGTGTGGGCGGCCAGGCCGCGCGAACGCAGTTCCTCGGCCAGTACGGGGGCGGAGTCCAGCTCGAACCGGCGGCCCTCGCCGTCCCGGACGGCGTCCGCGACGATCACCTCGCCGGGCCGGACCCCGGGAGCCACCGAGGCGCCGAACCCGGCCACCACCAGCGCGCCGTACCCGTCGTCCGCGAGCAGCCGGGCCACGCTGCGGCCGGCCCGGCGGCGGCCCATGCCGGTGCGGGCGAGCACCGGCGGCTCGGTGGCGCCGGTCCAGTCGCCGCCGCGCAGCGCCCACAGTTCGGGGCCGAGCGCGCACAGCACCAGCAGCGGGCCTGCCGTCATCGTCCGCCTCCGCCCAGGGGGGTGCCGTTCACGTACCGGCCGAGCGCGGTCACCGGGAAGACCAGCCGGTACAGGTGGTAGTTGATGGAGAAGTCCCAGGGGAACCCCGTCCCGGTGAACTGCGGTTCGTCCCAGGTGCCCTCGGGCAGCTGGGTGTCCACCAGCCAGCGCACCCCGCGCTCGACGGCCGCGCCGTCCCCGGCCGCGGACCCGCCGGGGCCCTCGCCGGCCGCCAGCAGCGCCATCAGCGCCCAGGCGGTCTGCGAGGCGGTGGACTCGCCGCGCCCGGCCCAGCTGCCCGGGTCCTCGTACGAGCGCATGTCCTCGCCCCAGCCGCCGTCGGGGTTCTGCCGCTCCTTCAGCCAGGCCACCGCGCGGCGCACCGCCGGGTGGCCGGGCGCGGTGCCGGCCGCGACCAGGGCGGGCACCACCGAGCCGGTGCCGTACACGTAGTTGGTGCCCCAGCGGCCGAACCAGGAACCGTCGGCCTCCTGGTTGGCCAGCAGCCAGGCGACGCCGCGGCGGGTGCGCGGGTCGTGGGCGAGGCCCACCTCGGCGAGCATCTCCACCACGTGCGCGGTGACGTCGGCGGACGGCGGGTCGATCACCTCGCCGAAGTCGCAGAACGGCAGCCGGTTGGGGAGCCTGCTGGTGTTGTCGACGTCGAAGGCGCCCCAGGCGCCGTTCTTGGACTGCATGCCGAGGTTCCACCGGACCCCGCGGTGCACCGCGCCGGCCAGCCGCTCACCGTCCGGATGGGCGATCCGGCGCAGTGCCAGCACCACCTCGGCGGTGTCGTCGATGTCCGGATAGGTGTCGTTGTGGAACTCGAAGGCCCACCCGCCGGGGTCCAGCCGTGGACGTTTGACCGCCCAGTCACCCTTGACGGTGATCTCCTCGCCGAGCATCCAGTCCGCGGCGGCGACCAGCGCGGGGTGGTCGGCGGGCAGTCCGGCGTCGCGCAGCGCGATGGCGGCCAGGCAGGTGTCCCAGACCGGGGACTGGCAGGCCTCCATCCAGCGCCGCCCGTCGGGGGTGTGCACGGTGAAGCCGTCGAAGGAGGCCAGCCCGGCCTTCATCACCGGGTGGTCGAGCGGGTAGCCCAGCAGGTGCAGGGCGATCAGCGAGTAGACGGCGGGCGGCTGGATGCCGCCCCAGCAGCCGTCGGCCTCCTGCCGTTCGACGATCCACCGGCCGGCCCGGCTCAGGGCGAGGCGGCGCAGCGGGCGCAGCGCGTAGCGGTGGTAGACGTGCATCAGCCGGTCGAGCCGCTGGAAGAGGCCGTCCCAGCTGCGGGCGGGGGCGAGCGGCCGGGCCGGGTACGGGTCGGCCGGGTCGGTGTGCAGCTCGGTGAGGGCGAACGGGGCGGGCCGCACCGGGCGGCTGGCGGAGACCACCGTCAGCGGCACGATGGTCTGCCGGGCCCAGCAGCCGAAGTCGTAGATGTTCAGCGGTGCCCAGCTGGGCAGGAAGATCAGCTCGGGGGGCAGCTCGGGGAGTTCGTCCCAGGGCCACCAGCCGAACAGGGCGAGCCAGATCCGGGTGAAGACCCGGCTGGCGGCGATGCCGCCGCGGGCGCGGACGAACTCGGCGGCCGCCCGCATGTGCCCGGCCTCGGGCGGGTCGCCGGCCAGCCGCAGCGCCACGTACGCCTCGACCGTGGCGGACAGCTCGGGCGGGCCGCCGTGGAAGGTGGCCCAGGTGCCGTCCTCGCGCTGCTGGGAGCGGATCCAGGCGGCACTGGCCGCGGTCTGCTCCTCGGTGCGGATGCCCAGGAACTGTCGCAGTAACAGGTCCTCGGCGTCCATGGTGACGTTGGTCTCCAGGTCGCCCTTCCACCAGCCCTCGGTGCTCTGCAGCGATAGCAGGTGGGTGGTGGCCCGGGCCAGGGCGGCCGCGGCGGGTGAAGAATCGTTTGGCCCGGTCGGGACCGGGGCCCGGCGCGGGCCGGGTCCGTCGGGCACCGGCGGGCGGGTGCCCACCGCGGCCGGCTCGGGATCGTACTCGGGGTCGAGCCGGCCGCCCGCGGTTGCTGTCACCTTGACGTCACCTCTCTCGTACCACCACGAATTCGGCGAGTGCCACGAAGTGCTCGCGCACCGTGCGGTCCATCGGCACCTCGTCCAGAGCGGCGAGGGCGGTCTCGTACTGGCGGCGGGCCTCGTCCTGGGTCCAGGCGCGGCCGCCGGCCTGCTCGATCAGGGCGGCGCGGGCGGCGAGCTGCGGCTCGCTCTCCTCGCCCCGGCCCTTGGGGTCGGCCAGCTGCTCGGCCAGCAGCCGGGAGGCCTCGCCGCCGTCGGCCAGCGCGGCGGCCACCGGAAGCGACTTCTTGCGCTGGCGCAGGTCGCCCCAGTGCGGCTTGCCGGTGACCTCGGTGGCGCCCCAGATGCCGAGCAGGTCGTCCACCGCCTGGAAGGCCAGGCCCAGGTGGTGGCCGTAGCGCTGGAGCGCGTCGGAGACCCGGTCGTCGGCACCGGCCAGCACCGCGCCGACGGCGGCGGAGGCGGCCAGCAGCGCGCCGGTCTTGTTGCCCTCCATCTCCAGGCACTCCTCGACGGTGACCAGGTCACGGTGTTCGAAGGAGAGGTCCTGGGCCTGGCCGTCGATCAGCTTGCGGGTCGCGGTGGTGATCAGCCGGACGGCGCGGGCGGCGTCCGCGGCGGTCGCCTTGCCGCTGACGGCGGCGTCCAGCAGCACCTCGGTGCCGAGCGTGGCCAGCGCGTCGCCGACCAGGATCGCCTGGGCCGGGCCGAAGACCGTCCACGCCGTCGCCCGGTGCCGCCGGAACTCGTCACCGTCCATCAGATCATCATGGAGCAGGGAAAAGTTGTGCACCATCTCAACGGAGACGCCGCCGGGCACCCCGTGCTCGGCGGGGGCCCCGGCCGCCTCGGCCGACAGCAGCGCCAGGGCGGGGCGGACGGCCTTGCCGCCGTCCCCCGCGGCCGGCTTGCCGTCCCGGTCGATCCAGCCGAAGTGGTACGCCGCGACGGTGTCCATCGGTGCGGCCAAACGGGCGATGGCGGAGCGCAGCGGCGGGGTGCACAGGCTCCGGCCGCGGGCCAGCAGCTCCACCACCGACGAGGTGTCCTTGACCGGTGCGGCCCCCGCGGCCCGAGCCATCGAGCCGGTGCGTGCCTCCACGTGCGTTCCCTCTTCCTGCGTGTTCCCGGCCGTGGGGGACGGCCGGTCTGGTGCGATGTCGGTGGTGGTGGGGCGGGCCGTCATCGGGGCCACCGCCCGTCGCCGCGGTCGACCCGGATCCGCACCGCGGCGCCGGCCCGGGCCAGCGCGGCGTCGGCGGCGGCGTGGCCGCTGCGGACCGCGCTCTCCATGGTCGCGGGCCAGCCGGTGGCGGTCCACGAACCGGCCAGCAGCACGCCGGGCACCGCCGTCCGGGCCGCCGGGCGCAGGGCCGCGGTGCCGGGCGCCGGGTCGAAGGTGGCGGTGCGCTCGCGGGTGACGAAGAAGTCCAGCACCCGGGCGCCGCGGGCGGCCGGCAGCAGCCGCTCCAGCTCCGGCAGGTAGCGCTCGCGCAGCTCGGCGACCGGCAGGTCGATCTCGGCCTCGACGGCCGACTGGGAGAGCGCGAGGTACTGGGCGCCGGGCACGTCGAGACCGGAGTGCGCCGTCCGGTCGAACACCCACTGCACCGGGGAGCCCAGTGCGGCGAAGAACGGCCGCCGCAGCAGCTTGCGGTCGTAGACCACGTGCACGTTGAGGATGGGCGCGTGGCCGAGCTGCCCGAGCCGCTGCTGCTGCTCGATCGCCCCGGGCGGCAGCAGGGCGGCGGCCGACTCCTGGGCCCCGGCCAGCACCACGGTGTCGGCGGTGAGCAGCTCGCCGCCCTCCAGCCGGACCGCGTGCTGGTCGGCGGGCTTGAGCTCGGCGGCGCGGGTGCGCAGCAGCACCCGGACGCCGGCGCGCTCGAGCTCGGCGAGCGCCGCGTCGTGGTGGATCCCGCCGAGCGGGACGTTGGCCATCCCGATGTCGGAGGCGCCCGGGTCGGAGAGCAGGCCGGTCTTGAAGACCATCGCGGCCAGCGCCAGCGAGGTCCGGTCGGCGGTGGCGTTCAGCGTGGCCACGCCGACCAGGTCCCAGAGCGCGGCCAGGGTGGCCGGGGTCTGGCCGTGCCGGCGCAGCCAGTCGCCGAACGAGAGCCGGTCCAGGGCCGGGTCGGTGAGGTCGAGCGCCTTGAGCGCGAGCGCTCCCCGCACCACCCGCAGCCGGTCGGCCGGGGACAGGTGGGGGTAGCCCGCCAGGCTGGCGGCGAGGTGCAGCGGGACCGGCAGGCCGGCCCGGCGCAGCCGGCCGAGGGTGCGGGAGCCGTCCGGACCGAGACCGAGCACCGGGACGTCCAGCCGGGGCTGGAGATCCACCAGATGGCCCGCGCCCAGCCGGTCGACCAGGCCGCGGTAGGCGGTGCAGCAGCGCAGGAAGACGTGCTGGCCGTTGTCGACGGTCAGGTCGCCGCGGCGGAAGGAGAAGGCCAGGCCGCCGAGGCGGGGGCGGGTCTCCAGCAGGGTGACCCGCTGGCCGGCCTCGGCCAGCCGCAGCGCGGCGGTGATGCCCGCCAGGCCGCCGCC
Organism: Kitasatospora sp. MBT63; assembly: GCF_000710465.2. GTDB lineage: Bacteria > Actinomycetota > Actinomycetes > Streptomycetales > Streptomycetaceae > Kitasatospora. The sequence goes on along the minus strand of NZ_JAIZ01000663.1, from coordinate 24,343 downwards.
GACCACCACGGCGGTGGGCCGGTGGACCGCAGCTCGTGCCGACATCAGCCTCTCCCCCCGTCGTTGTGGTCCTTCCGTCGCCCGGCGGTGGACAACGCTCTCCCAGGCATGCGTGGTTCCCTGCTGACACAGCGTGACATAACTGGCGAGAGAATCAAGAACGCCCTCCGGCGAGCCCGGACAGTGCCACGTATGCCTTCTGCCATCCGGGCAGCGAGACCCGGCCGCGCAGCACCGACTCCGGCTCGGCGGCGATCCGTCCGAGCAGCCGGTGGTAGATGCCGGCCATCGCGGCGGTGCAGGCGCGGCTGCGGCGGTCGAGCAGCGGCAGCAGCCGCAGGCCCTCCTCGAAGGCCCGCTGGGCCCGCTCGGCCTCGAAGGCGACCAGGCCGGTGAAGTCGGCCCCGGCGGGCAGCACGGGCTGCCCGAAGCCCTGCTCGCAGCCGAACCGGGCCAGGTCCTCGGCGGGCAGGTAGGTGCGGCCGTTGGCGGCGTCCTCGCGCAGGTCGCGCAGGATGTTGGTGAGCTGCAGCGCGAGGCCCAGGGTGTCGGCGTAGCGCTCGCCGAGGGCCGGGTCCTCGCAGCCGTACACGCCGAGCGAGAGGCGGCCGATCGAGCCGGCCACGCAGCGGCAGTAGACCTTGAGGTCCTCGAAGGTCTGGTACTCGACGCCCTTGAGGTCCATCTCGACGCCGTCGATCAGTTCGTCGAAGCCGCCGAGCGGGATCGGGAAGCGCCGGGCGGCGTCCGCGAGCGCGACCTTGATCGGGTCGGTGTCCTCCTCGGACACCGACCCGGCCCTGATCTGGTCCAGCAGCGCCCGGGTCTGCCCGAGCTGCTCGGTCTTGCGGTCGGGTGGCAGTTCGCCGTCGCCGATGTCGTCGACCCGCCGGGCCAGCGCGTACAGCGCCGACATGGCGAGCCGCTTGGACTCGGGCAGCAGCCGGATGCCGTAGCTGAAGTTGCGGGCCTGCAGCGCGGTGACCGCCTCGCAGTACCGGTAGGCCGCCATGACCGGCGCCGACGCCAGTGGTGATGCCCCCACTCGGGCGCTCACCTTCCCTTCGCGAAGAGTGCGGCCGCCTTCACTGCGAGGCGGCGCTTGTCCGGCTTGGCCTGGATGGCCAGTACGTCGTACCCGGCGGCCTCGATGGCCGCCAGGGCCGCGTACCCTCCGGCGGTGAATCCCGCCAGCAGCAGTCGGAGCCTTCCTCGAACCGTACCTACCAGCGGTGACCCGTGGTCGAGCAGGGTCCGGGCCCGGGCCGCCTCGAAGGCGATCAGCTCGCGGACCCGCGGCCCGGCGGCGGGGGCGGCGAGGTCGGCCTCGGTGACCCGGAAGCGGGCCATGTCCTCGGCCGGCAGGTAGATCCGGCCGCGGGCGAGGTCCTCGGCCACGTCCTGGAGGTGCTCGATGATCTGGAGCGCCGTGCAGATCTGGTCCGAGCGGGTGATCCGCTCGGGCGTGGAGCGTCCGGCGATGGCCAGCACCAGGCGGCCGACCGGGTCGGCGGAGAGCGTGCAGTAGTCGAGCAGGTCCTGGTACCTGGGGTAGCGGGCGACCCGCTGGTCCACCCGGTTGGCCTCGATCAGCCGGCGGAACGGCTCGGGGGTCAGGCCGTGCCGGTCCACCAGCGGCACCAGCGCGCGCATCAGCGGGTGGCGCGGGCCCTCGGCGGCGGGGCGGGCGGCGTCCGGGGACAGGGCCGCCTCCAAGGCACGGTCGAGGTCGCGCTCCAGGCCGTCCAGCAGGGCGGGCCGGAAGCCGGGGTCCTGGGGAGCGCTCTCCACGTCCAGCAGACGGGCCACCCCGGCCGGATCGGCGAGGTCGCCGTCGCCGGCGTCGTCGATCAGACGGGCGAAGCCGTAGACCGCCATCAGGTCGGCGCGCCAGGCGGCGGGCAGGAACACCGGGGCGACCGGGAAGTTCTCCAGGTCCGCTTTGCCGAGGGTGCCGTCGTCCAGCGTGCCGCCGCCCAGGGCGCCGCCACCCGCCCCACCATCAGTCGGGTTATCTGATTTAGCTGAAGCCGCCACTGCCGTCACTCCCCCGTTGTACACCGGCCGACCCTCCGGGCCCGCCTCGGACACGCCTCGCGGACCCACTCGGGGCGGCTCCCCGGCCAGGTCCCAGCCTTGCAGCCTCCCGCCGTCCGGGGGAAGACCGCCGGTACACGACGCAGGGCCGGTCCGGGGAAGCCCCGGCACCGGCCCCGCAGGTCGGGAGCGCCCGCTCAGGGGCGCTCACCCCGCTCGTAGGCGGAGACGACGTCCTCGGTGAGGCCGTCCATGACCAGCTCGCCGTGCTCGATCCAGATGGTCCGCTCGCAGACCTCGCGGATCGAGTTGTTGTCGTGGCTGACCAGGAAGACCGTACCGGCCGCCTTGCGCAGCTCGTTGATCCGCTGCTTGCTGCGCTGCTGGAAGGCCTGGTCACCGGTGGCCAGCGCCTCGTCGATCAGCAGCACGTCGTGGGTCTTGGCCGCGGCGATCGAGAACCGGAGCCGGGCGCCCATGCCGGAGGAGTACGTGCGCATCGGCAGCGAGATGAAGTCGCCCTTCTCGTTGATGCCCGAGAAGTCGACGATCTCCTGGTACCGGCTGCGCACCTCCTCCTTGGTCATGCCCATCGCCAGGCAGCCGAGCACCACGTTGCGCTCGCCGGTGAGGTCGTTCATCAGGGCGGCGTTGACGCCCAGCAGCGAGGGCTGGCCGTTGGTGTAGATGCCGCCGCGCTCGGTCGGCAGCAGGCCCGCGATGGCCGCCAGCATGGTCGACTTGCCGGAGCCGTTCGACCCGATCAGGCCGACCGCCTCGCCCTTGTACGCGGTGAAGCTGATCCCGCGCACCGCGTGCACCTCGCGGATCGAGGGCGAGCGCTTCTTGCTGATGATCCGGCTCAGCGCCGAGGTGGCGCTGCCCTTGCCGGCGCCGGCGCCGTGCACCCGGTAGACGATGTGCACGTCGTCGACGACCACGGTGGGGACCCGGGCGCTGTCGTTCTGGGCGTCGCGCACGGCGCTCTCCAGGCTCTCGGTGGTTGCGGTGTCAGCCACGGCCGTACTCCTCCTCGGCCTTCCAGAAGAACACGTAGCCGACCACGAAGGTGACCACGGCCCAGGCGATGCCCAGTTCCCACTGGTGGTGCGGCAGCTTCTGGTGGTTCTTGGTCGCCGGGTCGTAGATCTCCGGGACCATGGCGTACCGGATCAGGTCCATGTAGACCGAGGCCGGGTTGATCGTCATGATCACCTGGATGTAGTGCGGCCACTTGTCGATCCGGTCCTGGATGCTGTACATCACGCCGGACATGTAGAGCCAGGCGCGCATCACGAACGGGATCAGCTGCGAGATGTCACTGGTCTTGGCGCCGATCCGGGCCATGATCAGGGCCAGGCCGGTGTTGAACGCGCTCTGCAGGATCAGCGCCGGGATCACCAGGATCCAGGTGTCGGTCGGCGGGATCCCGCTGCCCAGCACGATGGCGACCAGCACCACCATCGAGATCAGCAGCTGCTGGAGCTGGATCACGGTGAAGGCGATCGGCATCGAGGCACGGGGGAAGTGCAGCGCGCGGATCAGCCCGAGGTTGTCCGAGATCGCCCGGGTGCCGGCCTGCACCGCGCTCTGGGTGAACTGGAAGACGAAGACACCGATGCACAGCCAGGCGACGTAGTGCGGGATCCCCTTGTTGCCGAGGATCACGCCGAAGACGATGTAGAACACCAGGCAGTTCAGCAGGGGCGTGGCCACCTGCCAGACCTGGCCGAGCTTGGCCGTGGTGTACTGCGCGACCAGCCGGGCGGTGGCGAACGCCATGATGAAGTGGCGCCGGTTCCACAGCTGCCTGCTGTACGCGAACAGCCCGGGGCGGCGACCGCTGACCGTCAAGCCGTACTTGTCCGCCAGCTGCTTGGGGGTCAGGCCCGCGTCCGCCCCCCTCGGGGCTGAGAGGCTGACGGAATCACTCACTGTCGACACATTCGTCCTTTAGCGGGATCGATGGTCCGGTCCGCACCTGTATCGGCTGAGCAGGCGGGCCGGGGCCGGATCCGGGGGGATCACGGGGGGACAAGCCGGTCGGCAGAGGGGCTGCTGCCGACCACAGCGATCACAACATGCGATCAGATGATTGGCGGTCTGCCCAACCTGGTCAGTCGCCATACAGTACGCCATCGCATCGGACGGCGAGGACCGCAGGGCTCCCGCCAGCCGGCCAGGAAACCGCCCAGCCACGCCTTGACCGCGGCACCCGAGGGGCGGCGGGCCAGCGTGAGCAGGAACCAGGTTCCCAGGTAGAGAGGGACCAACGGCACCGGGAGGTTCCGTCGGGCCAGCCACACCCGGTTCCGGGCCACGTTGTGCAGGTACGTGGCGTGCCGGCCCGGGGAAGTCGTCGGGTGGTGCAGCACGATGTCCGCCCGGTAGTCGATCGACCAGCCGGCGTCCAGCGCGCGCCAGGCCAGGTCGGTCTCCTCGTGGGCGTAGAAGAAGTCCCCGGGCAGCTGCCCGGCCGTCCGGAACACCTCGCTGCGCACCGCGCTGGCGCCGCCCAGGAAGGTGGTCACCGGCGAGGAGACCAGCGGGTCGCCGACGCGCAGCCGCGGGACGTGCCGGCGCTGGGTGACGCCGGTGTCCGGGTCGGCGATCCGGAACGAGACGATGCCCAGCTCCGGGTCGGCGGCGAAGGCCTGCCGGAGCAGCTCGGCCGAGTCCTGCCCGGGCAGCGAGCCGTCGTCGTCCAGGAAGAGCACCGCGTCGACGTCCCGGCCGTCCTCGCCGAACAGCTCGATGCCGACGTTGCGGCCGCCGGGGATGCCCAGGTTCTCAGGCAGCTCGGCGGTGCGCACACCTTCCGGCAGCGGCGGCAGCGGAGCGCCGTTGCCGACCACCGCCAGTTCGACGGCCGGGCCGTGCTGGGCGCGCACCGAGTCGATCAGTGCGGTCAGCTCGGCCGGGCGGTCGCCCATCGTGATGATGACGGCGCCCAGCCGGAAGCCCTCGGTGCCCTCGCCGGACCCGGTGCTCATCGCAGCCTGCTGGACAGGACGATGCTGAGCAGGTGCAGCACGGTCTGGAGCATGGCGATGGCGGCCAGCACGACCACCGCGAGGCGGGTGAAGAACAGCCCCCCGTGCACGGCGTCGGCGATCCCGGCCGCCAGGATGAACAGCGAGGCCTCGACCGCGCCGACCAGGCGGTGGAACTTCAGCAGCGAGGCCGCCCGGCGGGCCTTGGCCACGGCGGTGGAGCGCGGCACCGAGGCCTCGTCCTGCACGGCGGTCAGACCGCTGCGGGCGCGGGCCACGTCGACCAGGTCGGTCTCCGACTTGATCAGGATCGCACCGAGCGCGGCCAGCGTGCCGAGGAAGGCCCACTGCCACTGCGAGGCGGAGCCCTCCTGGTGGAACAGGTCGGCGGCGCGCAGGCCGAGGCCGGTGAGCAGCGCGGCCTCGGACATGTAGTGGCCGACCCGGTCCAGGTAGACGCCGGTCAGCGAGGTCTGCCGGCGCCAGCGGGCCACCTCGCCGTCGACGCAGTCGAGCAGCAGGTAGATCTGGATCAGCAGCGCGCCGAGCACTGCTCCGGTGATCCCCGGCACCAGCAGCGCGGCGCCGGCCGCGATGCCGGTCAGCATCATCAGGTAGGTCAGGCCGTTGGGCGTGATCACCGTCATGGTGGACAGGACCCGGGTGATCCGCAGCGAGATCTTGCGCATGTAGAGGCGGCCGGCCCAGTGCTCGGCGCTCCGGCGCTGGAGCATGCCCTCCGGGTGGATGACGGCCCGCAGCTCCTCGATCGAGGGGCGGCGGGTGAGGTCGACCGGCGGGCGCTCGGCCGGGGTCCCGGCGGGGCGGTCAGCTGTTGACGGCTTGGACATAGTCGGCGTACGCGTCCCTGATGTCTGATGGGGAGAGGTCGAGGTGCTCGAGGATGGTGAAACGACCCGGACGGGTGTTCGGAGCGTAGTGCACCGCTTCGGTGAACTCCGCCTCGGTGAAGCCGATCTCGTCCGCGGTCACCGGAAGGCCGTGGAACCGCAGGCGGTCCACGACCAGGCCGGTCAGCTCGCGCTCGCCCCGCAGGAAGCAGGCGAAGGCCGCACCGAGGCCCACCTGCTCGCCGTGCTGGGCGGACCGCTTGGGATACAGCACGTCCAGGGCGTGCGAGATCTCGTGGCAGGCCCCCGAGGACGGCCGGGTACTGCCAGCGATGTTCATCGCGATGCCGGACAGTACCAGGGCTTCCGCGAGCGCCGTCAGCAGGTCCTGGTCGGCCAGGCTGCCGGGGTGGCGCAGCAGGTTCTCACCGGCCGCGCGGGCCATCGCGACCGCCAGTCCGTCCACCGGCTCGCCGGTCACGGTGTGCGACAGCTCCCAGTCCGCGCAGGCGGAGATGTTGGAGATGACGTCGCCGATCCCGGAGGCCACGAACCGCGCCGGGGCCCGGCGGACCACGTCCAGGTCGACCACGATGCCGATCGGGCTGGGCACCCCGTACGAGCCGCGCCCGGCGTCGTTGTCGAGGGTCGAGACCGGGGAGCAGATGCCGTCGTGGGCCAGGTTGGTGGCGACCGCGACGACCGGCAGGCCGACCCGGGCCGCGGCGTACTTGGCCACGTCGATGATCTTGCCGCCGCCGAGGCCCACGATCGCGTCGTAGTGCCCGGCGCGCATCTGGTCGGCCAGCCGTACCGCGCTGTCCAGGGTGCCGTCCGGCACGTGGTACCAGTCGGCGCCCGGCAGCAGCGGCTCCAGCCGCTCCCGCAGGACCGCACCGGAGCCGTTGCTGACCGCCACCGCTATCCGGCCGGAGGCCGACAGCCGCTGGTCGGCGAGGATCCCGCCGAGCGCGTCCAGGGCGTCCGGGCGGATCTCGACGAAGACCGGCGAGGGCACCAGTCGGGTCAGTACCGGCACGCGATCTCCCGCGCCTTCGCCAGGTCGTCGTGGTTGTCGACCTCGACCCAGGAGACCTCGCCGATCGGCTGGACGTCGATCCGCAGGCCGCGGTCGACCATCTCCTGGTAACCGTCCTCGTAGTACAGCTGCGGGTCGCGCTCGAAGGTGGCGCGCAGCGCGTCGCTCAGGTCGGCGGCGGCGGCGGGGTTGATCACCGTGACGCCGATGTACTCACCGGTGGCCTCGGCCGGGTCCATCAGCTTGGTGATCCGCCGCATGCCGGCCGCCGGGTCGACGACGACCTTCATCTCCTCGTCGGCGAGCTTCTTCACGGTGTCCAGGGCGAGCAGGATGCCGGGGGCGGTGCCCTCCTTGATCCGGCGGTCGTTGCCGTCCAGCATGGTGCGCTGCACCGAGGCGGGGTGCACGGTGTCGCCGTTGGCGAGCAGCAGCCCCTCGCCGAACAGGTCCCGGGCGCACCACAGGGAGTAGGCGTTGTTCCACTCCTCGGCCTTGTCGTTCTCGACCAGGGTCAGCTTGACGCCGTACTTCTGCTCCAGGGCGTCCTTGCGGTCGTACACCGCCTCCTTGCGGTAGCCCACGACGATCGCGGCCTCGCGCAGGCCGACCTCGGCGAAGTTGCCGAGGGTGAGGTCCAGGACGGTCCGCTCCCCGTCGACCGGCACCAGGGCCTTGGGCAGGGTGTCGGTGTACGGGCGGAGCCGGCGGCCCGCGCCGGCTGCCAGGACGAGGCCGATCATGCGGTGTCTCCTGTTTCGTCGTGTGCTGCTGTGACGCCGCGGGGCACCCGCACGTGGATGCCCGCGGCGCTGCGGTCGGCGCACCGGCCGCCGCGCACCCGGCGACCACGCACCCGGTCGCCGCGACGGGGAGCGGCGGGCCCGGCCGTCCTGCCCGCCGTCGTCCCGCACCGGCCCCCGGGACGGCGCCCGGCCCCGCCCTCGGGGCGGTACACCGTGTCGTAGTGATGGTAGGCGACCACGGCGACCAGCCCGAACGCGGCCGCGGTGGACGGCGCGAAGCCGCACCGGCCGAGCGAAACCCCAGGTGAGGGGCCCGGTCCGTGTGGATCATCATCCCGGACGACCGGGCGCCGCGACAAGCGACCCGGGGACGCTTCCGGCGGCGGTCCGGCGGCCCCGCACCGGTCCGGGCGGGACTCGTGAATCATCCGCGCGCATCCGTACGCATCCGCGCGACGGAATCGAGCGGACTTGCCAGAAGGTGAACGAACGGTCGACAAAATTGACCACTGGTCGAACAGTTTCACCATTCATCCATACCGGTACGGCCCGGTAAGCGCCCAGATGTGCGTCGGACCAGCACCGACGCTGGGCCATACGGCAGACTGGGGCCCCGACGCCCCCTGGTGCACCCCGGGCGACCCCGGGGACGCCCGGCGGCGCAGCCGACCACCGGACCGGGGTGGACGGACCCGGGCCCGCACGCCCGGGTGGCGGCTCCGGTCCCCGCGCGAAAGGGGCCTCATGCCCACGAGCCCATCGACCAGCCGGCCGGATCTCGCTGACGCCCCCGCGGGCCTCACCGGCAGAGAACCGGGCACCGACCCCGGTCTGGGCGCCGCCGGGCCGGAGATCCTGCTGGAACTCGTGGACGACGACGGCGTCACCGTCGGCACCGCCGAGAAGCTCTGGGCCCACCAGCAGCCGGGCCGCCTCCACCGGGCGTTCTCCGTCTTCCTGTTCGACCAGCAGGGCCGGCTGCTGCTCCAGCGCCGGGCGCTCGGCAAGTACCACTCGCCGGGCGTGTGGTCCAACACCTGCTGCGGCCACCCCTACCCCGGCGAGCAGCCCTTCGTGGCCGCCGCCCGGCGCACCGCGGAGGAGCTCGGCGCGGCCCCGGCGCTGCTCTGCGAGGCCGGGACGGTGCGCTACGACCTGCCCGACGAGGCCTCCGGCCTGATCGAGCGGGAGTGGAACCACCTGTTCGTCGGCCTGGTCACCGCCGAGCTGGCGCCCGACCCGGACGAGGTCGACTCCACCCGCTTCGTCACCGCCCAGGAGCTGAAGGACCTGCGGGCGCAGAAGCCGTTCTCGGTGTGGTTCGAGACCGTCTTCGACGCCGCGCTGCCGGGTATCCAGGAGATCGCCGGACGGGACTGGTAGGGGCACCCGCCCCCGCGGGGCACCCCGGCCCGGGGTGCCCCACCCGGGCCCGGTCCCGCCCGGTCCCGCGCGGGGCGGGCCGGAGCGTCACTCGGGCCAGGCGTGCCGCCCGGCGGTCTCCCCCTCCGCGGGCGCGTCCTCGTCGTCCTTGACCGCCTCGGTGATCGCATCGAGCATCGCCACGTCGGGGAACCCCGGCCGGACACCGGCTCGGCCCTGCGGCGGTACCGCCGGGCCGGGCAGCGGCAGGGCCGCCCAGATCACCTTGCCGCCCTCCTCGGTCCGCTCCACGTCGCACACCCCGCCGGCCTGCAGCGTGATGCTCTTGACCAGCAGCAGCCCGCGTCCGCCCAGCCGTCCCAGATCGCTCTCCTGCGCCTTGGGCCGGTACGGATGCCCGTCCTCGACGGCGACCCGCACCCGGCCCTCCCCGATCCGCAGCTCGGTGACGACCCGGGGGGAGAGCGCCGCGGCATGGGTGACGGCGTTGCCCACCAGCTCGGAGACGATCAGCAGCAGGTCGTCGATCAGTTCCTGGTAGCGCTCCCCCGCCATCCCCTCGGCCAGCAGCCGGTCGCGCACGGCATGGCGGGTGCGGGGCACCGAGGCCTCGCTGGACTCCGCCGGGAAGCGCCACACCCCGGGCCGCGGCACCTGCTCGGTCCGCCCGGCGCGGGACCCGGCGGCGGCGCCGGTGCCGGTCCCCCTGCCGGTGTCGATGCCGATTCCGGTTGGTGCTGCGGTCGGGGCCGATGAGGATGAGGTGGGGAGAGGGGGAAGTGGTTCGGGGCCGTCGGACGGTCTCGTCGTCGGCCCGGTCGCCTCGCTGGTCTGTTCCACGGTCAAGCCGCCCTTCGCACGGTGACGGGAGGCTCTGCCGCCGACCGCAGCTCATGCCACCGGCGGCCTCTCGGGAATCGGGCGTTCCGCTCAAGGCTCCCTAGGTTCACAGAGGCTAGGAGACCAGCTGTCAGCGGCTGGAGCGGGGACTGGAACTAGGCATCGGCTGAACTCTTACGACGGATTCTGAACGGAAGCAGCCGAATGCGGTCCATTCATGGCACCGATCACGGGGCCATGCCAGCGAGATCGATCAACCCGGCGGCGGCTGCGACGGTGGCCCGGCGGCCTTGCGGGCGTCCGCGGCCATCCCGATCACCCGGCGCGAGCCGATCCCCACGCCGATCAGCCCGAGGCCGCCGAAGAGCAGCGACACGCGAGCGCCCCCGTACGGTGATCCCGCCGACCACCCGGAAGGTCCCGGCGCTCAGGAACAGCAGGGCGGTGAACTGCGTCAGCCCTCGGGCTCGGCGTCCGGCCGCACCACCAGGACCAGGCCGGCCGCGAGGTCCAGCCGTCCAGCAGCATGCAGGCGCGCCAGCCCGCGCACCGCCACCACCTCCGGGTCACCCGTCGGTCCGTCCTGTCCGTGTTCGTCAGTATTCGTCCCAGCACACCTCCAGGCACCCCGCCGGGCGGCAGATACGCAGGTGAGAAGCGGTCCGCGGGCCTGGTAGTGTTCTCTCTGTCGCCACGGGAAGAACACAAGTGAAACCCGCGGCAACACACCCGGTCCGGGTGGCGGAATGGCAGACGCGCTAGCTTGAGGTGCTAGTGCCCTTTATCGGGCGTGGGGGTTCAAGTCCCCCCTCGGACACAGACCGCTCGCAGTCGCGAGCGAGCCGGTGCCGGTCAGGAGAGATCCTGGCCGGCATCTTGCGTTGTGCGCGCCCGTCCGGGCGCCCTTTCGGCGGCGGCTCCGCTGTCACACCCCTTCACTACGCTGGACCACGTGGCCGCACACCCCCCTGCCCGCCATCTGCTCCGGGCCAAGGACCTCGCCGACGCGCGGTACGCCGAGCCGCTCACCGTCGCCGAGCTCGCCGCGGCGGCCGGCCTGTCGCGGGCGCACTTCAGCCGCGAGTTCCGGCGGGCGTTCGGCGAGTCCCCGCACGTGTACCTGCTGACCAGGCGGCTGGAGCGGGCCGCCACCCTGCTGCGCACCACGGACCGCCCGATCGCCACCGTCTGCTTCGACGTCGGGCTGAACAGCCTGGGTTCGTTCACCACCAGCTTCACGCGGATGTACGCGCGCACGCCCGCGGCCTACCGGGCGGCGTTCCCGCCCGCGGCCGCGCACGCCATCATCCCGGGCTGTGTGCAGCGCGCCTACGGCCGCCCGCAACACCGCACGTTTCGAGAAGACGCCGCCGAGGGCCCCGGAATAGCGTGACGGTATCGCCGCTACGGAACACCATGCCGACGGCCCGCCCCACCGGAGGACTCGATGATCAGGATCGCCACCGCTCAGCTCTGGGTGCACGACCAGGAGGAGGCGCTCGCCTTCTACACGAAGAACGTCGGGATGGAGGTCAGGTCCGACGTCACCCTCCCCGAGATGGGGGACTTCCGCTGGCTCACGGTCGGTCCGGCCGGGCAGGAGGACGTGGCCATCGTGCTGATGGCGATCCCCGGTCCGCCGGTGCTCGACGCCGAGACCCAGGGTCAGGTGCGCGAGCTGACCGCCAAGGGCGCGGCCGGCACCGTCTTCCTGACCACCGACGACTGCGACGCCGCCTACGCGGAGCTCTCGGCGCGCGGCGTCGAGTTCAACGAGAAGCCGACCGACCAGCCGTACGGCCGTGACTGCGGGTTCCGCGACCCGTCCGGCAACAACATCCGGCTCACCCAGCTCCGGGAGATGTGACCC
>NZ_JAIZ01000663.1:0-12466 GCF_000710465.2 Kitasatospora sp. MBT63 | reverse complement strand
CGCCGCCGGACCCTTCCCGGTCCGTCGGCGGGTCCGCGGCGCGTGCGGCCGGCACCGCGGAGCGCCGCTCAGCCGCGGGGCAGCGGCTGCTCCGCCCAGATGATCTTCCCCTCGGCGGTGTACCTGGTCCCCCAGCGCTCGGCGAACTGGGCGACCAGGAACAGGCCGCGGCCGCCCTCGTCCGAGTCCGCGGCGTAGCGCAGGTGCGGGGCGGTGCTGCTGGTGTCCGAGACCTCGCAGATCAGGGTGCGGTCGAACAGCAGCCGGACGGTGATCGGCCCGGAGGCGTAGCGGACGGCGTTGGTGACCAGTTCGCTGAGGATCAGCTCGGTGGTGAACGACAGCTCCTCCAGCCCCCAGTCGGCCAGCCGGCGGCCGGCGTCGGCCCGGGTGCCGGCCACCGCGGCCGGGCCGAACGGGACCTCCCAGCAGGCGATCCGGTCGGCGGGCAGGGCCTTGGTGCGGGCGACCAGCAGGGCGACGTCGTCGGTCGGCTGGGTGGGCAGCAGGGCGTCGAGGACGGCGTCGCAGGCCTGTTCCGGGGTGCGGCCGCCGTCGCCCGCCAGCGCGGCCCTGAGCTGCTCGAGCCCGAGGTCGATGTCGCGGCGGCGGTTCTCCAGCAGGCCGTCGGTGTAGAGGACCAGGTGGCTGCCTTCGGGCAGTTCCAGGCGGACGGTCTCGAACGGCAGGCCGCCGAGGCCGAGCGGCGGGCCGGCCGGCAGGTCGAGGAACTCGACCGCGCCGCCGGGCCGGACCAGGGCGGGCGGCAGGTGGCCTGCCCTGGCGAGTTCGCAGCCGCGCGAGACCGGGTCGTAGACGGCGTACAGGCAGGTCGCCCCGGTGAGCGCGGCGCCGCCGGCCGCGGACTCGTCCTTGTCGATCCGGGCGACCAGGTCGTCGAGGTGGGCGAGCAGGTCGTCGGGGGGCAGGTCGAGCATGGAGAAGTTGTGCACCGCGGTGCGCAGCCGGCCCATCGAGGCGGCGGCGTGCATTCCGTGGCCGACGATGTCGCCGACCACCAGGGCGACCCGGGTGCCGGCCAGCGGGATGACGTCGAACCAGTCTCCGCCGACGCCGTCCTGGGCGGGCAGGTAGCGGTACGCGACGTCGAGGGCGCCCTGGTCGGGCAGGCCCCGGGGCAGCAGGCTCTGCTGCAGGGTGACGGCCATGGTGTGGTCGCCGGTGACGGCGGAGACGATCTGCTCCTGGGTGGCGTACTTGGTGTCGAAGACGCCGCCGTTGCACCCCAGGCGCAGCACCGCCACCCGGTCGGCGACCGCGCGGACGGTGTCCAGGTCGTGGCTGACCAGCAGGACGCCCAGGCGTCGTTCGCGCAGGCGCTCGATCAGTTCCAGCACCAGGGCGGTCTGGGCGACGCCGAGGGCGGCGGTCGGCTCGTCCAGGATGACCATCCGGGGTCCGCCGATCAGGGCCCGGGCGATGGCCACGCTCTGGCGCTGGCCGCCGGAGAGCGAGCCGACCGGGACCCGCAGGCTGGGGATCCGGATGGACAGGGCGGCCAGCAGGCGGCGGGCGCGCTTCTCCATCCCGACCTCGTCGAGGATCCCGAAGCGGCGCAGTTCGCGGCCGAGGAAGAGGTTGGCGACGGTGTCGAGGTTGTCGCACAGGGACAGGTCCTGGTGGACGGCGGCGATGCCCAGGTCCTGGGCGTCGGCCGGGCGGCGCAGGCCGACCGGCCGGCCCTCCCACTCGATCACCCCGCTGTCCGGTTCGAGGACCCCGGAGACGGCCTTGACCAGGGTGGACTTGCCGGCGCCGTTGTCCCCGACCAGGGCCACCACCTCGCCGGCGGCGACCTCCAGGTCGACCTCGCTCAGCGCCTGGACGGCGCCGAAGCGCTTGGAGATCCCGCGCACGGCGAGCAGCGGCGGCGGTGCCATGGCGCAACCTCCTGTCCGGCTCTGGGTTCAGCGGGGGACGGATCGGATCAGCAGCAGGGCGATGTCGTCGGTCCGGTGCTCGGCCCGCCGGGCCTGGCCGATCAGGGTGTCGGCGAGGCTGGCGAGCGGCTCGTCGCCGTGCCGGGCGAGTTCGTCGGACAGCGCGGCGAGGGCCAGGTCGAGGTCGGCGCCGGGGGTCTCGATCAGGCCGTCGGTGTAGAAGGCGAGGGTGGTGCCGATCGGCAGGCCGATCCGGGTCAGCGGGTACTCGGCGGCGGGGTCGACGTTGAGCACCAGGCCGCTCTGCGGTTCCAGCACCTCGGCCTGCCCGTCGGGGCGCCGCAGCAGCGGTGCGGGGTGGCCGGCGTCGGCGAGCCAGGCCTCCCGCCGGGCCAGGTCGACCCGCAGGCAGGCGCAGCTGGCGAGCAGGGTGGTGTCCAGGTCCGTGAGCAGGCGGTTGGTGCGGGCGAGCACGGTGCTGGGGTCGGCGTCGGCGGTGGCGAAGGCGCGGACGGCGGTGCGGATCTGGCCCATCAGGGCGGCGGCGTTGACGTTGTGGCCCTGGACGTCGCCGATGACCACGACGGCGGTGTCCCGGTCGATGGGGACCAGGTCGTAGAAGTCGCCGCCGACGTCCATGCCCTCGGTGCCGGGCAGGTAGCGGGCGGCGCTCTCCAGGCCGGGGACGGTGGGCAGGGCGCGGGGCAGCAGGCTGTCCTGGAGGCCGTGGGCGAGGCCGAGTTTGGTGTCGTACAGGCGGGCGCGGTCGAGGGCCTGGGCGATCAGGCCGCCGAGGGAGGTGAGGACGGCGCGTTCCTCGACGCCGAAGTGGTGGGGTTCGGCGAAGGCCAGCACGCAGGTGCCGATCAGCCGGCCGGAGGTGACCAGCGGGAGGTACGCCCAGGCGGCCATGCCGTCCTGGGTCTCGTGGCGGCCGGGGTAGAGCCGTTCGAGTTCGGTGCGGTTCTCGAAGAAGGCGGGCACCGGGTTGGTGGCGGCCTGGACGCCGGGGGTGGACTCGTCCAGTGCGGTGCCGTCGAACTGGTCGACCAGGCCGGGCGGGTAGCCGCGGTGGCCGACGATCCGCAGCCGGCCGGCCTCGGCCATCAGGACGGCGACGGCCTGGGCGCCGAAGGCGGGGACGATCTGGTCGGAGACCATGCTGACCACGTCCTGGACGCTGACCGCCTCGGTGAGCGCGCCGGCCAGGTGGAGGATGTGGTAGAGCGCGCCGGGTCGGGGGTGGACGGCGGGCTGGGCGTCCGGCCGGGGGCCGGTGGGGTGCTGTCCGTCCGCGGCGGGGGTGATCCGGACGGTGAGGCCGGTGGCGTCGGGGTGGAGCTGGAAGGTCAGCCAGTGGTCGGGGGGCCGCAGGGCGACGAAGGAGGTGGACGTACCGCCGATCACGGCCGCCCGGTAGTGATACTCGTAGACCGGGTCGCGCAGCCAGGGCAGCGCGGACCAGGGGCGTTCGCCGGTCAGCCGGTCGGCGCTCTCGCCGAGCAGGGCGGCGGCGTTGGGGGTGACGAGGGCGATCCGGCCGTTCAGGTCCAGGCCGCACAGGCCGTCGGGGAGCCGGGCGAGCGCGAGGGCGAGCGGGTCGGCCGGGCCGTCGGCGGTGGTGACCGCGAGGGGGCTGCGGCGTGGCCGCAGCGGGTGGCCGGCCCGGTCGGCGCGGGCGAGTTCGGCGGTGAGGAGGGCGGTGAGGTCGGTGAGGTCGCGGCTCTCCTGCGGCGAGAGCTCCGCGGGGTGGGAGGCCGGCCAGAGCAGGAACAGTGCGCCGTAGCCGGCCGTGCCGTCGGTCAGCGGGGCGGCGGCGAGGCTGAAGGCGTACGGCATGGCGACGGCGACCCGCGGGTACCGGCGGGCCATCGCGTCGGGGCCGCCGATCCAGACCAGGTGGTCGCCGCGGACGGCGTCGGCGACCGGGATGGGGGCGGACAGGCCGACCCGGTGCCAGGGGCGGGTGAACTGCCGGGCGGCCCCGAGGGTGAGGGCGAGTTCCAGCAGGTCGCCGTCGGCCGACCGCAGGTAGAGCCCGCCGAGCTGGGCGTCCAGCGGGCCGGTGGCCGCCCGGCGCAGGATCCGGGCCAGGGTGTCGAGGCCGTCCTCGGTCGCCGGCTCGGCGCCATCGCGTCCGGGCCGCGGGGACGCCGGCCCTGACGTGTCCACGCAACCACCTCGATCCGGGCCGTCGGGTCGCCCGCCCGGCCTTCCTCCCATACTGGCCCGTCCTGGCTCCGGTCGCCCCGCAGTCCCGGCGACCGGCGGTTCCGCGGCCGGCGGTTCCGCGGCCGGGCGGGCGGCGGAATCACCCCGGGGCCCGCTCGTGTCCCGCGCCCGGCGCGCGCGCCGGTGCGTACCGTCGGATTCCACAGCGGCGGCCACCGGACGCCGGGGCGACCCGACCCGGGCGGTCGGGGCAACGGCCGGGGACAAGGAGCGGGGCTTTCCGTGGAACGCAAGTGGTGGACCCTGATCGCCGTCTCGGTGGCGACCTTCATGCTCCTGCTGGACATCACCGTCGTGAACGTGGCGCTGCCGTCGATCCGCCGCGACCTGGGGGCCAGCTTCACCGACCTGCAGTGGGTGTTCGACGCGTACGCGCTGACCCTGGCCGCGCTGGTGCTGACGGCCGGCTCGCTGGCCGACCGGCTCGGGCGGCGGCGGACCTTCGCGGCCGGACTGGTGATCTTCTCGGTGGCCTCGCTGCTGTGCGCCCTGGCCCCCAACCCGACCTTCCTCAACCTCTCCCGCGCGCTGCAGGGCGTCGGCGGCGCGGTGATGTTCGCGGTGTCGCTGGCCCTGGTCGCCCAGGAGTTCCCGGCCGGACGGGAGCGCGGCACGGCGATGGGCCTGTACGGGGCCACCATCGGGGTCGCGGTGGCGGTCGGCCCGCTGGTCGGCGGCGCGCTGACCGACTGGCTGGGCTGGGAGTCGATCTTCTACCTCAACCTGCCGATCGGGGCGGCGGCGCTGCTGGTCACCTTCCTGAAGCTGCGCGAGAGCCGCGACCCCAACGCCACCCGGATCGACTGGGCGGGCGTGGTGACCTTCTCGCTCTCGCTGTTCCTGCTGGTCCTGGCGCTGGTACGGGGCAACGCGGAGGGCTGGGGCAGCGCCCTGATCGTCTCGCTGTTCGTCGGCGCGGCGCTGCTGATGGCCGCGTTCGTGGTGATCGAGCTGCGGGTGGCGGAACCGATGCTGCCGCTGACGCTGTTCCGGCGCGGGGCGTTCACCGGGGTGCAGCTGGCCGCGTTCGCGGTCTCCGGCTCACTGTTCGCGCTGTTCCTGTATCTGACCCTGTACCTGCAGAACTACCTCGGCCTGTCGCCGTTCGCGGCCGGCGTGCGGTACCTGCCGATCACGGCGCTCAGCTTCCTGGTCGCGCCGGTCGCCGGGGCGCTGCTGTCCCGGGTGCAGGCCCGGCTGCTGCTCGGGATCGGGCTCGCGGCGGTCGGCGCGGGGCTGCTGCTGATGGGCGGCATCCAGGCCGGCGACACCTGGTCGACCCTGCTGAGCGGCTTCGTGGTGGCGGGCGCGGGGGTCGGTCTGATCAACCCGGTGATCGCGGACGTGGCGGTGAGCGTGGTCCCCAAGGAGCGCAGCGGGATGGCCGCCGGCATCAACGACACCTTCCGGCAGGTCGGCATCGCCGTGGGCATCGCGGTCTGGGGCGCGGTGTTCGTCGGCCGGGGCACCGAGCGGGTCCGAGAGCTGGCCGCCGGGACCCCGGCCGCCGAGGGCGGGCGGCCCCGGCAGCTGGTCGAGGCGGCCTCCTCGGGCGCGCTGGACGAGGCGGTGGCGGCGTTCCCGGAGCCGGTCCGCGGGGCGGTGGTGGACGCCGCCCGGGCGGGGTTCCTGTCCGGCCTGAACACGGTGCTGTGGATGGGTGCGGTGCTCAGCTTCGCGGGGGCCGTGCTGGCCCTGTGGCTGGTCCGGGAGAGCGAGATCGAGCGCGACCGGCCCGAGCCCGACCCGGCGCCCGCGGGTGCCGGGGGCTGAGCGGGCCCCCGGCGGCGGTCCGGACTCAGGACACCCAGGTGGTGGTGGCGCCGAGCACGGCGGACCCGTCGAGGTCGGCCAGCTTGAGCCCGACGAAGGCCCGGGCGGCCTCGGAGGTCTGCACCCGCAGTGCCGGACGGTCCGCGCCGAGCGCGTCGACGATGGTGGCGGCGGCGCCCTCGGCGGACTGCGCGCCGTTCGCGAAGGCGGCCGTGGTGCGGTCGAGGTAGCCCTTGAGGGCCGGGGCGTACGGGCCGGCGGCGCCCAGCACGGCCTCGAGGTCGACGCCGACGTTGGCCACGAACTCGCTGGCCACGGCGCCGGGCTCGACCAGGGTCACGCCGACGCCCTGGGCGGCGGCCACCGGGGCGAGCGACTCCAGGAAGCCCTCGACGGCGAACTTGGCCGCGCAGTACGCCTCGTTGAAGGGCTGGCCGACCACGCCGCCGACGCTGCTCACCGCGATCAGGCGGCCGCCGGAGGCCCGCAGGTGGGGCAGGGCGGCGCGGGTGACCTCCACGACGCCGAAGAAGTTCACCTCCATCACCGCGCGGACGTCCGCCACGGTCTCCTGCTCGATGGTGCCGAGGTGGCCGGCGCCCGCGTTGTTGACCACCGCGTCCAGTCGGCCGTGCTCGGTGATCACGCCGGCGACGCAGGCAGCCACCGACGCGGGGTCGGTCACGTCCAGCTGCCGCACCTGGACCAGCTCGGCGACGCCGGCCTCGGCGGCGGCCCGCTCCAGGGCGCCGGAGCGGGTGAGGTCCCGCATGGTGGCGACCACCAGCCAGCCGGCCCGGGCGGCGGCGACGGCCGCGGCCAGGCCGATGCCGGACGAGCAGCCGGTGATCAGGACGGTCCGGTTCGGCGTGGCGGCGTCGCGGGGGGCGGTGCTGGACATGGGGGTACCTCGTTCGGGGTCGGAGGGCGGTCGACCGGCTGAGGTCGGTCATCCCAGCCGATTGCGTGTACACACACACTAATACTGTGTGCGCGCACACGCAAGCAAGTACGATGCGGTCATGACGCGCGCCGAGCTCTCCCTGGGGCCCCTGTCCGACCAGGACCACGCCTTCTACGGCCTGGTCTGGGCCGGCACCACGCTGGCCGCGCACGTGGACCGCGAGCTGACCCGCACCCACGGCCTGCCGATGTCCTGGTTCGAGGTGATGCTCTGGCTCAACGGCCAGCCGGAGCCGGTGGCCGCCTCCGACCTCGGCGCCCGCACCATGCTCAGCCGCAGCCAGGTCTCCCGGGTGGTGGACGCGCTCGCGGCCCGCGGCCTGGTCGCCCGCAGCCCCTCCCCCTCCGACGCCCGTTCGGTGCGGATCGCGCTGACCGAGCACGGTCGGCGGACCTTCGCCGAGGCGGACGCGGCCCGCCGGGAGATCCTCCGGCCGGTCTTCAGCGGGCTCCTGGACGAGACGGACATCCAGGCCCTGGAGACCGTCTGGCGCAAGCTCAAGCAGCCCCACGCCGAGAAGCGGCCGGACGGCCCGGCCGAGGCCGGGAACTGACCCGGGGGCGCGGGGAGAGCCGTCGCGCTCCCCCCACGCCCCCGCGGGCGCGTACGCCGGGTCAGCCGATCGCGATCCGGAAGACCTTGTCCGCGCCGTCGGCCGCGCCGCCGTTGTTGTCGGCGTTGGTGGTGGTGAGCCAGAGCTGGTCCGCACCCGGCACCTTGGCGACCGTGCGCAGCCGGCCGTAGGTGCCGACGTAGTACGAGGTGGGCGTGGAGACGCTCTCCGAGTCGCCGTTGATCGGGATCCGCCACATCCGCTCACCGCGCAGCGCGGCCATGTAGACCACGTTGCGGACGATCGCGATGCCGCTCGGCGAGGCCTGGTCGACCGGCCAGCTCGCCTTGGGGTTGGTCATGCCGGCGACCGTGCAGTCGCCCTCGCAGGTCGGCCAGCCGTAGTTGGCGCCGGGCTTGATCAGGTTGAGCTCGTCCCGCTTCGCGTTGCCGAACTCGGCCTCCCACAGGCGGCCGTTGCGGTCGAAGGCGAGGCCCTGCGGGTTGCGGTGGCCGTAGCTGTAGACGTAGTTGCCGAACGGGTTGCCGGGGGCCGGCCGGCCGGCGGTGGTGAGCCGCAGGATCTTGCCGTTCAGGGAGTTCTTGTCCTGCGCGTCGGCGGGGGTCTCGGCGTCGCCGGTGGAGGCGTAGAGGTAGCCGTCCGGGCCGAAAGCGAGCCGGCCGCCGTTGTGGTACTGGTTCTTGCCGATGCCCTGGAGCAGCACGGTGTAGCCGCCGAGCGAGGTGCCGGTCCAGGTCATCCGGACGATCCGGTTGCCCTCGGCCGCGGTGTGCATGAAGTAGACGTAGTGGTTGCCCGACCAGTTGGGGTCGACCGCGACCCCGAGCAGGCCGCCCTCGCCGTTGGTGGTGACGGCGTCGGGCACCGTACCGGCCAGGGTGCGGGTGCCGCCGGTGGTGAGGGTGAAGACCTTGAAGCTGTCCCGTTCGGTGACCAGCGCGCTCCTGCCGTCCGGCAGCCAGGCGATGCCCCAGGGGACGGTCCAGCCGCTGGAGAGCACGGACGGGGAGCCCGGGACGCCGCCGTCGGATCGGCAGGCGCCGGTGGTGAAGGAGACCGGGGCGGACGGCGGTGACCAGCCGCCCGCGGTGTCCTCGGCGACCACCGTCAGGGTGAACGGGGCGTCACAGGCGAGACCGGTGACGGCCGTGGTGGTGGCGGGCGGGGTGCCGGCCACGGTGGCCAGTACGGCGGCGCCGCTTCGGACCTGGTAGCCGACCACGCCCCGGTCGTCGGTGGAGGCGGCCCAGCTGAGGGTTGCGCCGGTGGAGGTGACCGCCGAGACGGCCGGGGTGCCCGGCCGGCTTGGCGGCGGGTCGGAGCCGGCCGGGGTGGTGCACTCGGTCGCGACGCTGGCGGGTGAGGCGTTGCCGGACGCGTCCCGGGCGACCACGGCCAGGGTGTAGGTGGTGCCCGGGGCGAGGCCGGTGAGCCGCTGCCCGGTCGCGGTGCCGGGCGCCTCGGCGATCTTGTTGCCGTGCTCGTAGAGGTCGTAGGCGCTGACGCCGACGTCGTCGGTGGCGGCGCCCCAGGACAGGGTCAGGGCGTTCGGGGTGAGGCCGGAGCAGGACGGCGTGCCGGGGCGGGTCGGGGCGGTGGTGTCGGCCGCGGTGCCGACCTGCAGCCGGTCCAGGTTGGGGCCGCCGGACGCGGTGACGGCGGTGGCCCGGACGGTGTTGGAACCGGCCCGCAGCGGCGCGCCGACGGTCCTGGTGGCCCAGGTGTTCCAGTCGGCGGTGGACGGGAAGGAGACGCCGGCGGCGACCACGGTGCCGTTGACGGCGATGTCCATCGGCCGGTCGGTGGTGCCCGCGTTGGCGTACCGGAAGGCCAGCGGGGCGGTGCCGGCCGCGGTGGCGCTCACCGTGAACTCGACGGCCGAGCCCGCCGCGTTGGTGTAGTCGACGAACCCGGTGCCGGTGTAGCCGGTGTGGTTGGTGGCGACGGCCGCCCGGGTGAGCGCGGCGTCCTCGGCCTGGTAATCGGCGCTGGGCGCGGTCGGTTCGACGTCCAGGCTGTCCAGGTCGGGCAGGCCGGCGGCACTGGTCGAGGTCAGCCGCACCCGGTTGGCGCCGGCGTCCACCGCGGCGGTCACCGTGGCGGTGGCCCAGTCGTCCCAGGTCCCGGTGGACGGGAAGGACCGGGCGGCCGATACCACCGTCCCGTTGACGGCCACGTCGCCGGGCCGGTCGACCGAACTGCCGATCACGTTGTCCCCGTTGACGAAGCCCGTGCCCGAGTAGCCGCGGTGGTCGGACGCCACCGCGCCGAGCGTGACGGTCGCGGACTCGGCCTCGTACCGGGTGGCGGCGGCCGAGGCCGTCGGCGCGGCGCCGACCGTGGTGGCCGTCAGGAGGGCGGCGGCGGCCATTGCGGCGCCGATGCTGTGCAGGTGCTTCATCGGGGACTCCTCGGCCCTGGTGCCGGACGACGGTCCCGGTGGACCGGTACGGGGTCCGCGCGGCGGCGGGGCCGGCTGCGGTGGGAGATCTGCACGGGTGGTCGGTCCTTCGGGTCAGCGGAGTTCGATCCGGTCGAGGTTGGGGCCGCCGGCCGCGCCGGTGGCGGTGAGCCGGACCGTGTTGGTGCCCGCCCGGAGGGCGACCGGCAGGGAGGTGGCGGCCCAGGTGTCCCAGTCGGCGGTGGGCGGGAAGGACACCGCGGCGGCCCGCGCGCCGTTGACGGTGACGTCCATCGGGCGGCCGGCGGCGGTGCCGTTGGCGTAGCGCACGGTCAGCGTGGCGCTCGCCGCGGCGGCCGAGTGCAGGGTCCACTCGGCGTGGCTGCCGGCGGCGTCGGACAGGTTGACGAAGCCGGCGCCGGTGTAGCCGCGGTGCCCGGTGTCCAGGACGCCCTGCGAGAGCCGGGCCTCCTCGGCCCGGTAGACGCCGCTCGACCCGGACACCAGCTGGTAACCGCGCATCGAGGTGGTGAGCAGGTGGCAGTCGCGCAGGGATCCGGAAGTGTCGCCGAGCGAACGGTAGATCCCCCACTTGGGCCGTACCCGGTCGGCGAGGAAGGTGTCGACGCCGGTCCTGGTCACGTCCGTCACCACGGCGCCCGCGCTGCGCAGGATCCAGCGCACCGAACCGGACGTCCCGTCGCCGACCCTGACCTGGAGGTCGACGTCGATCCAGCGGTCGTGCAGCGGCTCGAGCGGGGTCCGGCCGACCAGGACCCCGGCGACGGGCAGTTGGAGTTCGACGGTCGGGGTGCCGGAGACCCGGCGCAGCGACTGGACCAGGATCGGCGAGGTGCCGTCCCCGGGCTGCTTGAGCTGCATGATGTGGGTGAAGGAGGTGGTCGCCCGCAGCGAGCCGGGGATGAACAGGGCGTAGGCGGCGCGCCAGGTCTGGCCGGGCTTCCACTCCAGGAAGGAGCCGGGGCCGGTCCGCATGCCGGTCACCTCCTGGCGCTGGCGGTCCGTCATGGAGTCGCGGTCGACCAGGTGCATGTCCCAGCGGAAGGCGTCGCCCTCGGTGCGGATGTGCGGGTGTCCGGCGGGGTGCGAGCCGGCCCGGTCGTCCTCGACGGTCTCGAAGGCGGCGAGGCCGTCGGCCGCGGCCGAGGGCGACCAGCGCAGGTGCCAGGAGTCGACCGAGAGGCCGGACCCGGCGGCGGCCGGGGCGGTGGGCGGTGGACCCGGGGCGGCGGCCCGGGCGGTGGACGGTAGCGCGGCGGCGGCGCCGGCGAGGGCCGCGCCGAGGACGGACCTGCGTGAGAGCGTGCTCATCTCTCTCCTCACAGCGGGGGTGGGGGTCCGGGAGTGCACAGCGCTCGGCCTGGGCTCCCCGGGGGAGGAGGGGCCTGAGTACCGTTCAGAATCGACGCCTGAACGAGCACGGTCAATGACTTCGGTTAGGAAAGTTTCCCAATCATTCGAGGAGCGGCCCGCGCGGGGCCCGCCGACCGTGCGTCACCGAACCTCCGTTGCAGGTCGCGGACGGTTCCGGCACGCGCCGCATGTGGTTCCCGCCGAGGGCCCCGAAGTCAACCGTGATGATTGTGTGATGCTCGGTATGCAGGCTTGTTATTGAGGTGTTGATCCCTCTAATCTCCCAGGCAGCCCGCCGCTGCGGGCGCCCGGAACGCGGCACGCCCAACCCTGCCCACCGCGCCACCGGGACGACCGGACACCCTGGGCAGGGGCGGGGGACCCAGGTTATTGCGCCGACCCCCATCGGCTCGGGGTGAAGCCGCGCCCGACGCGCGGCCGGGCCACCTCCCGGCCCGAACCCGACAGCTCACCTCGCAGGCGTGCGGAGAGGGATAACTGATGGTGTTTTCGGGTTCCGGGCGTCACCGCCGTCCCACCCAGGCCGACCGGGCCGTCGCGGCCGCCGGCGTCGCCGGGGTCGGCCTCGCGCTCCCGCTGCTCACCGCGACCGGCGCGCACGCGGCACCGGCCGTCGCGCCGGACACCTGGCAGGCGGTCGCCCAGTGCCAGACCGACGGGGACTGGCACGGCAACCCCGGCACCGGAACGTACGGCGGCCTCGGTCTGACCCTGCGGACCTGGGCCGCGTACGGCGGCGACGAGTTCGCCGCGCAGCCCGACCACGCCACCCCGCAGCAGCAGATCATCGTGGCCGAGCGCCTGCTCGCGGCCCGCGGCTCCAGCCTGTGGCCCACCTGCGGCCCGGCGGCCGGCCTGCCCGCCCCGGTGGTCGACACCCCGCCCGCCGCCGACCCGGGCGTGCCCAGCCTCGACGCGTCCACCCCGGTCCGGGGCGACGGCGGGTACGTCCCGCACTTCGTGCTGCCGTACCTGGAACCCTCCGCGACCCCCGCCGTCCCCGGAACCACCGGGACCACCGGTGAGCTGCCGCCCGCCGCCCCGGCCCGGCCCGGCGGCCTGCCGACCGACCTGCCCGGCACCACGGTGCCCGGCACCACCCCGGTCGACCCCACCACGGCCGCCCCGGTCACCCCGGCCCCGGGCACCACCCCGGCGCCCGGCACCGGTGCCACCACCCCCACCACCTCGCCGAGCCCGGACGCCACCACCACCCCCGCCACCGG
>NZ_JAIZ01000662.1 GCF_000710465.2 Kitasatospora sp. MBT63 | reverse complement strand
GCCGCACTCGGCCCGGCCGGCGGCCCGGTCGCCTGCTCGGGCGGCGCCGCCGCTCCGCTCGCCACCGCCGGAGTCCGCCGGGCCGGCTGGGAGGACCGCGGCTGGACGGTCGGCTGGCTCGCCGACGTCACCTCCCGGGAGCCGGAGTTGCAGGCCGGCCTGCGTCGGCTGACCGGCCTGCGCCCCGCCCCCTGGGCGCCCGCCGGCCCGGACGCCCGCACCGTGGCCACCGCCCTGCACGGCGCCGGGTTCACCGTCCTGCCCACACCCGGAGGACCCCGATGACCGGTGCACCGCCCCCAACCGTCCACGCCCCGTCCGCCGTCGCGCCGCTCGGCCTGCCGGTGCTGGATGCCCCGGCCGCGCTGGCCGCCGGCACCGGCACCGCCGTGGTGCTGCTCGAATCCTGGACGCTGGGCCTGGCCGAGGAGCTGAGCCGACACGCGCTGGCCCACCCGGTGCGTCTGGTCCCGGTGCGCCTGGACGGCCCGCTGACCGTGGTCGGGCCGGTGCTGGCGCCGGACGCGGCGGCCTGCCTGAGCTGCACCGAGTACCAGCGGCTGGCCACCACGGGCGGCCGGGTGCCCTGGCAGAGCCCGACGCTGACGCTGACCGGGGTCGGCTCACCGGCGCTGGCCGAGGCGGTCGGGGTGCTCGCCGCGGAGCTGGCCGGCGGCCGGCAGCCGGACGGCACGGTGCACCTGGTGCACACCGGCCGGGCCACCTGGTCCACCCACCGGATCCGCCCGGTCGGCGGCTGCCCGGTCTGCCGGCCGCTTCCGCCGGACACCGCCGCGGCCGCCCGGCTGCCGTACCGGCCGCGGCCGCTGCCGGACCCGGCGGTGCTGCGCAGCGCCAACTCCCTGACGGGCGGCCGCGCGCTGCGCGCGCAGCTGCACGACGAGCGGTTCGGGCCGGTACGCCGACTGGTCAGGTCGGAGGACTCGGCCGCCGGCCTGACCACCGCCCACGTCACCGACGGCCGGCTGGTGGACGACGGCGGCTACGGGCGCGGCACGGACTTCGCGAGCAGCGAGCGGATTGCGCTGTTCGAGGCGGTGGAACGGTTCGCGGGCATGCGCCCGACCGGCCGCCGGACGGTGCTGCGCTCCTCCTTCGCCGCGCTCGGCGGTGAGCGCGCGCTCGACCCGGAGCGGCTCGGCCTGCCCGACCCCCGCCACCACGGGCACCCCGCCTCGCGCACCGTGCCGTACACCCCGGAGCTGGAACTCGACTGGGTGCACGGCTGGTCGCTCACCCACGACCGCCCGATCGCCGTGCCCGAGCACGTGGCCTACTGGGACGTCCCCGGCGCCGACCGGCCGCGGGTGGTGTACGAGTCCTCGAACGGCTGCGGGCTGGGCAACAGCCCGCAGGAGGCCGCGCTGTACGGGCTGTTCGAGGTGGCGGAGCGCGACGCCTTCCTGATGGCCTGGTACACCGCCACCCCGCTGCCGCGGATCACCGTGCCGGCCGACGACCCCGAGGTGGCGCAGCTCGCCGACCGGGCCGAGCTGGCCGGCTACCGGTTGCGCCTGCTGGACGCCACCAACGACTTCGGCGTCCCGGCGGTGCTCGCGGTCTGCCGCTACACGGGCGACCATCCGGACGCGCCGAGGGTGTTCCTGGCCGCCGGGGCGCACCACGACCCGCGCACCGCGATCCGCTCGGCGGTCGCGGAGGTGGTCACCAACGTGCACGAGTCGGCGCAGCGGGCGCTGGCGCCCGGCGGGCCGCGCGCACCGGAGCGGCTGCGGCCGATGCTGGACCGGCCCGAGCTGGTGCGCTCGCTGGACGACCACGTCGGCCTCAACACCCTCCCCGAGGCAGGCGCCCGGCTGGACTTCCTGTTCGCGGACACCCCGGAGCGCGACCTGCGACAGGCCTGGCCGGGCGCGCCCGAACCGGTGGCCGACCTGACGGAACTGCTCGCCGCCACCGTACGGCGGCTGGCCCGGGAGGGCCTGGAGGTGATCGCGGTGACCCAGGACGAGCCCGGCGTACGGGACGGGCTCGGCCTGCACTGCGTGAAGGTGGTGGTGCCCGGCTCGCTGCCGATGACGTTCGGGCACGTGAACCACCGCACCCGCGGCCTACCCCGGCTCCTCGAGGTGCCGTACCGGCTCGGACGCGCCGAACAGCCACTGCAATACGACGAGTTGACGATCCATCCGCACCCCTTCCCGTGAGCCGTGCCGACCGCCCGAAACCGCCTCGCCGACACCCCGGTGCCCGGCCCGGACCCCCGAGGACCTGACGTGACGGACCGATCCCCCGCCGCCACCGGCCCCGCCGCCGCCACCGACGTTGCCGCCACCGTCCCGGCCGCTGCCGACCCCGCCGGCTGGCTCAGCCTGCACCTCTTCCTGCACAGCGGCACCGAGGACACCGACGCCTTCCTCACCGAGGACCTGGCGCCGCTGCTGGACGCGCTGGTGGCCACCGGGCAGGCCGTCGCCTGGTTCTTCATCCGCTACGGCGAGGGCGGTCCGCACCTGCGGATCCGGCTGCGCGCCCTCGATCCGCAGGCGGCGGCCGGGCTGCCCGCGACCCTGGCGGAGCTGGCCGTCGCACGACCGGCGGTGGCGGGGACGTGGCCGTCGCGTCACGGCGAGGTCCGGCAGGTGCCGTACGAGCCGGAGACCGAACGCTACGGCGGACCGCTCGCACTGCCGGCGGCCGAGCACGTCTTCACCGTCTCCTCCCAGGTGGCGGTCCGGGCGCTGCGCGAACAACCGCGCGGGGCCCGGCGGCTGGCACTGGCGGCCGACCTGGCGCACACCACCGCCGCCGCGCTCGGCCTGGACCGGCTGGCGGCCGCACAGTGGCTGCGCCGGCACGCGGCGAGCTGGCGGTGGATCACCGAGGTCACCCTGTTGCCCGGGGCGGTGGTGCACGCCAAGGTCAATTCCGTGTACGCGGGGCAGCACGAGGCGCTGGCGCAACGGGCCCGGGCCCTGCGCGCCGCGCTGGCGGACGGCAGCGCGGCGCCCTGGCTGGCGGACTGGGCCCGGGAGGTGCGGGCCTCGGAGGTCCGGCTGCCCTGGGTGTGGGCCTCCCAGCTGCACATGCTGTTCAACCGGCTCGGGATCACCCCCGACGAGGAGCGGGCCGTCTGCCGGCTGGCCGCACGGACCATGCTGGACGCGGGCGAACCGCCGTCGTTCTTCCCCGCCGGGCACCGGGCGCCGGACCGCCAGTACCTGGAACGCAGCAAGTTCCAGGTCGGCCGGCCCGAGGACACCGCACTGCGCTCGCTGCCGCCGGCTCCGGCACCCACCGCCTCCGCCACCGAACTCCCGCTGCCCGCCGACCCGTTGCCCGACGTCCCGCTGGCCGCCGTACTGGGCGCGCGGACCTCCGCACGCGGCCCGCTGACCGGCCCGCTCGACGCCCGCACCCTCGGCACCCTGCTCTGGGGCTCGCACGCGCAGAGCCACCGCTCCGAGCAGCCGCTCGCCGACGGAACCGTCCGCCCGCTGGTGCACCGCCCGTACCCGAGCGCGGGGGCCCTGTACACGGCCCGGCTGCGGCTCATCGCACTCGACGTCCCAGGCCTGCCCGCGGGCACCTACCAGTGCGTTCCCGAGCACCGGGCACTGCGCCCGCTCGCCCCGGCCCCGACCACCGAAGAGATCGCAGCCCTCTCCTCCTACCTCACCCGCGCCCCCGAGGACCCGGACGGGATCGGCATCGACCGCGCCCCCGCCGTACTCGCCCTCTACCTCGACCTCGGCCTGCTGCGCCGCCGGTACGGCCTGCGGGCCCTGCGACTGGGCCTGCTGGAAGCCGGCCACCTCGCCCAGACCCTCTTGCTCACCGCCACCGCCCTCGGCCTGCGCACCACACCCCTGGGCGGCTTCCACGACGACCTGGCACACGAACTGCTCGGCCTCGACGACCTCGACCAGCCGCTGCAGTACCTCCTCCCCCTGGGGGTCGTCCGACCCCCGGAGGACTCGGCCACCCGGCCCGCAGGCCGGCGTGCGAAGCTGCGGGCCGGCGGCCGGAAGGAGCGGACCGGGCGGCGCCTGCCGCGGACGTCGGGCTGAGCCGGCACAGCGGCCTGCTGCCGGGGGCCGGCCGGGACGATGCCCACACCACCACGGCCTCGACGGGGTGGATTTGACTCCACTCTCACCACCCGCCGGCGTACCCGCCCCACGTGCCGACGGCGGTGATGTTCTCCTGCGGGGCGAGCGGGTGACCGCAGCGGCGGGGAATGAGGTGACCGTCGACCCGGTCGCCTGCGGCGCCGGGCGGGTCACTCAGCGGGGGCGTGCGGCGGCGGGGGTGAGGTGGCGGGCCAGGGTGTCGAGGGCGGCGGACACCTCGCGCAGCAGCGGCTCGTCCGGCGCGCTGCCGTCGGGGGCGGTGAGGGCCGCGGTGAGGGCGTCGTCGATGGTCGTGGAGCGCACTTCCTCGACCCGGGCGGACGGCGGGTGCGCGGCGGCACGGACACGCCGGCGGCGGCGGTCGGCGGGGTCGGGTTCGGTATCGACCGAGCCTGCCTCGACCAGCCGGGCGACGGCGGTGGAGACCTGGCTCTGCGGCAGGCCGGTGCGGACGGCGATCTCCCCGACGGTCGCCCCGGGGTGTGCCAGGACGTCGCCGAGGGTGACCAGGACCGCGCGGACCGAGCCGCCGGCCACCGCCGGCAACCGAGCGAGGGGGAACCAGCATGGCCATCAGCCGGACCGCAGCCACCGTCCGCACACTCGCCGTCCCGGGCGCCACGCTCCACTACCGGGTCGAGGGCACGGGCCCGACGCTGCTGCTCTCGCAGAGCGGCGAGGGCGACGCGGACCGTACCGTCGACCTCGTCCCGCACCTCACCGACGCCTTCACCGTCGTCACCTACGACCGCCGAGGCCTGTCACGCAGCGTCCTCGACGACCCGGCCACCCCTGTGACCATGGCCGACCACGCCGATGACGTCGTCCGGCTGCTCGCCGAGGTGACCCACGAACCGGCACTGATGGCCGGGTTCAGCATGGGCGCCGCGATCGGCCTGCGGGTCGCCGCCCGACACCCGGGAGCGCTGGACACGCTCATCGCCCACGAGCCCGTCGTGCCGAATCTGCTACCGGCGGACGGCCGGGCCGAACACCTCGCGGAGTTGGCGGCCATCCGGGCGGCCTACCTCGACGGGGGCACAGCGGCCGCATTCCCCGCAATCGCCCGCCACCTCGGGATCGACCCGGCCCACGACCGGACCGAAAACAGCCTCACCCCGCAGCCGTTGACGCCCCGCCGGCTGGCCAACTTCGGGTTCTTCATCGGCACGGAGTTCCCGGCGGTCACGACGGACGACCTCCGGCCCGCCGAGATCACAAGGGCCGCAGCAGCCACCGGCGCTGCCCGGATCGTCCCTGCGACGGGAAAGGACACCCGGCCGGTCCTGCACACCTACCGCTGCGCGCTGGCGCTGGCGGAGCTGCTGGACACCGAGCCGGCTATTTTCCCCGGCGGCCACAACGGGAACACCGCCTTCCCGCGCGGACGCTGAAGGCCCTCCTGACGCGGTGAACAGGCACGGCGGGCCGCGAGGACGGCTCTCCGCGGACGGCGACCTGGTCAGCGGCGCCATGCTCTGGTTCAACCAGCCCGACAGCACGCGGCGTTTCGGCCTGCCCCGGGCCGATCCGCCGGCTGGAACATCGACCAGGCGGTCAGCGCGACACCGGCCCGCACCGGCGTGTGGACCCACCTCACCGGCGTGTTCGACGCGGCGACGGGCGCGGTCACGCCGTACGTCGACGGCACGGCGGCTGGGTCCGCGACCCACACCGCCCGCTGGAGCGCGAAGGGCCCGTTCGTCGTCGGCCGCGACAAGGCCAACGGCAACCCCAACGCCCCGTGGCACGGCCTGGTCCAGCGCGTCGAGGCCTACGACTACCCGATGAGCGCCGCCGAGGTCGTCTCGCACGCCCGCCACCCGCCAACTCACCGCACCGACCGCGACCGTGACCAGCCCCTCCACCGACACCGGCGACGCCGGCGGCTGCCAGGGGTACGGCGGCTACGGAACCGTCGCGGGACCGGCCGTGTCGCTGTTGGCCAGGATCGGCCGCCCCGACCCGTCACACGCGGTGCGGGCGGAGTTCTCGATCGGGGACAACACCGACAGCACCCTGCCGCAGCCTATCCGCCGCGGCGGACCCGGCTCGGCCAGCAGCCGGGTCGCCGGGGGCGGCACCGTCTCCGTCGCGCTGCCGGCACTCGTCCCCGGTCACCGGTACGGCTGGTACGCCCGCACCACCGACGGCACGGCCACCTCGCCGACCGGCACCGTCTGCCACTTCTACGCCCGCTGACGGCAGCGAGGCCGCCCGCCGCACCGGCGCCGTCAGGTCCGACGGCCGGACGGCCCACCCGGGCCGGAGCCCCCGCACACCGCCGGGCTCCGGCCCGGGCCCTGATCGTTCCCATCACCTCGGCCCCGCTCCCGCAGGCCGCCAGCCGGTCCTGCCCGCCCAGCAGTCCGGAACCCGGTCCCCGCACTTCACCCAGTCCCCCGCAAGCCCTCCCACGCCCTCGCAGGCCCCTGACGGATGGCCTCACACAGGTACGCGACGCGGCGGGCGAGGCCGTCAGCGGGCGGGACCGGCGCCTTCGGGGCCGGCCCGGCAACGGGAGCGCAGCCCGTCCAGGCGCTGCGCGATCACCTCGGACGGCTGTCAGGTGACACCTACGGTCCGGCGGGCGGGCTGGTCGGGGATCCGGCCGGGGCCGCGGAGTCCGGCACCGCAGCGTAGTCGGGCAGGTCGACGCCGTTGATCGCCCGCCCGACCAGCTCGGTGAACCATTCACCGGCGAAGTCGGGGAGCGGCTCGGCGTCCGGGCCGGGGACCTGGCGGCTGCGGGCGTTCAGCCGGCCGATCTCCTGGTTGGCCTCGACGAACGAGCGCATCCGGGCCTCGTAGCGGGCGAACCCGGCGTCGGCATCCCACCCGGCGGCGGCCAGCTCCCCCGCCATCAGGTAGGCGCCGACCAGTGCCAGCCCGGTGCCCTGTCCGGACATCGGTGACGAGCTGAACGCCGCGTCCCCGAGCAGCCCCACCCGTCCACTCGACCAGCGCTCCATCACCACCTGGGCAACCTGGTCGAGGTAGAAGTCCGGGGTGTCGTCCAGGTGCGCCAGGATGTCGGGGGCCAGCCAGCCCAGACCCGCCATCCGCTCTCGCAGCAGGCGCTTCTGGGCCGCGACGTCGCGATGACCGACGTCGCCGGCGGGCGAGGCGGAGTAGAACATCGCCATCGCCCGGGTGGCGTCCTGGATGGGGCGCAGCAGGACGGAACGCCCCGACTCCTGGTCCTGGTACTCCAGCAGCCAGCGGTCCAGGGCGAACTCGTTGGGCACGCTGTAGAAGGCCAGTACGTGCCCGAGGGGGCGCACGAATCGCTCGTGCGGCCCGAAGACCATCGCCCGCAGCTCCGAGTACAGCCCGTCGGCCCCGACCACCAGATCGAAGCGCCGCCGGCCGCCGCCCGCGAAGACCACGTCGACCCCGTCCGCGTCCTGGGCGAGCTCGGTGATCCGGTCGCCGAAGATGTATTCGACGTCGTCGCGGGTGTCGTCGTAGAGCACCTGGGACAGGTCTCCACGCAGGATCTCGATGTCCGCGATGAACCCGTCGCCACCGTCGTCGTCCGCGCGGAAGGTCTCCAGCACCTTCCCGTCCGCGTCCACGGTGTGCGCGCCGGCGGTGTCGGTGCACGCCGCCCGGACCTCCGCGTCCAGCCCCATGCGCCCGATGACCTCCTTGGCGACCCCACGCGCATCCACCGCCTGCCCGCCGGGACGCAGCCCCGGGGTCCGCTCCACCACCGTCACCTCCGCCCCCGCCGGCGCAGCCAGTGGGCGAGGGCGGGTCCCGCGATGCTGGCCCCCGCCACCAACACCCTGGGACCAGGCACCGCCGCCCCCGGGTCACCCGTCCGGATCGCGCGCTCCGGCCCGCGGTCGTCGACGTCCATCACTGCCTCCCTGTGCTACCTCCACCGACCAGCCGGGGTGGTGCGCCCGCCGGACCGCGGTACCTCGATCGCTATGACGCCCATCCTCGCGCCCGCCCCTGACACATGGCCGCAAAGCCGCGCAACTTCCCGTGTCGCGGCGGGTGCACCTCGGCAGCCTGCTGATCCTGGTCGCCGGCCAGGCCGAACGGCATCTGACGGTCAACTACGCCCCCGGGGGCACCCCGGTCTTCGACCTGTCCGAGCTGGTGGCCGTCATGTGGCGAGCGGCCTGACAGGTAGCCCCGCGCCGGGAACCAGGGGCGGCCGGGCACGGCCGGGCCGGCGCGGGACGGTCCGGCCGTGTCGGGCGCAGCGCGGCGGCGCCCTGCCGGGTGCAAGCCCCCGGGGGCCTGCCGCGTATCCAGGGCGGGTGGCGGGTGCGGTGGGTGGCCCGACGTCCCGCCTACGGAGGCACGCAGAAGACGTACGCGTACACCCTGGTAGATCGCCTTAGTACTGCAACGGTGCTTACCGTGACGGTTGTCTGGTTC
>NZ_JAIZ01000661.1 GCF_000710465.2 Kitasatospora sp. MBT63 | reverse complement strand
AGCACGCCGACCTGCCCAGCCGCAAGCACGGCAACCCGCCCGCCTGAGCCCCCGGAGGGGACCCGGATGAACATCGTCGTGGAACGCGGAACACCGACCGACGAGGAACTGGCCGCGCTGACCGTGGTGCTGGCCGCGGTGCTGGCCGCGCGGGCCGGCGCCGAGGAGCGCACCCGCAGCCGCGCGCAGGCCTGGCTGCGGCCGGTCGGCATCGACTACCCGTCGCCGCGCAGCTGGCGCACGGCGGCCTGACGACCGGCAGATCCAGATCCGTTCGAGTGGCCCTTGAGGGCGTGGGTGCACCCTGCGGCGAGACGCCACTGCGAAGGAGTATCTGATGACAGTCCAGGGATCGATTCACCTTGAGCAGGTGGAGCAGGACATCCGCGATTGGCTGGTCGAGCGGCTCAGCAGCTACCTCTCCCGCCCGGAGAACGAGATCAACACCGAGATGCCGTTCGCTGAGTTCGGGATGGACTCGGTGGCCGCGCTGAGCCTCTTCGGCGACATCGAGGAGAAGTTCGAGCTCTACCTGGAGCCCGCGGTGGCCTACGAGCACCCCACGGTCACGGCCATGGCGGCCTTCCTCGCCCAGGAGAGCCGCACCAGCTGACCCGACCCGATTCTTCCTCCGGTACGAGCGCACCCCCGGGGCCCGGCACCACGTCCGCCAGACGGCGACGCGGAGCCGGGCCCCGGGGCATTGGCGCGGGATCAGCCGAGCACCAGGTGGTAGAGCCCGAGGGCGAGCTGGACGGCCGGCAGCACGATCGCGAAGGCCAGCCCGGCGTCCGCCGCGATCAGCAGCAGCCGGCGGGGGAGACCGGCCGGGCCGGGGCTCCGGCGGGCCCGGCGGGCCCGGTGGGCGTGCGGGGGCAGCAGCCGCAGGCGGACGGCCGGGCGGTGCGGGGAGGACGAGGTCGACATGGCTCCGACTCCTCAGGGTGCGCGACGGGCGGCGGGCGGCGGGCGGCGCGCCGGCCAGGACGGC
>NZ_JAIZ01000660.1 GCF_000710465.2 Kitasatospora sp. MBT63 | reverse complement strand
GGGGCGGGTGACGGTGTTCGCCACGTACGCCAGCCTGGGTCTGGGGCATTTGGAGAGGGCCCACCAGGCGGGATTGCCGGCCTTCTCGCTCGCGATCGTGGATG
The DNA here is from genome assembly GCF_000710465.2 of Kitasatospora sp. MBT63. Lineage (GTDB taxonomy): Bacteria > Actinomycetota > Actinomycetes > Streptomycetales > Streptomycetaceae > Kitasatospora. The sequence continues at coordinate 97 of NZ_JAIZ01000660.1, read as the reverse complement.
AGGCCCACCGTGTCAGTGGCCAGGCCGGGAAGCCGTGGGCGGCGATCCTGGACAACACCCGGATCCCGTGTGACCGCAGGTTGTTCATGACGGCCAC
>NZ_JAIZ01000659.1 GCF_000710465.2 Kitasatospora sp. MBT63 | reverse complement strand
CCGAGAGCGCCCAGCTGCACACCGACGTCACCGCCGCCCACAACGTGGCGGCCGCCCTGCGCGCCGCGCTCGCCGAGGCCCAGGCCGGGACCGAGCACGACCGCGTCGAGCTGCACGCCCTGCGCACCGCGCTCGCCGAGGCCGACGCCGAGGCCGGGACGCTGCGCGCCGCGGTCCGCACGGCCGAGCAGGAACGGGCCGACCTGCAGGCCCTGGCCGACGAGACCCTGCCCGAGGTGATCGGCCGGCTGCGGGCCGGCGCCGCGGTCAACACCGTGCTGGCCGGCCGCCCGGCCACCGCGCACGACGCCCTGCTGCGCACCGTGGCCGAGGAGATCGGCCGGGGCGAGCGCCAGCGCGCCGCCGCGCTCGCCGTCTGCGCCACCGCCGCCGGCCGGGTCCAGGCGCTGGCCACCTCGATGCACGCCGAACTGCGCGAGATGCAGCACCGGCACGGCGACGACGTGCTCGGCGACCTGCTCGGGCTGGACCACTCCACCGCCCAGGTGGGCCGGATGGCCGACAGCATCGCGGTGCTCACCGGCGCCCGCTCGGGCCGCCGGTGGACCAAGCCGATCGCCGTGGAGTCGATCCTTCGCGGTGCGCTCGGCCGGATCGGCGCCTACCAGCGGGTCCGGCTGCACTCGGCCTCCACGGCCGCGGTGGCCGGGTTCGCGGCCGAGGGCGTGATGCACACGCTGGCCGAACTGCTCGACAACGCCGCCAACTTCTCGGCGCCCCCCGCCGAGGTGCACGTGTACGTCGAGGAGGTCCACTCGGGCCTGGTGATCACCGTCGAGGACGGCGGTCTCGGCCTCGGCGGCACCTGGCTGCGCCGGGCCGAACAGGCCGTCTCCGCCGAACCGCTGGACCTCACCGCGCTGTCCGCCGGGACCAGGCTGGGCCTGGCGGTGGTGGGCTCGCTGGCCCGCAAGCACGGCCTGTCGATCTCCTTCCGCCCGTCCGCCCGCGGCGGCACCGGCGTCGTGGTGCTGATCCCCGAACAGCTGGTCACCCACCCGAACCCGGCGCTGGCCCAGGCCCTGGCGGCCGGCACCTCCCCGGACCGGCGCGCGGCCGACCACCGCCCCGCCCTGGAGCCGCACCGCCCGGAGCCCCGCCGCGCCGAGCCGGTGCGCGCCGAG
>NZ_JAIZ01000658.1 GCF_000710465.2 Kitasatospora sp. MBT63 | reverse complement strand
TGGAGAGGAACTCGCGGATCTCGTCGCCGTCCAGGACCTCGACCTTGTGGCCCTCGGCACGCAGCCGCTCGGCCAGGGCGAAGGCGAGGGTGGTCTTGCCGGCGCTGGGCAGCCCGGTCAGCCACACGGTGGCGCCGCGCTCGCAGCTGGCGGCCCGGGAGGCCGCCTCCGCGGTGCCCCCGGCGGCCAGGGTGTCGGCTGTCGTCACGGTGGAGTCTCC
>NZ_JAIZ01000657.1 GCF_000710465.2 Kitasatospora sp. MBT63 | reverse complement strand
AACGCAGCCCTCAAGCCCGGAAAGACAACAGCCACTGAGGCCCAGCAGCGGAAGGGCGATGGTGTACGCGGTGGTGACCAGGGAGGCCGTCGTACGGACGGTTGTCGCGGGGGTCATCGGCGCATCACCCGTAGTTGAGGTAGGTCATGGACTGCTTGACGAATTCTCGGGCCGTCGCGACGGACCATTTCTGCTCGTCACCGAAAAGCTTCTTGATCCCGTTGGGCTCCACCATGGTCTGGTAGTGACCCATCCAGTAGCCCAGCTCCCGGTCGAGATGGCGAAGCGTCTCGCGGACGGATGCGTCGAAGTCACCGAAGGTGAGGACTGAGTCCGGAACGTTGTAGACCAGGCACTCGGAGAAGTACGAGGGCACCTCGTCGATGACCTTGCCGGCGGTCAGCGTGTCCTCCACCGACTTCAGCACGCGGACCACGTACTTGTAGCGATTGTTGGTGCGGGTGCTCTTGGCCCTGCCGTTGTCCATCTGCTGCTGCGGCCAGTTCACGATGGTCTTGCCGTCGGTGCAGTGGACCATGCTGCCCTCGGTGCCCTCGGTGCACTGCGGGTTGGTGAACTGCACGTACCGGAAGGCGGGAACCACGTCGATGCTCGGCCGGCTGTTGAACACCGGCGGGACATAGAACGCCACCCGGTGGCTGGTGTCGATGGTGCCGAACTTGGCGGTGAGCGCCTTGCCAACCTCGGCGCGCAGCAGGGCGGGCGTCCAGATGCCCTCATAGTCGGGCAGGCGCTGGCGGCGCTGCCAGTGGTTGGTCATCGGGTGGTAGTCGGCGTACTGCGGCTCATTGAGCTGCACCGAGATGTCGACGTCGCTGTTCGCCCGCACATTGGTGTTGTTCGGGTAGGAGCCCTTGGCATAGACCTTGAGCTTGCTTCGGACCGGCGCGAAGGCGGGGTGCGCGGCTATGGCCTCGTCCACCATGCGCGCGGCCCGCTTCCAGTACTCGTCCTCGGTCACGCTCGCCGGCATGATCCACTTGCGCAGCAGCGCCTGTCGCTGGACGAGGGTGAGTGGGGTAACCAACTGATGGACTCCTGGAGTTGAAGGTTCTTCCAGCAGCACCGTACCGGCAGGTTCGGACAGTCCCGGCGGTGGCGAAGCGGCCCACGACCACCTCGTCGGCTTGCCCGCGCAGGACGTCCCGCCCTACCGCGGCAAGGCCCCCATCCGCTTCTGACCCGGGGCCCGGTCACCGTGGGGTGTCCGGGCCCGGTCCTGGCTAGCCCCGGTTCGGGTCCGGGTCTTGGACCGGCTCATCCGTGGTGCCATCGCGACCCTCTCCTCCCTCGGCGGAGTAGGGCACATCGACGACGATCAGGTGCATCTCACCCCCCCAGACGAACGAGGATGCGGTCCAGCGGATGAGGGACTGGACCGCTCAGCGGGTCAGCGAGAGCAAGCACAGCAAGGCGGTACTGCGCGGCATCGAGGAGGCGTCGAAGGGCTGACGGTCGCGCCGGTCGGTCGGTGTCCAGGTCGAGTTCGCCCGTGCATGCCACCGAGCACACCGCCCCCGCCCCGACCGCACCGGTGCGTGTCACTAGATCTAGGAAGGCGCGCCCCCGCTCCCCGTGGAACCGCTACCTCTCGCAGGCCGATCCGCATCGCCGTGAGGGCCTGACGTGCAGGTCAGACGGGTTCGATGGTCAGGGTCGCCGCGCCGTGCAGCAGCCTGCCCTTGGTCCGGGCCTCGCCCAGCGCGGTGCGGAATACCGCCTTCCTGACGTCGGCACCGGCGTCCGGGTCGGTGTCCGGCAGCGTCGCGGGGGGTGCCATCACGATGACCACGCTGCCGCGTCCCTCAGCCGCCGCCAGCCAGCCGGGCGAAATTTGCGGCCGGCCTGGCCGGTTCCCACGTCCGGCGGCCTCCGACCAATGTCAGCCGGACCAGCGCATCGCCGCGGACGTGGACGGCGGCCGTTGTGGCCGGAGGCTCGCCGGCGGCCACAACGAACCCGCTGTCGACCGCATCCTCGGCCAGGTCCTCGTACAGCGGCGAGCCCACCTCCAGAAGAGCCTCCGCGAACGGCGGCCCGAAGGCGGCCTCACGCACCACGAACACCCACCGCACCGGCGCCGGAACGCCGCGCCCACCCATCGGATCGCTCACACCGGGTCAACGACCGGCGCGTCGGCCACGTACCGGCCCGCCGCCGGAGCCGCAGGGCAGGATGCCCAGTACGCCGGCCACCCCGGGTCCGGTACGACTTCTCCCCCGCACGGGCGACCCCGCCGCCTGACGGGCTGTCAAGATCGACCGGCGGCCGGTAGGAAGGTCCACGACAAGTCGCCGACGAAGTACAGGAGCGCCACCGTGCGGACCACCGCCATCACCCGGGCAGCCATCACCACCGCAGCAGCCCTACTGCTCACCACCGCGGCCGCCAACCCCGCCAGCGCCACCTCGGCCGCCGGCGCCGGGGCACACCGGGAGGCCGGACAGGCCATCACCCTGCCGCTGGACGAAGCGATCGAGCAGCTCACCGTCGCCGATGAGGACCGCACCGGCTACGTCCGCACTGCCTTCAAGCACTGGGTCGACGCGGACAAGGACGGCTGCGACGCCCGCAAAGAGGTCATCAAGGCCGAGGCCCTCGAGCCCCCCGTTCAGGGGCCGCGGTGCGCACTGACCGGCGGGCTGTGGCTGTCACTGTACGACGACGTCGTCGTCACCGACGCAGGCCGCCTGGACGTCGACCACTTGGTACCGCTCGCCGAGGCCTGGGACTCCGGGGCATCGAACTGGAGCGCGAAGGAAAGGGAGGTCTACGCCAACGACCTCTTGGAGCCGCGCGCGCTGATCGCCGTCACTGCGGCCTCCAACCGCTCCAAGGCCGACAAGGACCCCGCCGACTGGCTCACCCCGGCCGTGGCCTACCGCTGCACCTACCTGAACGACTGGGTCGCCATCAAGACCCGCTGGAACCTGAGCATCGATGCCCGCGAGCACCAGGCGCTCACCGACATCGCAGCCGGCTGCCCCGACGATGACATCACCGTGGCCTACGCCCGGTGACAGGCAGACCGGTCAGAACGCCGCGGCTTCCAGGTCCCACCCAACGTGGATCCGATCGTTCGCGGGAACCGGAACGCCGTCCGGCGCACGTCCGGGAGCAGCACCTCGATGCGGCGGGCGGTGTCCAGGCCGCCGCGGCCGGACGACTCGGCGACGATCCGG
>NZ_JAIZ01000656.1:18434-18517 GCF_000710465.2 Kitasatospora sp. MBT63 | reverse complement strand
ACGAGACCAAGGCCACCGCGCTGAAGGCCCGCGTGACCGCGCTGGCCGAGAAGTACCCGCTCTACCCCAACCTGTAGTTCACC
>NZ_JAIZ01000656.1:0-18399 GCF_000710465.2 Kitasatospora sp. MBT63 | reverse complement strand
AGAAGTCCCCGCTCTCCCCCAACCTGTAGTTCCCCCCGGGGTACGGCGGACGCCCCCCGCCGTACCCCTCGGTTCTCCGGGGCACCGCGCACACTGGACAGTGGACCGCGGTGCCCCGCGCCGTGCCCGCACCCCCCAAGCAACTCCGCACGTCTCCACGTGACCAGACAAGGACGTCCCCGTGGCCATCAGCGTCTTCGACCTCTTCTCCATCGGCATCGGTCCGTCCAGCTCCCACACGGTCGGCCCGATGCGGGCGGCCCGGATGTTCGCCCGCCGCCTGAAGTCCGAGGGTCTGCTGGCCCAGGCCGTCTCGGTGCGCGCCGAACTGTTCGGCTCGCTCGGCGCGACCGGCCACGGCCACGGCACCCCGAAGGCCGTCCTGCTCGGCCTGGAGGGCAACTCCCCGCGCACCGTCGACGTCGACCAGGCCGACCTGGACGTCGAGCGGATCAAGGCCGAGAAGCGGCTGCGGCTGCTCGGCGCCCAGGAGATCGCCTTCGACCCGGACACCCAGCTGGTGCTGCACCGCCGCAAGTCGCTGCCCTACCACGCCAACGGCATGACCCTCTGGGCCTTCGACGCCGACGGCGCCACCGTCCTGGAGAAGACCTACTACTCGGTCGGCGGCGGCTTCGTGGTCGACGAGGACGCCATCGGCGCCGACCGGGTGGTCCCCGACGACACCGCGCTGCGCTACCCCTTCCGCACCGGCGAGGAACTGCTGCGGCTCACCCGGGAGACCGGCCTGTCGATCTCCGGCCTGATGCTGGAGAACGAGAAGGCCTGGCGCTCCGAGGCCGAGATCCGGGCCGGGCTGCTGGAGATCTGGGGCGTGATGAAGGAGTGCGTCGACGCCGGCATGGCCCGCGAGGGCATCCTGCCCGGCGGCCTCAAGGTCCGCCGCCGCGCCGCCTCCGGCGCCCGCGCACTGCGCGCCGAGGGCATCGGGCCGGCCAACGCGATGGAGTGGGTCACCCTCTACGCGATGGCCGTCAACGAGGAGAACGCCTCCGGCCAGCGGGTGGTGACCGCCCCGACCAACGGCGCGGCGGGCATCATCCCGGCCGTCCTGCACTACTTCCAGAACTTCATCCCCGGCGCCGACGACGACGGCATCGTCCGCTTCCTGCTGGCGGCCGGCGCGATCGGCATGCTGTTCAAGGAGAACGCCTCCATCTCCGGCGCCGAGGTCGGCTGCCAGGGCGAGGTCGGCTCCGCCTGCTCGATGGCGGCCGGCGGCCTCGCCGAGGTCCTCGGCGGCTCCCCGGAGCAGGTCGAGAACGCGGCCGAGATCGGCATCGAGCACAACCTGGGCCTGACCTGCGACCCGGTCGGCGGCCTGGTCCAGATCCCCTGCATCGAGCGCAACGGCATGGCGTCGGTCAAGGCCGTCACCGCCGCCCGGATGGCCCTGCGCGGCGACGGCCGGCACCACGTCTCCCTCGACAAGGCGATCAAGACCATGAAGGAGACCGGCGCCGACATGAAGATCAAGTACAAGGAGACCTCCCGCGGCGGCCTCGCGGTCAACGTCATCGAGTGCTGAGCCGCGGCCCGGGGAGGGTGGCCGGCCGGGGTGGCCGGGCACGGAATCCACACATGAGGCGTCCATCGGCTGAATAATCAGAGGCCGCCGCGCGAATCTATTCGCACACTGAAGGTGAAGTGGGTTACAAACCTTCCAATCCAATTTGCTCACATGCTGAGACCGTGCGATAGTCGAACAAGTCGGGCGTTGCGAGCGCCGGACGCGATCCACGGCCTCCATGACCCGGTCCGGCCGTCACCACCGCGCGGCGAGCACCCCCTAGGCCTGCACGGTGACCTGCAGGGGCCCCTGAACCACGTACACCGTGGACGGGGGCCCCGCACTGTTTCCCGGGCCTGCTGTCCGGGCCTGCCCCCGGCCGCCCGCGGGCCGCTCAGGCCGTCGTGCGCTCGCGCACCTTGAGCTCGAACCAGACGCCCTTGCCGCGGGGCAGCAGGTCCGCGCCCCAGCGGTCGGCGATCTCCGACACCACCCGCAGGCCGTGCCCGGACTCGTGCAGCGGCTCGGCCGCCATGATCAGACAGGGCAGCGCCCGCGAGGAGTCCCGTACCTCGACCCGCACCACGCCGGGACGGCGGACCACCCGTAAGCCGATGGTGCGCCCGCCCGCGTGCCGGACCGCGTTGGCGACCAGCTCGCCCGTGAGCAGTTCGCCGGCCTCCAGCTGCTGGTGCAGACCCCAGTCGGCGAGAACGCCGAGCACCACCCGGCGCGCGACGCCGGCCGACACCGGCCGGGACGGCAGGCGGGCCTCCTGGTCCTCGGCCTGCTCCCGCAGCCGCCGGCGGGCGGTGCGCTCCAGCTCGCCGGGCGTCAGCCGCTCCAGCTCCGACAGCGCCGGGGCGCCACAGGCCGACGGGCCGTCATCGGCCAGTTCCGCCAGCCCATGTGATGCCCGGTCCGCTTCGCCCCATCCTGCCATGCGCCAATCATTGCGGAACGCATGCGGGCGCGTACGGACAATGACCAAACGATCACTAGTCGTCTGGCATATGCCCGTCGCAACCGAACGTCCGCCCGGCGGACCGTTCGAGCGCCTACCAGTTGTTCCAGGACAGGTTCCATCCGCTCAGCCCGTTGTCGGCGGCGACCTGCTCGCCCTTGGAGTTGACCACGGTCACGACGTCGCCGATCAGCGAGGAGTCGTAGAACTTGCCGGCCCGCGAGGAGGCGGAGCCGCCCTTGGCGTCGGCCAGGCCGATGCAGCCGTGGCTGGCGTTGTAGGAGCCGAACGCGCTGCTCCAGTAGTTGCCGTGGACGTACGTCCCGGAGTCGGTCAGCCGCATCGCGTGCGGGACGTCGGAGATGTCGTACTCCTCGCCCGAGCCGACCCCGGCGACGCCCTGCGAGCTCATCCGGGTGGTCTCCGCCTTGTCCTCGACCACCATGGTGCCGTTCCAGGTGTCGAAGCCCGCCTTGCCGGCCGTGAACGGCACCTCGTCGACCGCCTGGCCGTCGCGCACCACCTGCATCCGGTGGGTGGCCACGTCCGCGGTGGTGATCTGGGAGCGGCCGATGGTGAACGGCTCGTCGCGGTCCACCCCGCCGTAGACGCCGGGCGCCACCTCGACGCTCTTCAGCCGGTAGTGGACGGTGACCGTGGTGCCGGCCTTCCAGTACTCGGCCGGGCGGAAGTCGACCCGCTGGCTGCCGAACCAGTGGCCCTTGACCACCGTCCCGTCGGAGGTCTCGAAGCCGACCCCCTTCTCGACCGCGGCCTTGTCCTTGACCGGGCGGTCGAAGGTGAGCGAGACAATCATGCCGACGCCGTAGGTGCCGCCGTCCGAGATGTTGTCGTGGGCGCCGGCGTCCTTGGCCGGGGTGAGGGTGGTGAAGCCGCTCTGCGCGGTGGTCTCCAGACCGGCGGCGTCGACCGCCTTGGCGGCCACCCGGTACTGCGCGGAGACCGCCAGGTTCCCGCTCGGCACCCAGCTGAGGCCGTCCGCCGCGACGGCGCCGGGCACCTCCTTGCCGTCCGGGCCGGTGACCGCCACGGTGGTCAGCTTCCCGCCGCTCACGCCGACCTTCAGCGCCCCCGCGGGCTTGACGCCGGTGGCGCCGTCGGCGGGCTCGATGGTCACCGCCGCCGAGGAGACGGTGGGCTTCGCCGGGGTGGCGGGGGCGGGCGTGCCCGCCGGGGACGCACCGGGCGCCAGGCGCGCGGCGCTGCTGCTCCCGGTGTCGCCGCCCGAACCGCAGCCCGTCGCCAGCAGCACCAGCGCACCTGAGAGCGCCCCGGCCGCCAGGCCCGTGCGTATCGACTTCACTCGTGTACTCCCCATCTCCCCGGTCGGCCGTCAGCCACTTACACGTGGGGTCCTCGACCCAGGTTGCGCGACCAGGGTCGAGATTCGGTCACGAACGGAGAACGGCCCGGTCGTTCCGAGGAACGGCCGGGCCCTTCGATGCTCCGTGACTCCCTGGGGTTACCAGCTGCCCCAGGCGACGTTCCAGCCGCTCAGGCCGTTGTCCGGGGAGACCTGCTTGCCCTTGGCGTTGACGATCTTGACCACGTCGCCGACCAGCGAGGAGCTGAAGAACTTGCCCGCGGTGGAGTTGTCGTCGCCGCCCTTGCCGTCCTGCATGGAGATGCAGCCGTGGCTGGCGTTGGACTTGCCGAAGGCGCTGCTCCAGTAGTTGCCGTGCACGTAGGTGCCGCTGTTGGTGAGCCGCATGGCGTGCGGCACGTCCGGCACGTCGTACTCGCCGCCGACCACGTTGGCGACCGTGGCGGAGTTCATCCGGGTCACCTTCTCCTTGCTGGAGACGACCATGGTGCCGTTGTACGACGGGTTGTCGTCGTTGCCGGCGGTGATCGGGATGGTCTGGGTGGAGCCGTCGCCCTTCTTGACCGTCATCTGGTGGCTGGCCGCGTCCGCGGTGCTCACCTGGTAGCGGCCGATGGTGAAGGGCTCGTCCTTGTCCACGTCGCCGTAGACGCCGGGCGAGACCTCGATGCTCTTCAGGCGGTAGTGGATGGTGACCTTGGTGCCCGGCTTCCAGTACTCGGCCGGACGGAAGTCCAGCCGCTGGCTGCCGAACCAGTGGCCCTTGACCTTGGTGCCGTCGGAGGCCTCGAAGGTGATGCCGTCCGCCACCGCCTTGGTGTTCTTGATCGGCTTGCTGAAGGCCACCGAGACGATCATGCCGACGCCGTAGGTGCCGTTGTCGGAGATGTTGTCGTTGGTCGCCGCGGTCTTCGCCGGGGTGAGCGTGGTGAAGGTGCTGGTCGACGCGGCCTCCAGGCCGGCGTCGTCCTTGGCCTGCGCGTTCACCTTGTAGACCATGCCGACGGCGAGCGCCTCGGTCGGCTTCCAGCTCAGGCCGTCCGCCGCGATGGTGCCGGCCACCGGCTTGCCGTTCTTGTCGGTCACCTCGACGTTGGTCAGCTTGCCGCTGGCCACCGCCACCTGGAGGGCGTTCGGCGCGGCGTCGGTGGCGCCGTCCTTCGGCGTCACGGTCAGCTGCGCGGCCGAGACCTTCGCGGGCTCGGCCGCGGCCGAGGCCGCCCCGCCGCCCGTGGCGCCGCCCGAACCGCCGGCCGCCGAGCCGCCGCCCGAGCTGCTGCAGGCCGCGCCGAGCAGCAGGACGCCGCCCATCGCCAGCGCGATGCCGGAGCGCCGCACGGCGCGTCCGGCGGTCCTCGTGTTGATGCGTATGGCGGCGTCGGCCGCCCGAACCGGCTTCACGTCGGTCTGCTCCCCTCCCGGTAACCCAAAGCGATACACGCGCTGCCGCCCGGGTGAGTTGCACCCCTGGGCCGACTTCTTTAGCGCTGCTCGCCGGACGGGGACCCCGGACCGGCGCGGTGGTCAGGATAACTGGCCCGTCTGAGTGAATCTTCGAGGGGAGGCGGGTGCCCGTTCGGTGAATGGTCACCGGGTGGCGGGCGCGCTCCGTACCGTCCAGCCGGCCCACGGCAGGTTCCACCCGTTCAGGCCGTTGTCGGCGGGCACCCGCTCGCCCGCGGAGCCCCGGACCTCGACCACGTCGCCGGTGATGGTGTGGTCGAAGAACCAGCCGGCCGGGGAGTCCGGGGAGCCGCCCTTGACGTCCGCGAGGCCGATGCAGCCGTGGCTGGTGTTGGCGGTGCCGAAGACCGTCCGCGGGGACCAGTAGTTGCCGTGGACGAAGGTCCCGGACCCGGTCAGCCGCATGGCGTGCGGCACGTCCTTGATGTCGTACTCGTCCCCCAGCCCGACCGTCTGCGAGTCCATCCGGGTCACCGCGGACCGCTCCGAGACCACCATCGCGCCCAGGTAGGTCGGGTGCTCGGGCCCGCCCGCACTGACCTTGAGGGTGCGCACCACCCTGCCGTCCTGCCGCACCGTCATCGTCCGGGTGTCCAGGTCCACGGTGCTGACCTGGGAGCGGCCGACGGTGAACCGGACCGACTTGGACTGGGTGCCGACGTAGCCCGGCGCCCCCTGCACGTCCTTCAGCCGCAGGGTCAGCGTCACCCGGGTGCCCGGCGCCCAGTACCGCTCCGGGCGGAAGTCCAGCCGCCGGGCGCCGAACCAGTGGCCGGCCACCGGCACCGGCGGGTCCGCCGTCACCGCCACCGCCCGCTCCACCGCCGCCCGGTCGGTGATCGCCCGGCTGAAGCGCAGCGAGACCGGCATGCCGACACCGACCGTGGTCCCGTCCTCCGGGGTGTAGAAGGCCACGAAGGTGCGGTCCGGGGTCCTGGTCTCGAACGCGGCGTGCTGCGCCTCGGTGAGCCCCTCGTCGTCCTCGGCCACCGCGTCCAGGGTGTACGCGGTGGCCGCCGCGAGCCGCCCGTCCGGGGTCCAGCTCCGGCCGCCCGCGCCGAGCCGGCCCCGCACCTCGGCGCCCTTCTCGTCGGCGAGCCGCACGCTCACCAGCCGGCCCCGGGCGACCGTCACCGTGACCGGCCCGTCGAGGGGCACCTCCTGGGCGCCGTCGGCCGGGGTGACGGCCAGCTGGGCGTGCGGCACGGTCCGCGGCGGCTCCGGTGCGGCCGCGTCGGTGCTGCCCGGCCCGGCGGACCCGCCCGAGCACCCCGTCAGCAGCAGACCCAGCCCGAGCGCCGCTGCCCGCCGCGCCCAGCCCCGTACTCCCGGGTGCATCCCGGCCCTCCCTGATCAGCCGCCCGGGGCCGCGACCGGCCCGGTAGCGGGCATAACGACCGCATCGGGGCGGGGACACGTGGGCACGATCTCCCCCGACGGCCGTCACGGCGGCCCACCGCGGGACAGAATCATCACATTCCGTCACGAGAGGCACCGGGACGTGACTGCGGCATCCGATCAGGGAACAAGACGGAGGCGGGGAAGGGACCCCCGCGCTGGGAGGGTGCGGCGATGACGGCGTGGCAGGAGCTGGACACGGGGACGAGCCCGGGCGCACCGCGCCCGGCGGCCGACCGGCCGAACGGCACGGCGCCCCACCCGGCCCCGCCCGACCCCTGGCCGGGCAGCTGGCAGCCGCTCGGCGCGCGCTTCCGCACCGACCTGCGAGGCGGCCGGGGCACCAACTTCGCGCTCTGGGCGCCGGCCGCCGAGGCCGTCGAGCTCTGCCTCTTCGACGAGCGGGGCCAGGAGAGCCGGCACCGGCTCACCGAGCAGACCTTCCAGACCTGGCACGGGTACCTGCCCGGGGTGATGCCCGGAACCCGCTACGGCTACCGGGTGCACGGCCGCTGGGACCCGTGGACCGGCGCCCGGTGGAACCCGGCCAAGCTGCTGCTCGACCCGTACGCCCGCGCCGTCGACGGCCGGTACACCGCGCACGACGCCACCTGCACCGCGGTGCGCAACTGGCCCGAGCGCGAGGTCGCCGACACCGTCCGGGACAACCGCGACTCGGCGCCGTACGTGCCCCGCGGCGTGGTGGTGCACGACGACGACGACTGGTACGACGACCAGCGGCCGAAGACCCCGTGGGCCGAGACGGTGCTGTACGAGCTGCACGTGCGCGGCTTCACCATGCGCCACCCGGACGTGCCGCCGCAGCTGCGCGGCACCTACGCCGGCCTGGCGCACCCGGCGGCGATCGAGCACCTGACCCGGCTCGGGGTCACCGCGGTGGAGCTGCTGCCGGTCCACCACCACGTCAGCGAGGACCACCTCCAGCAGCGCGGACTGGTCAACTACTGGGGCTACAACACCCTCGGCTACTTCGCCCCGCACGCCGGGTACTCCGCCTCCGGCAGCCGCGGCCAACAGGTCGGCGAGTTCAAGCGGATGGTGCGCGCGCTGCACGCGGCCGGCATCGAGGTGATCCTCGACGTGGTCTACAACCACACCGCCGAGAGCGGAATCATGGGCCCGGCCCTGTCGCTGCGCGGCATCGACAACGCCGGCTACTACCGCCTCGACCGCGGCCGCCGCGGCTACGCCGACTACACCGGCTGCGGCAACACCCTGGACACCCGCCAGCCGCACACCGTCCGGCTGATCACCGACTCGCTGCGCTACTGGGTGACCGAGATGGGCGTCGACGGCTTCCGCTTCGACCTGGCCTCCGCGCTGACCCGCGGCAGCGACGGGGTGGAGATGCACCACCCGTTCCTGGGCGCCGTCTCGCAGGACCCGCTGCTCAGCCGGGTCAAGCTGATCGCCGAGCCGTGGGACGTCGGCGCCGGCGGCTACCAGGTCGGCGGCTTCCCGCCGCTGTGGGCGGAGTGGAACGACAAGTACCGCGACACCGTGCGGGACTTCTGGCGCGGCGCCCGCCCCGACGTCCGCGAGCTCGGCTACCGGCTCTCCGGCTCCTCCGACCTGTACCAGCGCGGCGGCCGCCGCCCGTATGCCTCGGTCAACTTCGTCACCGCGCACGACGGCTTCACCCTGCGCGACCTGGTCTCCTACAACCAGAAGCACAACGAGGCCAACGGCGAGGGCAACCGGGACGGCACCGACGACAACCGGTCCTGGAACTGCGGCGCCGAAGGGGAGAGCACCGACCCCGAGGTGCTGGCGCTGCGCCAACGCCAGCTGCGCAACCTGCTCACCACCCTGCTGCTGTCCACCGGCGTCCCGATGCTCACCGCCGGCGACGAACTCGGCCGCACCCAGGGCGGCAACAACAACGCCTACTGCCAGGACGACGCGACCAGCTGGCTGGACTGGTCGCTGCTGGAGCAGCCCGAGTGGCGTTCGCTGGCCGAGCTGACCGGGCGGCTGATCGGCCTGCGCCGGCGGCACCCGGTGCTGCGGCAGCGGGCGTTCTTCTCCGGCCGGGCCGCGGTCGCCGGCGGCCAGCGCGACCTGGCCTGGTTCGCCCACAGCGGCCGGGAGATGACCGAGGCCGACTGGTTCACCCCGACCGCCGTCCTCGGCATGCTGCTCTCCGGCACCGCGATGTCCGAACGCGACGAGCACGGCCGCCCGCTGCGCGACGACAGCTTCCTGCTGCTGCTCAACGCCGGCCCGCAGGCGGTCTCCTTCACCCTGCCGGGCGAACCCTGGGCGTCCGCCTACCGCACCGAGGTCGACACCTCCCGCGACACCGCCGACGAGGGCCCGCACCCCGCACTGACCGCCGTCACCCTGGCCGGGCGCTCCTGCCGCCTGCTGCGGGCCGTCGACCCGGCGGACCCCTCGGCCGGCGCCGGGTCCGACCATGGCCGGTTCCCGCCGACAGGGGCGTAAAACCGGATGAGAAATGTCAGGGTCACGGCCTACCCTCTCCGCGATGGCCGAGAACGAGCAGTGCGCGCAGACCACCGGCAACCCTGACGAAGCGTCGGTCCGCAGACCCGACCCCGCCGCCGGGCCGGCGCACCGGTCCACGGTGCGGTCCCTGCTGCGCCTGTGGCCGTACGCCCGCCCGGCCCGCTGGCGGCTGGCCGGGGCGGTCCTGGCCGCGCTGATCGCCTCGGTCAGCGTGCTCGGGGTGCCGATCGTGCTGCGCCGGATCGTCGACGGCCCGATCGCCCACCGCGACCTGGCCGGCCTGTGGCCGCTGGCCGGCGTCCTGCTGCTGCTCGGCCTGGTCGAGGCCGGGCTGTTCGGCGTCCGCCGGGTGATCGTGGCCCGCCCACTGGCCAAGGTCGAGACCGCCATGCGCGGCGACCTCTACGCCAAACTGCAGCGGCTGCCGGTCTCCTTCCACGACCGTTGGTCCTCCGGCCAGCTGCTCTCCCGGGCCACCTCCGACATGTTCACCATGCGGCTGTTCCTGGCCTTCCCGCTGGTCTTCCTGATCGTCAACACCATGGTCTTCCTGACCGGCACCGCGCTGATGTTCACGCTCAGCTGGCAGCTGGCCCTGATCACCCTGGTGCCGGCCGTCCCCCTGATGGTGCTGACCCGCTACTTCGAGAGCCGCTACGCCGCCTCCGCCCGGCAGGCCCAGGACCAGAACGGCGACCTCGCCACCGTGGTCGAGGAGTCCATCCTGGGCATCCGCATCCTCAAGGCCTTCGGCCGCCACCGCACCATGGCCGAGGAGTTCGCCGGACACAGCGAGCGGCTGCGCACCACCGAGCTGCGCAAGGCCGACCTGCTCGCCAACCTCTGGGCGGTCATCGTCGGGCTGCCCGAGCTGGCGCTCGGCTGCGCGCTGGCCGTCGGTGCGGTCCAGGTCGCCCACGACGACCTCTCGGCCGGCACCCTGGTCGCCTTCCTGTCCACCGCGCTGGCGCTGCGCTGGCCGGTGGAGTCGCTGGGCTGGCTGCTCGCGTACGCCAACGAGTGCGCCACCGCGACCGACCGGTACTTCGAGGTGATGGACGAACCCGACCCGGTGGAGCGCCCCACCGGCCTCCCGGCCGGCGACGGCCGGGGCATCCGCTTCACCGGTGTCCGCTTCCGCTACCCGGACGCCCCGGCCGGCACCCCCGACCTGCTGGCCGGCGTCGACCTGCACATCCGGCCCGGCGAGACGCTCGCCCTGGTCGGCGCCACCGGCAGCGGCAAGACCACCCTCACCGCACTGCTCCCCCGGCTGTACGAGGCCACCGGCGGCTCGATCACCCTGGACGGCCGCGACGTCCGGGACATCCCGCGCGCGGAGCTGCGCCGGCTGGTGTCGGTCGCCTTCGAGGAGCCGACCCTGTTCTCCGCCTCGGTCCGCGACAACGTCCTGATGGGCGCGGAGCAGGCCGGCCCCGACCGGCTCGCCACCGCGCTCGCCACCGCCCAGGCCGACTTCGTCGACCGGCTCCCGGCCGGCCCCGACACCCAGGTCGGCGAGCAGGGCCTGAGCCTGTCCGGCGGCCAGCGCCAACGACTGGCGCTGGCCCGCGCGGTGGTCGGCGACCCGGCGTTCCTGGTCCTCGACGACCCGCTGTCCGCCCTCGACGTGCACACCGAGGCGCTGGTCGAGCGGGCGCTGCGCGAGGTGCTGTCCGGCACCACCGCCCTGGTGGTGGCGCACCGCCCGAGCACCGTGCTGCTCGCCGACCGGGTCGCCCTCCTCGCCGACGGCCGGATCGCCGCCGTCGGCACCCACCACGACCTGCTGAAGACCTCCCCGGCCTACCGGGAACTGATGTCCGGCGAGAGCGCCCAGGAACTCGAAGGGAGTGCCCTGCGATGACCACCACCCTGGAGCCCGCCGAGGAGCTGGAGGAGCTCCCGCCGCCCGCCGCCGACGAGGAGGACATCCCCGTCCCGCCCGGCGCCGCGCGCGCCCTGCTCGGGCAGCTGCTGGGCCCGCACCGCCGCCGGATCGTGCTCGCCATGCTGGTGATCGTGGTCCAGCAGGCCGCCCTGCAGGCCGGCCCGCTGCTGGTGGCGTTCGCGATGGACCGGGGCATCCCGGCGCTGCGCGACCACGACAGCGGCCCGCTGATCGCGGTGATCTCCGCGTACCTGGGCTGCGCCCTGCTCTCCACCTACCTGCAGCGGCTGTTCATCCGCTACAGCGCCCGGATCAACCAGGACGTCCTGCTCGACCTGCGCGGCCGGATCTTCCGGCACGCCCAGCGGCTCAGCCTGGACTTCCACGAGCGCTACACCTCCGGCCGGATCATCTCCCGCGCCACCAGCGACGTGGACGCGCTGCGCGAGCTGCTCAACGAGGGCCTGCAGGAGCTGCTGTCGGTCGCGCTCTCGGTCAGCCTCATCTCGCTGGTACTGATGGTGATGGACTGGCGCCTGGGCCTGGCCGCGCTGGCGTCCTTCCTGCCGATGTACCTGATCGTCCGTTCGTTCCGGCGGCGCTCGCTGCGGGTCTACCGGCGGTCCAGGACGGCGGTCGCCGCGGTGATCGTCAAGTTCACCGAGACCATGAACGGCATCCGCCCGGTGCAGGCGTTCCGCCGCGAGCAGGCCAACGAGGACGCCTTCGGCACCGTCAACCGGCAGTCCGCCGCCGCCACCGCCGACGGCCTGCTGGAGATGGCCCGCTACGTCGGCTTCTCCCGGGCCGTCGCCAACACCTGGATCACCGGCGTGGTCCTGCTCGGCGCCTACCTGGTCACCGACGGCAGCCTGGAGCTCGGCGTGCTGACCGCCTTCGTGCTCTACCTGCGGCGGCTCTACGACCCGATCGACCAGCTGGCGATGTTCCTGAACAGCTACCAGTCGGCCGCCGCCGCCCTGGAGAAGATGGCCGGCCTGCTCGCCCACGAGCCCTCCGTCGCCGAGCCCGCCGCCCCGGTGGCGCTGCCGGCGCCGACCGCAGCGGGCCGCGAGGTGGCCTTCCGGCAGGTGCGGTTCGCCTACCGGACCGGGAAGCAGGTGCTGCCCGTCCTCGACCTGGTGCTGCCCGCCGGGCAGACCACCGCCGTGGTCGGCGCCACCGGCGCGGGCAAGTCCACCCTGGCCAAACTGCTGGCCCGGTTCTACGACCCCACCGACGGCCGGGTCACCCTGGACGGCGTCGACCTGCGCGAGCTGTCCACGGCGGACCTGCGGCGCAACGTGGTGATGGTGACCCAGGAGTCCTTCCTGTTCTCCGGCACGGTGGCCGAGAACATCGCGATCGGCCGGCCGGACGCCACCCGCGCCGACGTCGAGGCCGCGGCCCGGGCGATCGGGGCGCACGAGTTCATCGCCGCGCTGCCGGACGGGTACGACACCGACGTCCGCAAGCGCGGCGGCCGGATCTCGGCCGGGCAGCGGCAGCTGGTCGCGTTCGCGCGGGCGCTGCTCGCCGATCCGGCCGTCCTGATCCTCGACGAGGCGACCAGTTCGCTGGACGTGCCGGGTGAGCAGGCCGTGCAGCGTGCGATGCAGACCGTGCTGGCCGGCCGCACCTCCGTGATCATCGCCCACCGGCTCTCCACCGTGGAGATCGCCGACCGCGTCCTGGTGATGGACCAGGGCCGCGTCGTGGAGGACGGCTCCCCCACCGCCCTCATCACCGGCGACGGCCGCTTCGCCGACCTCCACCGCACCTGGAAGGACAGCCTGGTCTGAGGCCCGCTTCTTCA
The DNA here is from genome assembly GCF_000710465.2 of Kitasatospora sp. MBT63. Lineage (GTDB taxonomy): Bacteria > Actinomycetota > Actinomycetes > Streptomycetales > Streptomycetaceae > Kitasatospora. The sequence continues at coordinate 5,500 of NZ_JAIZ01000656.1, read as the reverse complement.
GGGGCGGCAGCCCCCAGGGGCGCGAGGAACTGCGCGGGGCGGAAGGCAACCAAGGGACCGACGGGCTACCTAGGCGCATCCGGCCCACGGCCCCCGGGTACGGGTAAGTGCCTACCGCCTGCGCGCAGTTCCTCCCCAGCCTTCGGCCGGGGGTACCCCCAGCGCCCCTGACAGACCGCCCTCCGGGCGGTCAGCCCGGGGGGTCGGTGAGGGGGATGGGGGTGGCGAGGAGTTGGTCGACTGCGGTGAGGGCGAGCCGGAGGCGTTCGTCGCGGTCGCCGTGCAGTTCCAGCCAAGGTGTCCGCCCCGCCGCGAGCACCTCCCGGAACCGTCCGGTCATCCACGGCCGCAGGTGCTCCCCGTCCCTCAGCCCGTCGTCCTCGAACGGCACCCCCCGGTCCGAGGTCAGCAGGTACAGCGCCCGCGGCGGCATCCCGGCCGCACACCGCCGCACCGCCCCGCTCACCCCACCCCGGTACCGCTCCTGCCACACGGTGGTGGCGAGCGCGTCGGTGTCGCAGACCAGCACCGGCCCGCCGCCGCGGGCGGCCCGCTCCTCGGCCTCGTTCTGCCGGCGGGCGACCAGCTCGAAGTCGCGGTCGTCCCACTCCACGTCGAACACGGTCGGCACCGGCCCGGCGGGGTCGGCGACGGCCCGGGCGACGGCCACCTTGGCGGCCGTCAGTTCCCGGCCGTACTCGGGCACCCAGCCGGTGAGCACGTGCGTCCCGCCCCTGCGCCGCAGGGCCTCGGCGAGGTCCCGGGAGAGCGTGGTGGTGCCGGTGGACTCGGCGCCGACCACCACCACCCGCCGGGTGAACCAGGCCCGTACCGGTGGTTCCAGCTCCCACCAGTACGCGGCCGGGTCGGCCCGGACGGCGGTGCCGGAGACCGGGAAGGTGTCCCGCCGCTGGTCGAGCACGACGGCCGCGGCCCCGAACCGCCGGGCCAGTTCGGTCCCGTACGGCTCCGAGCTGAAGACGGCGTCCACCCCTCCGGCGGGCGGCGCGGCGGCGATGCCCTGCCGCATCAGGTCCACCTGGGCGGCCCAGACCTCGGCGCTGTCGTAGTCGACCGGCAGGTTGTCGACCACGCCGGTGACGTGCACCGCCGGGTCGCCGGACCAGGCCTCGGTGAGCCAGGCGACCCGGTCGGCCAGGGGTATCGACTCGGTGTCGGCGGCCATCGCCACCACGGTGACCCGGTCGCAGGCGTCGGCGGCGGCGCGGATCAGGAAGTGGTGGCCGGCGTGCGGCGGGTAGAACTTGCCGATCACCAGGCCGTGCCGGAAGCGTCCGCTCATGCCGGCACCGCCGCGGTGTGCGCGTCCGTGGCCAGGCTCCGTCGCCAGGAGCGCAGTCCGACCGCGCACATGCCGAGGAAGACCAGGTAGACCAGGGCCGTCAGGTCCAGCGACTTGCTGAGGTAGAGCGGGACGTAGACCAGGTCGGCGGCGATCCAGAGGTACCAGGTCTCGATCCGGCGGGTGTTGAGCAACCACTGCGCGGCCAGTGAGAGGGCGGTGGTGAGCGCGTCCCAGAACGGCGCGCTGTCGCCGGCCCGGGTGAGCAGTTCGGTCAGGCCCCAGGTGGCCGGCCCGAGCAGGGTGGCGAGGGCGAGCAGGGTGGGCGCTGTGGCCCGGCGGACCACGACGGGACCGGCGGCGGCGCCCGGGCCGGCCGCCCGGCCGCGCAGCCACTGCCACCAGCCGTGGACGCCGAGGGCGAGGAAGACCAGCTGCAGGGCGGCGTCGGCGTAGAGCCGGGCGCCCGCGAAGAGGATCAGGAAGAAGACGTTGTTGGCGATGCCGACCGGGAAGTTCCAGATGTTCGCGCGGACGGTGAGCCAGACGCAGGCCGCGCCGGTGGCGAAGCCGAGCAGTTCGGCCCAGGTGACTCCGTCACCGCCGACGTGCCCGAGCACGGTGGTGAGCGGTGCGGTGAGCCCGCTCAGGAAGTCGATGATGGGCACGGCCCCTCCCGGTCATTATGGTCAGAGTGACGATAATGACCGGCGAAGGGCCGCGCAAGGGGATTCAGCCGCAGCTCACCGCAGGATGCCGGCGTCCATCCCGGTCGCCTCCGCGGGGAGGGTGATCAGGCCGAGCTCGGCCGGCGAGGCCAGCAGCGGATGGGCGGGCAGCACCCGGACGGTGTAGCCGAACGGGCCGGTGCGGGAGAGCTCCAGCGAGCCCTCGTAGCGCTGCCGGCCGTCCAGGTCGGGGCCGCCGGCCGGCTTGAGGGCGATGGCGACCGCGTCGGAGATGCCGTCGCTCTCGTCGACCCGGCCGGAGACCACCTGGACCTCGACGTCGGCCGGCTCCAGCGGGCCGAGCGTCACCTGCACCCGCAGCGCCAGCGTGCTGCCGAGCTCCTGGGCCTCGTCGGGGCCGTCGGCCTCGACGTGCTCGACCCGCACGGCGGGCCAGGCCTGCCGGACCCTGGCCTTCCACTCGGCCAGCTCCCGGGCCCCCGCGTACGAGGGCCCGCCGTCCTCGGTCGCGGCCAGCTGCCGCCGGGCGGCGGCCGCCGGGGCGTACAGCCGCTCCACGTACTCGCGGACCATCCGGCCCGCCAGCACCTTGGGGCCGAGGGTGACCAGGGTGTGCCGGACCATCGCGATCCAGCGGTGCGGCAGCCCGTCCGCGCCCCGGTCGTAGAACCGGGCCGCGACCTGGTGCTCGATCAGGTCGTACAGCGCGGCGGCCTCGATGTCGTCGCGCTTGTCCGCCTCGGCGCTCTCCGGGTCGAGCCGTCCGAGGCCGGCGCTGTCGGCGGTGGGGATGGCCCAGCCGTTCTGGCCGTCGTACCACTCGTCCCACCAGCCGTCCAGGATGGAGAGGTTGAGGCAGCCGTTGAGGGCCGCCTTCATCCCGGAGGTGCCACAGGCCTCCAGCGGGCGCAGCGGGTTGTTCAGCCAAACGTCGCAGCCCGGGTAGAGGTTGGTGGCCATCGCCATGTCGTAGTCCGGCAGGAAGACGATCCGGTGGCGGACCGCCGGGTCGTCGGCGAACGCGACCAGCTGCTGGATCAGCCGCTTGCCGCCGTCGTCCGCCGGGTGCGCCTTGCCGGCCACCACGATCTGCACCGGCCTGGTCGGGTGCAGCAGCAGCGAGCGCAGCCGGTCCTGGTCGCGCAGCATCAGGGTGAGCCGCTTGTACGAGGGGACCCGGCGGGCGAATCCGATGGTGAGCACGTCCGGGTCGAGGGCGCTGGAGACCCAGCCGAGTTCGGCCTCGCCGGCGCCGCGCTGGCGCCAGGAGGTGCGGACCCGGCTGCGGGCCTCCTCGACGAGCTGGGCGCGCAGGGTGCGGCGCAGCTCCCAGATCTCGGCGTTGCCGATCCGCTCCAGGCCGGTCCAGCGGGTCTCCTCGCCGACCGCCATGGCGTCCTCGGCCCGTTCCAGGCCGATCTCGGCGGCGCCGAGCCGGACCACCGCGGGGTCGATCCAGGTGGGCGCGTGGACGCCGTTGGTGACCGAGGTGATCGGCACCTCGGTGGCGTCGAAGCCCGGCCACAGGCCGTTGAACATGGCCCGGCTGACCTCGCCGTGCAGGGTGGAGACGCCGTTGGCGCGCTGGGCCAGCCGCAGGCCCATGGCGGCCATGTTGAACAGCTTCGGGTCGCCGCCGGCCCAGCTCTCGGCGCCGAGCGCGAGGACCTGGTCGACCGGGACGCCGGTCAGCGCGGCGTCGCCGCTGAAGTGGCGGGCGACCTGGTCGCGGTCGAACCGGTCGATGCCGGCCGGGACCGGGGTGTGGGTGGTGAACAGGGTGCCCGCGCGGACGGCCTCCAGGGCGGCGGCGAAGCCGAGCGGGGCCGGGGCCGGGGCGTCGCCGTCGCCGGGCTTCTCCTCGGCGGTGACCAGTTCGCGGATCCGCTCCAGGCCCAGGAAGCCGGCGTGGCCCTCGTTGGTGTGGAATACCTCGGGGGCGGGGTGGCCGGTGAGCCGGCAGTAGCTGCGCACGGCCCTGACCCCGCCGATGCCCAGCAGTATCTCCTGCATCAGCCGGTGCTCGCTGCCGCCGCCGTAGAGCCGGTCGGTGACGTTGCGTTCGGCCGGGCCGTTGGGCTCGATGTCGGAGTCGAGCAGCAGCAGCGGGACGCGCCCCACCTGGGCCTTCCAGATGTGCGCGGCCAGGCTGCGGCCGGCCGGCAGGGCCAGGTCGACCCGGCTGGGTGTACCGTCGGGCTCCCGGAGCAGGCTGACGGCCAGCTCGTCGGGGTCGAGCAGCGGGTAGCGCTCCTGCTGCCAGCCGTCCCGGGACAGCGACTGGCGGAAGTAGCCGTGCCGGTAGAACAGGCCGACCCCGATGATCGGCACGCCCAGGTCGCTGGCGGCCTTGAGGTGGTCGCCGGCCAGGATGCCGAGCCCGCCGGAGTACTGCGGCAGCGCGGCCGCGATGCCGTACTCGGGCGAGAAGTAGGCGATGGCGGCGGGCAGCGGGCCCGAGCCGTCGCCGGGCGGGAGGGCGGACTGGTACCAGCGCGGGCCGGTGAGGTAGTCGCGGAGGTCGTCCGCGAGATCGCCGAGCCGGCGCAGGAACCGCCGGTCGGCGGCGAGCGCGGACAGCCGGGCCGCCGGCACCTCGCCCAGCAGCCGGACCGGGTCCTCGCCGACGGCGGCCCAGACCTCTGGGTCGACCGAGCGGAAGAGCTCCCTGGTCTCGGGGTGCCAGGACCAGCGCAGGTTGAGCGCCAGTTCGTGCAGCGGCTGGAGTTGCTCGGGCAGGACGGTGCGGACGGTGAATCTGCGGATTGCCTTCACGGCCTGAAGCGTAGACCCCGGAGTGCGCCTGAAGATGCGTCAACTACCGTATTGCGCACCCGTTCGGACCATTGGTGAGATCGCATCGGGCGCACTCCGGCAGACGGGGGGCGCAGGGGGCGCACGACCGGCGGAGGGCGCGCCCTGGGCGCGTAAACACTGGGGAACAGCTGCATGTCGACTGTCTGATTTGCCCCCGTTCATCGTCCGAAACCGCGCGCATACCGGCCCCGAGGACTTGCCGGTGGTGCGAGGATGCACAAAGGTCGTTGGTGCCGCGGGGAGTGCGAGCCGGTTGGCGCACCCCGCTGCTCCAGTGCCGGGAGCACCTCGTTGACGAACCTTCATCCTTCCTGTCGTCCTTAGCCCATTCGGCCCTCTCCTGCGGCCCGAGTGCGTGTCCTCGCCCCTGCTCCGCTCGTTTCCGGTTGGGTTGGGTCACCTCGGGGCGTGCCCCGAGTGGCGCGCGCCGGGACGCGCGCGGCCGCTCGGGGCGCGGGCCGCGGTCGCGGACCGGCTGGCAGGTTGCCGGGCGCGTCGGTGCGGGCAGCCTTCCGGTCGCACGTCCTTCCTCAGCCAGCAGTTCCTCCGGCACTCCCCGGCCTCGGGCCCGCGGGAGCCGCCGCCGATCTCGGGCAGGAGTTTGGCATGCACGGCGACACGCGGGACCAGTCCACCTCGCCGTCGGGCTCACCCGACACACCGTCGACCACGGAGCCGCCGTTGCCGGCCC
>NZ_JAIZ01000655.1 GCF_000710465.2 Kitasatospora sp. MBT63 | reverse complement strand
CTTGGACGGGGCATCGTTCACGGGCGGTGCCGGGGGTGGTGGGGGAGTGGGGGTGCCGTCGTTGGCGACGTTGCAGCGGGCGGTGCGCCGGGATCTGAACGCGGGGCAGCGTGCCGCGCTCAAGGACGGGGAGAGGGCCCGGCGGGCACACGATGTGCATCTGGCCCGTCCGGTGAAGTGGCGTAACGCGTGCTGGGAGGGTGATCACAAGCATCTGCCCGTCGAGGTCGAGCTGGACGGGCAACTGGTTCGGCCGTGGGTGACGTGGTTCGTCGACTGCGCGAGGAACGCGATCACCGGCGCGGCCGTCACCCCGCACCAGCCGTCCCGGGACGCGGTGCTGGCCGCGCTGCGGATCGCGTTGTCGCGGGACGAGAGCGGTGGCCCGTACGGGCCGATCGGCGGGCTGCCGGAGTTGGTGCGGGTCGACCGCGGCAAGGAGTTCCTGTGCGCCACGGTGTCCCGGGCGCTGGGCGCGCTCGCGGTCCCGGTGCAGGATCTCCCCGCCCGCCGTCCGGAGCTGAAGGGCACGGTGGAGAACCTCAACCACTGCGTCGTCGACATGTTCCTGGTCGCGCAGCCCGGATACCTCCCCGCCCCCGCCGCAACGACCGGCCCGCAGGCCCGGCGCGGCGACCCGGAGGGGGTGTTGTCGTTCGCCGAGTTCACCGCACGGCTTTTGGACTGGGTGCGGTGGTGGAACACCGAGCACCGCCCGCAGCCGCTTGGTGGCCGTACACCGCTCCAGGCGTGGCAGGACGACCCCACCCCGATCGAGGACGTCCCGCCCGCCCTGCTGTGCTCCTTCACCCTCGAGGACGCGGGAGGCGACAAGGTCCTGTCCACGAAGGGCGTGTACTGGCGGGGGCGTTACTACGTCGGCCCGTGGATGCACGGCATGGACGGCACCCGGGTACGGGTTCGGTTCGTCCCCCACCACGATCACGAGATCGAGGTGTTCGACGCCGCCACCGGCGCCGGGCCGAGGATCCCGCGGCGCCCGTCACCCACCTGATGGGCTGCGAAGCCAGTGGACCGCTTCCGTACTCCTGGTCCAGCGAGACCTTGACGAAGACCGCGGGCACCGGCAACCCGCACCCCTCATGCGGGTTGCGGCTCGCGCCACATGCGCTGAAGCGTCGGGCCACCAGGAAGGCTGAGAGGGCCTAGAAGTTCGAAACCGAGTTGAGCATAAAGTCTCTCATTGCTGGGGTTGCTTGCCTCAAGGTAGACGGGGACACCGCCCGCATCTAGGTAGCTCAGGTGGCGTTGCAGCAGCGCGGTCCCGAGGCCCTTGCCTTGATGTTCCGGCCGAACTCCGATAAAAGGAAGGTAGTAGTGTGCGGTTTGGCGAGGATGATTTTTATCCATCAACTCGGCCAGCGCCAAGAATCGTGCCGCATAGTGGCTGCCGATTGCTTCCTCGAAGCCGGGATCTGTGTTCCGTTCTTCTGATGAATCCTGCGCTTTCATTGGCAGCCACAGCGCTGCGGCAGCAAAGTCCTCTGCGATGTACACCTCACCCTCGGCGATTGCCTGCTGAACGAAGATCTGGTAAAAAGCTGGATGGAGTCGCTTACGGTCGTCGGAATTCGGGAAGATCCATTTGTTTACGGGGTCGCCCATGAACGAGATTGCCAACAAATCCGAGATGGCCCCGGCGTCGCCACCCGCAGCCAGTCGTACATGCATAGATTTCCCATCCCTGATTTCGTCGGCTCGGTGACTCGTAATTTGTGATCTAATGATCTCTCCCAACTGGCTGCTCGAACGAGGGGAGCGTGGCAGGAGGTTGACCAGGCCAAACTGCGCCGACCGAGCCCTTCCCAATCGGCGCACTCGATCGATGGTTCCTCTGAATAGGATCGGTCTAGAATCCATGCCGGTCCGACTCTCAACTCATACCTCGTCGGTGGAGCACTCATGGTGGGGTGCTTGTGACATAAGGTCGGCGCGTAGGGCATCGATTGCCGAGCGGTCTACGTGCGCCATCGTTATCACGTGTGCGCGATCACCTTCACAGGCTAGGTGCCACTTGTCGATTATCCAGGGCGCCGGTCGGTCGAAGCATATGGTGAGGGAGTCGATTGGCCGCTGAGGGTTTACTCCCGCGGAAGCCAGCTGCTGCTCCGTGTAGCGTGCCGTCTCCAGGCAGCGGACCGATCGTTGGCGGAGTCCCTCATGGCCCAGGCGGCGTAGTGCGGACCACAACAGCAGTACGGCGAGGCCGCTGCGGGAGCAGCCGATCGTCCGATCTGTGGTGCGCACGTACTCGCCCGCTGTCACGGGGGCGACGAGCTCGCGTCGGGCTACGAAGACACCGCAAGGTACAGGTGTGCCCAGAAACTTATGCCCCGAGATCGACACGCTGTCCGCTCCGTGAGCAAAATTCCAGCGTGGTGTGGACGGTGCGTAAGCAGCGACGAAGCCCCCGCCTGCAGCATCGGCATGTATATATACATCGCCGGCCCCGGCGGCGGCTTCCCGAAGCGCCGTGACATCGTCGTAAGCGCCGCGCATCGTGGTTCCGATCGACGCCACGACGATGGCGCCTGGCCCGTGACGGTCGCCCGAATGACTTTTGCGGTGTGCCAAAGTGCAGCGCCTCAGGCTTTGCAGGTCCATCGTGCCGTCATTAAGGGATGAGACAGTGACCAGCTGCAGGCCCAGCTGTTCGGCGGCCTTACGCACTGAGTAGTGCGCCTGGTCGCTGGCATACAGTCGCGCGTGCGGCAGTGCGGCGCGGGCTACCTGTAGCCCGCGCATGATGCCTTCGCTGCCGCCAGTTGTGACGTATCCATAGCTTTCAGCCGGTTTCGCGCCCGCAAGCTCAGCAATGAAGTCGACTACGGCCTGCTCGTAGACCTTGGCGTGCACTGCGCTGGCATCCGTGGCAGTGGGATCGCCGACATTGTTGACCAGCACCCTCAAAAATGGCGCGAGCTCGGAGAAGTCGAAGTCGAAGGCGCCAGGAAACCCCAGGACGCGCTGCTGCTCGGCTTGCAGATCCTCGGCGAAACGGAGCAGGCGTTTGGTGTCGCCGTCGGCATCGCTCGGGTAATGTCCGATCTGCAGCTCCACGTCCGCCGTGACCGGCGCGATTTGCAGCAGCGGAAGTGGTGGCGACTGAGACAGGGCGGGCCCGTCCTGGAGAAGCGGATCAGGTGACACAGAGAACTCCATGCCATCGATGTGCGCTATGACGTTTTCCGCGTTTGATGTGCTTGGTAGAGGCATACTTCCTCCGAGTCTGTGGCATGGTTGAATCCAACATCTACTTGCCGAACGTATTCCGCGAGCGCGATGAAAACAGCGCTCCGGCCACGCTGTCAACCAGTGATGGCTCCGGAAAGCGATTGGATGACTACGGTAGGGCCGATTCGAGGGGTTCCGTAGGGGTCAGATCACACCCGAAGCGCTTCGGCAGAAAAACAGTTGTGGCCACACCATCGCATACGGGACGTGACCAGCGGGAACCTGGCGACAGGGAAACCGAATGGGCAGCCAAAATGCCCAAGAGTATGCCTGAAAAAAATCTGCTAGGACGGGTGCATGGCCAGGGCTGATTCAAAGTCCTGGTGATCTTGTATCGCCCCTGGTCAGGGGATGTGGAGGAGGTCGAGGGGGCGGGTGAAGGGCTGGTAGGAGACGTGTCGGAGGCCGGCGGCGATGCTGGTGTGGCCGTGGTCGCGGAGGGTGTTGATCGCGATGTTGCGCAGGGTCGCCATGTTCTCGGGGCCGTGGCCGGTGCGGATCTTGGAGGCGTCCTCGCGGAAGGCGGTGTGGCGGACGAAGTGCAGGCGGTTCTCGATGGTCCACTGCGAGCGGGCGGCCTCACCGATCCGCTTCGGTGAGGCCTGCAGGTGGGACAGGTCGGTGAGCGCGTAGACGGTCT
>NZ_JAIZ01000654.1 GCF_000710465.2 Kitasatospora sp. MBT63 | reverse complement strand
CTCGCGCGGGAGTGCGGGGCGACGGTGTTCATGGTGGTGCAGGCGGCGGTGGCGGCGTTGCTGTCGCGGCTGGGTGCCGGGGTGGACATTCCGTTGGGGACGCCGGTCGCGGGCCGCACCGATGCCGCGCTGGACGAGCTGGTCGGGTTCTTCGTGAACACGCTGGTGCTGCGGACGGATGTGTCGGGTGATCCGACGTTCCGTGAGCTGGTGGGCCGGGTGCGGGATGCGGATCTGGCGGCGTTCGCGCACCAGGACGTGCCGTTCGAGCGGCTGGTGGAGGTGCTGAACCC
>NZ_JAIZ01000653.1:18624-21064 GCF_000710465.2 Kitasatospora sp. MBT63 | reverse complement strand
GGGGAGGAGACTCGCGGTGACCTGCTCCGCGCCGCGGCGGAGCGGCGCGGCGGCGAGGGAGTCCGAGATGGCGGAGGCTTCGACGGGCGGGCCGCAGGGCGCAGGCACCGAGGGGACGGCCTACCGGCAGGAGTTGCGGCGTTCGCTCGGCTCCTTCCAGGTCTTCGCGATCTCCTTCGCGTTCATCTCGGTGGCGGTCGGCATCTTCGCGACCTTCGACGAGGTGCTGCAGACGGCCGGGCCGGTCGGGATCTGGCTGTGGACCGTCGCGGCGGTGGGGCAGACCCTGGTGGCCCTGGTGGTGGCGCAGTTCGCGGCCCGCATCCCGCTCAGCGGCTCCTCCTACCAGTGGGCGTCGCGGCTGGGCAGCCCCAGGGCCGGCTGGTGGTTCGGCTGGCTGACCTTCTGCTACCTGGCGATCGCCGTGGTGGCGCTCGACAACGCGCTGGCGAGCCTGGCCCTGATGCCGCTGGCCGGCCTCGCGGCGGACGAGGACACCGCGCGCCTGATCACCCTGGCGGTGCTGCTGGTCCAGGCGGTGGTCGCGATCGCCTCGACCCGGCTGGTCAGCTGGATCAACTCGGCCGCCGTGGGGCTGGAACTGACGCTGGTCGTGGTCGTCGCGGTCGCGCTGGTGGTCGCCGTACTGGTGACCGGTGACGGTTCGCCCGGCAACCTGGTCTCCCGGGGTGTGGCCGCGGGGTCCCCGGACTACTTCGCCGTCGGCGGCGGGCTGATGCTCTCGATGATCATGGGCCTTGCCACCCTGGTCGGCTTCGACTCCGCGGCCAACCTGGCCGAGGAGGCGAAGGACCCGTTCCGCAGCGTCCCGCGCGCGATCGTCGGATCGGTGGTGGCGGCCGGGATCCTCGGCATGCTGTTCCTGATCACGCTGACCGCCGCCATCGAGGACCTGCCCCGGATCAGCGCCGAGGGCTCCCCGGTGGCCGCGATCATGCGCGACCGGCTCGGACCGGTGGCGGAGAAGACGCTGCTGGCCGCCGTCTCGATCGCGTTCTTCGGCGCCGGGACCGTGGTGCTGGTCGCCTGCTCGCGGCTGATCTTCGCGATGTCCCGCGACGCGCGGTTCCCCGCCCACCGCTGGATGCGGCGGGTCAACCCCCGGACCCGGACCCCGATCCCGGCCACCCTGCTGATCCTCGCGCTCGGTGTCGTCCTGATGGTCGCGCTGCCGGGGGCGGCACTGCTGCAGCTGATCACCTCGTCGACGATCCTGCCGGCCCTGATCTACGGCGCGACGATCGTGCTCTACCTGGCCGTCCGAAGACGCCTGGACCGCCGGGCGGGCGCGTTCGACCTCGGACGCCTCGAACTGCCGGTCGCCGTCAGCGCCCTGGTGTGGACGCTGATCGCGCTCTTCGTGCTGGTGACCCCCGAGGACGCGCCGACCTCCGTGGTGATCGTGGCCGGACTGCTCCTGCTGGGCGGCCTGTTCTTCCTCGGCATGCTCGCCGCCGGCGGCCGGGCGCTGGAGGCGGTGCCCGAGGACGAGGACACGGCCGTGCGCTGACCCCGAGGGCGGTCCCCGGCGGCCCGCAGGCGGCCCGTTCCACCACCGATGTAGCGCCGATGCAGCGGGAATGCAGCCGGGATGCACCGGGGATGCGGTGGCGATGCAGGACGGATGTTCGAACGTTCGAGGCTGGGCGCCGTGACGACGACGACCCCCGCCGGGAACTCGACCGTGCTGTACGAGTACCGGCGCAGAGAGCTGATCGAGCCGGACTGGCGGCGGTTCCCGCTGTGGAGCCAGGTCACCGCCGAGGAGTGGCGCGACCCGCAGTGGCAGCGCGCGCACTGCGTCAAGAACGTGCGGCAGCTGCGGGAGGCGCTCGGCCCGGGCGCGGGCGAGACGTTCTACGAGGACGTCGCCCGCGACCAGGAGCAGTTCGCGACCATGTCGCTGCTGCTGCCCCCGCACGTGATCAACACCATGAGCCCGCACGGCCCGCCCACCCCCGACACCCTGTACGCCGACCCGGTGCGGCGCTACATGCTGCCGGCCGCCTCCGACCGCGACCCCGAGTGGCCCAGCCACCCGGTCGCCAGCCGCGACTCGCTGCACGAGGCCGACATGTGGGTGGCCGAGGGCCTGACCCACCGCTACCCCACCAAGGTGCTGGCCGAAGTGGTCGCCACCTGCCCGCAGTACTGCGGCCACTGCACCCGGATGGACCTGGTCGGCCCGGCCACCCCCGCCACCCCCAAGTACCGGTTCGCGCTCAAGCCCGGCGACCGCCTCGACCGGATCGTCGAGTACCTGCGGGCCACCCCCGCCGTCCGCGACGTGGTGGTCTCCGGCGGCGACACCGCCAACCTGCCCTGGCCCCGGCTGGAGGCCTTCCTGCTGCGGCTGCTCGACATCGAGAACATCCGCGACATCCGGATCGCCACCAAGGCCCTGGTCGGCCTGCCGCAG
>NZ_JAIZ01000653.1:9452-18515 GCF_000710465.2 Kitasatospora sp. MBT63 | reverse complement strand
CGCCGGGCTCGCCTTCAGCCGCGGCGTCAGCATCGCCGTGCACACCCACGCCAACGCCGCCCAGCAGGTCACCGCCTCCGTCCAGGAGGCCGCCCGGGCGATGCTGGAGGCGGGCGTGCGCGACGTCCGCAACCAGGGCGTCCTGCTGCGCGGCGTCAACGACAGCGCGCCCGCCCTGCTCGACCTGTGCTTCGCCCTCCTCGACGGCGGCGGCATCACCCCGTACTACTTCTACCTCTGCGACATCATCCCCAACAGCGAGCACTGGCGGACCTCGCTCGCCGAGGCGCAGCGCCTCCAGGACGCCATCATGGGCTACCTGCCGGGCTTCGCCACCCCCCGGCTGGTCTGCGACGTCCCCTACGCCGGCAAGCGCTGGGTGCACCAGGTCGAACGCTACGACCGCGAGCTGGGGATCTCGTACTGGCGCAAGCACTTCCTGACCCTGCTGGACGCCGACGACCCGCAGGCGCTGGAGCGGCTCCACGAGTACCACGACCCCATGCACAGCCTCCCGGAGTCCGGCCGGGAGCACTGGCGCAGCCGGTTCGACCCCGTCCTCTCGGTATTGGAGCGCAGCTCATGATGCTGTTCAACGACCCCGCCGCCGCAGCCGCCTTCACCGCGGCGCACGGCCGGCTCCAGGAACTGGAGGCCGGCGGATTCGCGCCCGAGCTGGTCCGCGAGGTGCAGCGGGAGAAGCTGGCACTGCTGTGGGACCGCGCCGCCGAGGCGCCCTACTACCGGGACGCTCCCGGCGTCGCCGCCCGCGACCTGGACGCGGTCGAGCCGACCGCCAAGGACCGGCTGAAGGCCGGCCCCGCCGACTTCGAGCGCCCCGGCCTCGAACGGGTCGTCAAGTACTACGAGAGCTCCGGCTCCTCCGGCACCCCGACCCCCACCCCGCGCCTCGCCGAGGACGTCATCCACAACGTGGTCGGCGTCGCCCCGCTGTGGCGGCGGGCGCTGGGCGCCGACCCGCGCCGGGTCGCCGTCCTGCTGCCCTCGGACATCGTCCCGGTCGCCGACTTCGTCGCCGGGGTCTGCGAGTACCTCGGGCACGCCGCGCTGCGCTGCTACCCGTTCACCACCGGGATGTGCGACTTCGACCGGCTGGAGCGGCTGTTCGCCGGCTACCGGCCCGAGGTGCTGTTCGCCGCCCCCGGCGTGCTCACCCAGTGGACCCGGGTGCTCAAGAGCCGCGGCGCGCTGGCCGCCGTCCGCGCGCAGGTACGGACCGTGATGCTGCTCGGCGAGGTCTCGCTGCCGGCCCAGCGCGCCAAACTGGCCGCCGACTGGCAGGCCGAGGTGTTCGACGCCTCGTACGGCTCCACCGAGACCGGCACCATCGCCGCGACCTGCGAACGCGACCGGCTGCACCTGCTCCCGCACGGCCACATCCTCGAACTGCGGGACGGCGACAAGCTGGTACCGGCCGAGCCCGGCGCCACCGGCGAACTGGTCGACACCCCGCTGAACAACTTCGCCCGCCCGCTGCTGCGCCTCGCCACCGGCGACGTCGCCGACATCGCGGCCGAACCCTGCCCCTGCGGCCTGGCCCTGCCGACCGTGCACATCCACGGCCGCAGCTCCGACCGGGTCGAGATCGGCGGCACCACCGTCGACGAACGCCTGATCGGCTCGATCGTCTACCAGGACCACCGGGTCACCGGCTACCTGATCCAGGTCCAGGCACCCGCCGCCCGGCTGGTCCTGGAACGCGACGTCGACGTGGAGGACACCGACGACGCGCTGGCCGCCGACGCCCGCGAACGGTTCGCCGGCACCGGCATCCACTGGGACGACGTGCTGGTGGTCAGCCAGCTGCCCGCCGTCACCAAGGCCGGCGGCAGCCAGAAGAACTGGAAGCGCACCAATGTGATGGTCGCCCGGTGAGCCCCGCGAGCCCCCTGACGCTGCTCGCCGACGGCGGCGCCCGGCAGGGCGAGGCCGACCTGTGGTGCAGCTACGCCGCCGTCCGCACCCTGCACTGGCTCGGCGAGAAACCCGCCCGGCCCGAGGACACCGTCGCCTTCCTGACCTCCCGGCAGAACGCCGACGGCGGCTTCGCCTGGCAGCGCGGCCTGCCCTCGGACGTCTGGGCCACCTACTACTGCGCCCAGGCCCTCGGCGACCTCGGCCACCCGCTGCCCGACCCCGCCCGGCTCGCCGACTGGCTGGCCGGCACCCGCACCGCCGACGGCGGCTACGCCATGACACCCGGCCAGGGCGCCGACATCTGGGCCGTCTACTACGCCACCCGGGTGCACCGCGAGGTTCTCGGCCGCCCGGTGCCCGACCCCGAGGCGCTCGGCGGCTGGCTCGCCGCCACCCAGCACCCCGACGGCGGCCTCGGCTGGAGCCCCGGCAGCCGCACCCCCGACGTCCGGGCCGGCTACTACGGCGCCCTCGCCTGGCGGGCCGCGGCCGGCGACGCACTCGGCCCCTGGGACACCCCGGCCCTCACCGGCTGGCTGCAGGACCAGCAGGACACCGGCGGCGGCTTCCGCTTCGGACCCACCTCCCAGCCGTGCGCCTGGGCGGCGTTCCGGGCCGTCCGGGCCCTGGACGCACTCGGCGCCGCCCCCCGCGACCCGGACGCGCTGCGCCGCTGGCTGGCCGACCGCCGGCTGCCCGGCGGCGGCCACGAACGCTGGGCCGGGTACGGACGGGCCGACGTGTGGTCCGCGTTCAGCGTGGTCGGCGCCCTCCAGACGCTCGGCGACCCGATCGGCCCGGACCACCGGGCCGAGATCGCCGACCAGGTCCGCGGCTGCCAGCTGCCCGGCTCCGGGTTCACCTACACCGAGCCCGGCCGGGCCGGCGACAGCCTCGCCACCGCCGCCGTCACCATCCTCACCGCGCTGCGGCCCGCCGGCGGCCCCGGCACCCCCGACAGCCTGGTGCGCTGGCTGCGCGGCGCCCACCTGCCGTACGAGGACGGCGTGATGTACATGCCCGGCCGGGGCGCCGAGGTGCGCTGCACGCTCTGGGCGGTGGAGGCGCTGGCCGCCGTCGGCGAGAGCCTGGACACCGAACGCCTCGGCCGCTGGGTGCACGGCCTGCAGAACACCGACGGCGGCTTCGGGTACTGGCTCGGCCGCGGCTCCGACCTGGTCTCCACCGTCAGCGCCGTCGAGGCGCTGGCCGCCGCCGGACTCGACCCCGCCGGCCGCACCGACGCCCCCGCGGTGCTGCGCTTCCTGGCGAGCTGCCGCCACCCGGACGGCTACGGCCAGGTCCCCGGCGCCGAACCCACCCTGGCCGCCACCGCGCAGGCCGCCCGGGTGCTCGACCTGCTCGGCGAGCACGGGCCCGCCCGCGACCTCGGCGCGGGCCTCGCCCACCGGGCCGGACCGCTCGGCGGCTTCGGACCCACCGCCCGCGGCCTGCCCGACCTGCTGTCGACCTACCAGGCCGTGCTCACCCAGCGGGTGCTGGGCCTGCCGGTCGACCTGGACGGGCTGCGCCGGTTCCTGGCCAAGGTCCGGGTCGGCTCCGGCTTCGCCTGGAGCCCGCTCAGCCGCCAGCCGGCCGGCCTGCTGGCCGCCTGCCTCGGCGAGCAGCTCGCCGCGCTGGCCGCCAGCGACGCCGCTCCCGCCCGCCTGCTGCGGCTCAACCTCTGACCCCGACCACCCGAAGGGGAGTCCCACCGTGCCGACCACCAAGGTCGAGACCCCGCTGTCCGATCCGCTGTTCGAGCGGGAGGTCGCCAAACGGCTGAGCTTCTGGTGGCGCCAGCAGGGCGTCGACCTCAACCACGTGCTGACCCGCTTCGCCGACCTGCCCGGCCACCGGGTGTTCAGCGGCCCGTTCCCGCTCGGCGGCGCCCCCGGCGAGGACCTCGCCACCAACCTGTTCGCCCTCGTCACCTGCGTGGTGTCGCACGAGCGCGACGCCGCCTTCCGGCGAAGCTACGCCCTCGCGGTCCGGGCCGCGCTGAGCACCCGGATCCCGGTCGACCGGATCTTCGTCTCGTTCGAACCGACCGACCCGGCCGACCACTTCACCCCGGGCACCGCCTGGGCCGAGCCCACCCAGGAGACCCCGTGAACGCCACCCCGGCCACCGCCGCCCCCCTGCGCGACCGCCTCAGGGAGGCGCTGGCCACCCTGCTGGGCCACCCGCTGGCCGCCGCCGACGACGAGGTCTCGCTCGCCGAGATCGTCCCCGAACGCTACGACAGCCTCGGCGTCCTGGACGCCGTCGGCCTGGTGGAGAAGGAGTTCGGCGTCCCGGTCGACCTCGTCGTCGACGACCTGCGCTCCACCTTCTTCAGCGTCGCCACCATCGCCGCCCTGATCGAACGCAAGCAGCGCGACGCGGCCGTCCTCGGACTGCTCCCGTGACCGTCCACCGGCCGGACGCACCCGTCGCGTTCGCCACCTCCGGCTCCACCGGACCCCCGCAGCAGTGGCTGCGCGACCCCGCCCAGATCGACGCCGAGGCCCGCCTGCTGACCGCCCTGTGCGCCGACGGCGGCATCGACGGCGTCCTCAGCTACGCACCGCCCCGGCACCTGTACGGGCACCTGATGGGCCTGGCCGTCCCCCGGCTGCTGGACGTGCCCTGCCTCCAGGCCGGCCTGACCGCGCCGCTGGCCAGGACCGTGACCCGCTGGCGCCGCCCGCTGGTCGCCGCGGTGCCCGCCGCCTTCGCCGTGCTCGCCCGCTGCCTGCCCGAACTGGCCCGCGCCGAGCGGATCGTATTGGTGCACAGCAGCGCCGTGCTGCCGGCCGGCGCCCGCGAGCTGGTCGCCGCCCTCGGCGAACGGGCCCGGCTGGTCGAGCTGTTCGGCTCCACGGAGACCGGACTGATCGCCACCCGCAGCGGCGGCGCGGGGGAGTGGACCCTCGCCGAGGACACCCGCTTCGCCCCGGAGCAGGAACAGGAGCAGGCCCGGGACCGCCGGCCGGACGGCAGCCGGCTGCTGCGGGTGACGAGCCCCCGGCTGGCCCGCCGCCCGGGCGAGGAGGTCCCGGCCGCCACCGCCACCGGCGACCTGGTCACCGCACCCGACGAGCGGACCTTCCACTGGCACGGCCGGGCCAACCGGCTGGTCAAGGTCAACGGCGTCCGGGTCGACCTCGACCACCTCACCGCCCGCCTCGCCGCAGCCGTCCCCGGCGTCGCGCTCGCCTGCCGGGCCGAACCGGACCCGCTGCGCGGCGAATGGTTCTCGGTGCACGCCGCCACCGACGACCCTGGCCTGCTGGCCCGCCTCGCCGCCGCCGTCCGCGCGCTGCCCGCCGCCGAACAGCCCCGCGCCCTGCACCCGCTCCCCGCGCCCGCCCCACCCACCCGGGAGGTCCGATGAACGACACCGACGCCGCCCTGCGCACCCTGGCCCGCGCCGCCACCAGGTTCCCGCACTTCCGCGACAAGTACCGCGCGCTCGACCTGACCGGCGACTTCGACGTCAGCGCGCTGCCCGAGATGACCCGCGAGGACGTCACCGCCGCCGCCGAACAGGCCGCCGCCCAGCGCCCCCGCCCCGCCTCCGCGTACCTGTTCACCAGCGGCGGCAGCACCGCCGAACCCAAGCTCGCGTGGATCCCCACCGAGATGCACCTCGGCGAACTCACCCGGCACTGGCAGCCGCTCGGCCCCACCGACGTCCTCGCCAACCTCGCCAGCCCGGGCCGGCTCTGGTCCGCGCACTACTGCTACAACCGGCTCGCCGAACTGGCCGGCGCCGACGTCATCGGCCTCGGCTACATCGCCGACGAGGAACTCGGCCAGTGGCTGGACTTCCTCACCCGGCACGGCACCACCGCCGTCGCCGGCACCCCCTCCCAGCTGCTGCGCATCCTGCGGTACTGCGAGCGCACCGGCCACCGGTTCGCGAGCACGCTGCGGGTCGGCATCTGGTTCGGCGAGCCCTGCGACCCCGCCCTGCCGGAACTGCGCGACCGCGTCGCCCCCGGCTTCGGCCTGTGGGGCAACTACGGCTCCACCGAGACCTGGGTGATCGGCCACAACGGACCCGACTGCCCGACCGACACCTTCCACCTGGTGCCCTACCAGCACGTCGAACTGGTCGACGGCGCCGTCCTGGTGACCACCCTGCACCCCGGCGCGGTCGCCCCCGTCATCCGCTACCGGATCGGCGACCGCGCCGAACCCGTCACCTGCCGCTGCGGCCGCCCCGGCGACACCCTGCGGATCGCCGGCCGGGAGAGCTCCCTGGTCAAGTTCGCCGGCACCCTGGTCAGCCCGCAGCAGCTGGTGCAGATCGCCAAGGAACTGCCGGGCGTGCACGCCGCCCAGATCGTCCTCACCGGCGCCGCCGGGATCGCCGAGCAGCTGGAGGTCAGGGTCGTCGCCGACGCCGCCGTCACCGACGAGAGCGTCCGCGCCCACCTGCTCGCCTCGCAGATCGACCTCGGCTTCGCCCTGCGCGGCGACGACGAGGAGTTCCGGATCCGGCGCGCCGACGAGCTGAGCGCCAACCCGCGCACCGGCAAGACCCCCGACCTGCTCTGGGCGGCGGCCGGCTGATGCCCACCCAGGACCGACCGCTCACCGTCCCGCCCGACCTGCTGCTGCCGCTCGCCGAACGCCGCCGCCGCCTCGACACCGGCGCACTCGACCCCGCCGCCTACCGCGCCACCCTGCTCGACCACATCCGCCGCACCGACCCGCTGGTGCGCGCCTTCACCGACTGGCGGCCCGCCGACACCGCCGACGCACCCGTCCCCGAGACCACCTCGGTCAGCTACAAGGACACCATCCACGTCGCGGACCGCCCCACCCGGCTCGGCATCCGCAGCGGCTACCGCGACTACCCCGCCCACTCCGCCGAGATCGCCACCCGCCTCGCCGCCCGCGGCCTGACCTGCGTCGGCAAGGTCACCACCACCGAATGCGCGCTCGGCACCACCAAACCCAGCAGCAACCCGCGCCACCCGCACGTGTCCACCGCCGGGTCCTCCTGCGGCTCCGCCGTCGCCGTCGCCGCCGGCTTCTGCGACGTCTCGGTGGGCAGCGACTCCGGCGGCTCGCTGCGCTGGCCCGCGATCTACTGCGGCGTCACCGCCCTGCGCGCCACCCCGCACCCCGCCCTGCTGGCCGGCGTCCACGCCGTCTCCCCGAGCATGGAATCGGTCGGCCTGGTCACCCGCACCGCCGCCGACCTCGGCTGGCTCTGGCGCCACCACGCCCTCGCCGACTGCTTCGGCGCCGTGCCCGTCACCGCACCCCGGCAGCTGCGGTACGCCGCCGCCGCGCCCCCCAGCGAAGCCCTGCACCCGCAGGTGGCCGCCCTGCTGGACGCCGTCCACCGGGTCCTCGCCGACCACGGCCACCGGCCCGTCGCCCCCGACGGCCTGGACACCGTCTGGGCACTGCGCGCCCCCGCCGGCGAACTCCTCGCCCGCGAGGCCCACGACAGCTACGCCCCCGTCCTCGACGCCCCCGGCGTCACCGTCGGACCCGACACCCTGGCCGCCGTCCGCCGCGGCGCCACCACCGACGACACCCGCCACGCCGCCCTCAAGGACGGCCAGGACCGGGCCGAGAAGCTGCTCACCGCCCTGCTCACCGAACAGATCGACATCCTGGTGCTGCCGCTGGAGGCCGGCCTGCCCGACCTGGCCGGCCCGCCCGCCGCGAGCACCCTGACCGGCGGCGCCCTCGACAGCACCGCCCCCGGCGGCGGCGAACTCACCCTGATCGCCAACTACGCCCGGCTGCCGGTGCTGGCCCTCCCGCTCGCCCTCAGCGAGCAGGACTCCCCGCTCGGCGTCCAGGTACTGGCCGCCCCCGGCCACGACGACCTGCTGGTCGCCGTCGCCGAAACCCTCGAAGACCTGGCCGGGGCGATCGCCCACACGATGAGACGGACGGCACACGCATGACGACAACACCGACCGAGACCGGCACGGTGGTCCTGCTCGGCGCGATGCTGGGCGGCCGCTACCCCGAACTGGTCCCCGCCGCCCGGCGCCGCGGCCTGACCGTGCTCGGCATCGACGCCGACACCCCCCGCGCCCGCCGCTTCGACCAGGCCCGCCGCGAGCAGCCCGACCACCCGCTGGCCGGCCTCGCCGAGCTGGCCTGGCTCCCCGGCGAGCGCCACGAGGAGATCGTCCAGCAGATCCTCGACTGGCAGGCCGCCGGACACACCATCCGGGCCGTCGTCCCGTTCGGCGAGGACTACGTGGAGGCCACCGCCGTCGTCGCCGACCTGCTCGGCCTGCCCGCCCCCGGCCTGCGGGCCGGCCGGGTCTGCCGCAACAAACTGCTCCAGCGCCGCTACCTCGCCGACTGGAGCCCCCGCTCGGTCCTGCTCCCGCCTGCCGAACGCGCCGAACGCGCCGCCGCCTGGACCCACTACCCGGCCGTCGTCAAACCCCTCGACGGCCAGGCCAGTTCCGGCGTCGAACGGGTCGACGACCCCGCCGCGCTCAACGCCGTCCTCGCCGACCGCGACACCGCCGAACCGCTGCTGGTCGAAGAACTCGCCCACGGCCACGAGGTCTCCGTCGAATCCCTGGTCCAGCACGGCGAGCCGGTCTTCGCCGCCGTCACCGGCAAGCGCACCAACGAGGGCGAGGACGGCGCCGCCCGCTGGTTCGTCGAACTCGGCCACACCGTCCCCGACCCCGACCTGGACGACGCCACCCGCGCCGCCCTGCTCGACGTCAACGCCGCCGTCCTGCGCCGCCTCGACTTCCGCGACGGCATCGCCCACGCCGAGTACCGGATCGCCCCCGACGGCACCGTCCGGCTGATGGAGATCGCCGCCCGGGCCGGCGGCGACAACATCCTCACCCTCTACCACCTGGCCACCGGCGCCCCGCTGGAGGAGGCGATGCTCACCGTCGCCCTCGGCGAGCCCACCCGCTACCCCGAGCCGCGCCGCTACGTCCGCCAGGTCTACCCCGAGCACACCCCCGGCGTGCTGCGCGACATCACCGCCCCCGGCCTGGACA
Organism: Kitasatospora sp. MBT63; assembly: GCF_000710465.2. Lineage (GTDB taxonomy): Bacteria > Actinomycetota > Actinomycetes > Streptomycetales > Streptomycetaceae > Kitasatospora. Next base: position 9,579 of record NZ_JAIZ01000653.1, on the reverse strand, counting down.
CCGAGGTCAGCTGGCTCGCCGACCGCTGGATGTGGCCCGCCGTCAAGCCCCTCGACGACGAACCCGGCGCCATCCACATGATCGTCGCCGGCCGCTCCCGCGGCGACGAACTCGCCGCCATCCGCGC
>NZ_JAIZ01000653.1:7260-9343 GCF_000710465.2 Kitasatospora sp. MBT63 | reverse complement strand
CCCCCGCCGAACTCGACGCCCTGCAGGCCCGCGTCGACGCCGCCCTGACCGTGGAGGTCGAACCCCGTGGCTGACTCCCGCGCCCAGACCCTGCGCGGCCTGGTCCGCGAACGCCTCGACCCGCTGCGCCCGCCCGGCTACCGCCGGATCGCCGCCGCCATGCTGGTCACCAACATCGGCAACGGCATGCAGTTCATCGCCAACTGCCTGCTGGTGCTCCAGATGACCGACAGCCCCCGGGCGGTCGCCCTGGTGCTGCTCACCGCGGCCATCCCCGGCGTCTTCTTCGGCCCGCTGATCGGCGTGGCGATCGACAGGTTCGAACGGCGCTGGGTGTTCGTCTGCGCCGACCTGGTCTCCGTCCTCACCCTGGCCACCACCGTCACGCTCCAGGCCACCGGCCACCTGAGGACCTGGCACGTGTTCGTGATGGTCTTCGTGCTCGGCCTCACCGAGTCCACCGCCGTACCCACCGGCACCACCATGGTCCGCGAGATCGTCCCGGTCCAGAAACTGCTCGCCGCCAACGCCACCACCGGCGTCGCCGTCCAGATCGGCAACGTCATCGGCACCGCCGTCGGCGGCTTCCTGATCGCCGCCTCCTCGGTCACCTGGGTGCTCGGCATCAACCTGGTCTCCTTCACCGCCTCCGCGCTGTTCGTCTCCGGCGTCCGGAGCACCCGCACCATCACCAAGGACGGCGGCGACGGCTGGCGCGAGACCGTCCGCCGCGCCGCCGCCGGCTTCACCTACCTGCGCACCCACCCGGCGACGCTGCCCTCGTACACCATGCTGCTGGTGCTGTTCGCCGTGCTGTACATGATGAACACCCTGGTCGCGCCGTACGCCGAGAACGTGCTGGAGGTCGGCGCCAGCGGCCTCGGCTTCATCGACGCGATGTTCGCCGTCGGCGCCATCCTCGGCGGACTCGCCCTGCCGCTGCTGACCGCCCGCTTCAACCGCGACCGGCTCGCCTGCTACGGCCTGATCGGCATGGGCCTGACCCTGATCCTGCTCTGGCAGGCCGACGGACTCGCCCAGCCGATGGTCTTCTACGCCCTGGCCGGCATCAACTTCCAGGCGTTCTACATCTTCCGCACCCGGGTCCAGGAACAGGTCCCGGTCGACATCCAGGGCCGGGTGATGGCCCTGCTGATCACCACCGTCGGGATCTGCCGGATGGGCGTGTACATCGTCCTCGCCGCCTTCGTCTCCACCCTGACGCTCCGGCTGATCTACCTGTGCTGCGGCCTGGGCGTGCTGATCCTCGGCATCGTCATGACCACCAGCACCATCGTCCGGCGGGTCGAGTCCCGGCCCCCGGAGAACGAACCCGAACTCGCACCCGCCGGAACCGGAAGGTAACCCGTGCCGAACCGACGCCCCGCCCTGCTGCTGCTCGGCGGACTCACCGTGGCCTGGAACCAGCGCTGGCTGGACGCCGCCCGCGCCCGCGGCCTCGACCTGCTGGTCCTGGACGCACCCGGCCCGCACGCCGCCACCCTGCTGGCCGGCCGCCACACCCCGGGCCACCCGCTCTCCCGGATCGCCGACGCCGCCCTGACCGACGCCGACGACCACGCCGCCCTCGCCGACCGGGCCGCCGCCTGGGCCCGGGAGTACGACATCCGCGGCCTGTGCTGCCTGCGCGAGGAGTACGTCGAGGGCGCCGCCGTCGTCGCCGACCTGCTAGGCGTCCGCTCACCCGGCCTGCGGGCCGCCCGGGTCTGCCGCAACAAGCACCTCCAGCGCCGCTACCTCGCCGACTGGAGCCCCGGATCCACCCTGGTCCCCGCCGGCCGCCGCACCGAGACCGCCGCCGCCTGGGACGGCTTCCCCCTGGTCGTCAAACCGGTCGGCCGGCTCGCCAGCTCCGGGGTCCGCCTGGTCGCCGACCGCACCGCACTGCTGGACAGCCTCGACGCGTACGGACCCGAGGAGACACTGCTGTTCGAACGGCGCGCCGAGGGCCCCGAGTACTCCGTCGAATCGCTCAGCCTGCACGGCGAGGTCCACTACCTCGGCACCACCGAGAAGCGCACCACCGAGACCACCGGCGACTACTTCGTCGAGATGGGCCACA
>NZ_JAIZ01000653.1:0-6949 GCF_000710465.2 Kitasatospora sp. MBT63 | reverse complement strand
CCGGCCCGCCCGCAGCGCTACGCCCGCCAGGTCTACCTCCCGCACGGACCCGGCGTCCTGGCCGGCCTCGACGTCCGGCCCGGCCTCGCCACGGAACCGCAGTGGTTCGACCCGGCCGAGGTCCGCGCCCAGGTCGCCGACTGCGCCACCCCCGGCGACCCGGCCGCACTGCGCTGCATCGTCGCCCTCAAACCGGCCGGCACCCGCCTCGCCCCGATCCGCCAGTCCGGCGACCGGGCCGCGATGTTCGTGGTCGACGCCGCCACCCCCGGCGAGCTGGACGCGATCGAGGAGCACTGCCTCGCCGCGATCGCCCTGCGGACCCGAGACTGACCCGACACCGAACGGACGGCACCCGACCATGTCAGCACTGTTCACCGCCGAGACGGCGCCCGCCCCCGAAGCCGGGTGGCCCGACCGGGCGGCCGTCGACCAGGTCACCGCCAGGCTGCGCGAACAGCCCCCGCTGGTCGCCCCGGCGGACTGCCTGGACCTGCGCCGGCGCCTCGCCGAGGTCGCCGCCGGCCGCGCCCACCTGATCCAGGGCGGCGACTGCGCCGAACTCTTCGCCGAGGTGTCCGCCCACACCGTCCGCCGCAAGGCCGCCCAACTCGGCGAACTCGCCGACCTGGTGGAGAGCGGCACCGGCCGCGAGACGACCGCCGTCGGCCGGATCGCCGGCCAGTTCGCCAAACCCCGCTCCCAGCCCTTCGAACCCGGCCCCTACGGCGAAAACCTGCCCGTCTACCGCGGCGACGCGGTCAACGACACCCGGCCCACCGCCGAGGCCCGCACCCCCGACCCCGAACGCCTGCTCACCGCCCACCGGCTGTCCGCCGAGATCCACCGCCACCTCGACGCCGAACACGCCGCCGGCGGCCGCCCGGTGTTCACCAGCCACGAAGCACTGCTGCTCGACTACGAACTCCCGCTCACCCGCACCGACGGCGGACAGCTCCACCTCGGCTCCGCCCACCTGCTGTGGATCGGCGAACGCACCCGCGACCCGGCCGGCCGGCACGTCGCCGCGCTCGCCGGCACCGCCAACCCGGTCGCCGTCAAACTCGGCCCCACCACCACCGCCGCCGACCTCACCGCCCTGGCCGCCGCCCTCGACCCCGACCGGACCCCCGGCCGGCTCTCCTTCATCCTGCGCCTGGGCGCCGACCTGGTCGAACCCGTCCTGCCCCGGCTGGTCCACGCCGCCACCGAGGCCGGCCTGCAGCCCGCCTGGATCTGCGACCCGATGCACGGCAACACCGAACGCTCATCCGCCGGCCGCAAGATCCGCCGGATGACCGCCGTCCTCGCCGAGATCCGCTCCTGCGTCCGGGTGCTGCGCCGGCTCGGCCAGCACCCCGGCGGCCTGCACCTCGAACTCACCCCCGACGACGTCACCGAATGCGTCGGCGCCCACCACGACCCCGCCGTCCAGCCCCGCTACTGGACCGCCTGCGACCCGCGGCTCAACCCCGAACAGGCCCGCCTCGCCGTCACCGCCTTCACCGAGGAGGCCGGATGATCCGCCTCGGCACCGGCGAACTCACCCCCGCCACCGTCGCCCGGCTGACCGGCGGCCCGCTGCGCGAACCCGTCGGCCTCGACGGGCCCACCACCGAGCGGATGCGCCGCTCGGTCGCCCTGCGCGAACGCCTGGTCGCCTCCGGCGAGCCGCTCTACGGCGTCACCACCGGCTTCGGCGACCGCAACATCGGCCACATCCCCGCCGCGCACGCCACCGAACTCCAGCACCACCTGATCCGCTACCACCTGGTCGGCAGCGGCCCCGAGGCACCCGCCCCGGTGGTCCGCGCCACCCTGCTGATCCGCGCCAACTGCCTGGCCCGCGGCTACTCCGGGGTCCGCCCCGAGGTGGTCGACCTGCTCCTGGACTGCCTGCGGCACGACCTGCTGCCCGTGATCCCCGAACGCGGCTCGGTCGGCGCAAGCGGCGACCTCGTCCCGCTCTGCTACCTGGCCGCACTGCTGATCGGCGAAGGCACCGCCGTCCACCACGGCCGGCGCCGCCCCGCCCGCGAGGCACTGGCCGCCGCCGGACTGCGACCGCTCGCCCTCCAGCCCAAGGAGGCACTCGCCCTGATCAACGGCACCTCCTTCATGGCCGCCTTCGCCGTCCACGCCGCCGCCGAGGCCCGCCGCCTCGCCGGGACCGCCGAGGCCTGCACCGCGCTCGCCGTCGAGGTGCTGCTCGGCAACCGCGACCACTACCACCCGGTGATCCACCGGCAGAAACCCCACCCCGGCCAGGTCCGCTCGGCCGCCCGGATCCGCGCCCTGCTGGACGGATCGCAGCTCGCCCGCGACCACGCCCGGGTGCTGAGCGACAACCGGCCCGGCGACGGCCAGGAGGGCTACCGCCGGCTGGACCACCCCATCCAGGACCGCTACTCGGTGCGCTGCGCCCCGCACGTGATCGGCGTGCTGCACGACACCCTCGACTGGGTGGACCGGTGGCTCGACACCGAGATCAACTCCACCAACGACAACCCGCTGTTCGACCCGGACGGCGACCGCGTCCACAACGGCGGCAACTTCTACGGCGGCCACGTCGGCCTCGCCATGGACAGCCTGCGGGTGGCCGTCGCCAGCGTCGGCGACCTGCTGGACCGTCAGCTCGCCTGCGTGGTGGACGAGAAGTTCAGCAACGGCCTGACCGCCGGCCTGACCGCCCCGACCGCCGCCGACGACCCCGCGGCCGGTCTGCACCACGGCTTCAAGGGCGCCCAGATCGCCTGCTCCGCGCTGGTCGCCGAGGCGCTCTCGCTGGGAATGCCGGCCACCGCGTTCTCCCGCTCGACCGAGGCCCACAACCAGGACAAGGTCAGCATGGCCACCATCGGCGCCCGCTCCACCCGCACCGTCACCGCCCTGGTGCACGAGGCCGCCGCGATCCAGCTCGCAGCCCTGTGCCAGGCCGCCGACCTGCGCGGCGCCCACCTGCTCGCCCCGGGCACCGCCGAGGTGTACCGGCAGGTGCGCCGCCACCTCGCGTTCATGCCCGCCGACCGCCGGCTGGACACCGAACTCGCCGCCCTCGCCGAGGAACTGCGCACCTCGGGAGCCGCAGCCGAAGCGACACCCGCACCCGCACCTGCACCGGCAGCCCAGGACGGCCCGCCGGCCAGGATCACGGAGGACACCCATGCCTGACGTCGCGCACGCCGTCGCCGCGTACTTCGCCGCCGACCGGCCCGCCGGCCCGCGGACCACCCAGGACCCCGCGCCGGACCCCGCGCCGGAGGCCGTCCCGCCGCCGCTGATCGCCCTGCCGCTGCGCGAACGCCTCGCCCTGCTCGACGACGGCGCCCTCACCCTCCCCGAGTGGAACGCGCTCGCCGACGGCTGGGCCCGCGAGGCCGACCACCGCTACCGGGCCTGCGCCGAACTGCGGCCCGCCGGCACGCACGCGCCGGCGCTGCGGCTCGGCGTCAAGGACACCGTCGACGTGGCCGGGTTCGCGACCCGGCTCGGGCTGCGCCGCCACCGCCACCACCCCGGGCGCAGCGCCGCCGTCCTGACCGAGGGCCACCGGCTGGCCACCGTGGCCAAGGTGGTCACCACCGAGCTCAACATCGGCATCGGCTCCGGCTGCGGCAACCCCTGGTTCCCGACGATCGACCCGGCCGGCTCCAGCACCGGCTGCGGCGTCGCCGTCGCCGCCGGCATCTGCGACCTCGCGCTCGGCACCGACGTGCTCGGCTCGGTCCGCTGGCCGGCCGGCCGCTGCGGCGTGGTCGGCCTGCGGATGACCCACGACCCGGCCGCCCTGCGCGGCATGCTGCCACTCAGCCCCGCGATGGACGCCCCAGGCTGGGTCGCCCGAACCGCCGACGACCTGGCGCTGCTGGCCGAGGTGTCCGGCCTGCCGATCCCGCGCGCCGAGCACCACCGGGGCCTGCGGATCGGCGTGGTGGCCGAGGTCGCCGAGGGCGGCGCCGAGCCCGGGATCCTGGACGCCCTGAAGACCGCCGGCGAACTGCTGGCCGCGCACGGGCACCGGGTGGCCACCACCCGGCTCGGCGGCCTGTGGGACCTGCGCGGCGCCGCCTGGGAGCTGTGCGCCCGGCAGGCCTGGCAGGGCAGCCACGGCTGGGACCCGCGGATCGCCGACGAACTGTCACCCTCCACCCGCCGGGCCGTCGACTCCGGCGCCGCGATCGGCGACCTCCGCCACCGCGAGATCGAGGAGCAGCTGGCCCGGACCCGGGCCGCGGTGCCGCGGCTGTTCGCCGACGCCGTGGTGGACGTCTGGCTGCTGCCGCTCGACCCGGACGTGCCCCGCCCGGTCGGTGCGCAGCGCGCCGCGTCGTCCCTGGTGACCCCCGGCCACCCGGACTACGACCGGGAGATCGGCTACACCCCGGTGGCGAGCTTCGCCGGACTGCCCGCCCTCACCTTCCCGGTCGGCCGGACCGCGGACGGGTCGGCGCCGCTGGCGGTCCAGCTGGTCGGACGCCCCGGCGCCGAGGGGGTGCTGATCGGGCTCGCCCGGGAGGCGGCCCGCACGGCCGGGGACCCGGCCCGCCCGTGAACGGTCGGCGGGCGGCCGGACAGGTGTGCGGCCGCCCGCTACAGTGCGCCGCTCGGCTCGGGACGGCGCTCGCGGGCGAGGTCGGCCCGCAGCAGCTCGGCGCGGTGCGGGTGCATCCGGGAGAACAGGGCCACCGCCCGGTCGCAGTGGTCCGACGCCGACTGCCGCTCGCCGGCGTCCAGCGCCAGCCGGGCCAGGCCCTCGCAGGCGACGCCCTGTTCGAACCTGAGGCCGAGTTCGGAGGCCAGCGCCAGCGCCCGTTCGTGGCAGTCCCGGGCCGCCTCGGGCGCGCCGAGCGCGCGGTGCACGGCGCCGATCAGGTTGAGGGTCTGGCTCTCCAGGTCCCGGCTGCCGATCTCCCTCGCCAGCACCAGGGCCTCCCGGGCCCGTTCCAGCGCCGCCGGCTGGTCGCCGCAGTGGTGCAGCAGGTCGCCGAAAGCCCAGCGGGCCTGTGCCTCCACCTCGCGGGCCCCGAGTTCCCGGGTCCTGGCCAGGGCCTGTTCCAGGTAGCCCCAGGCCTCCCCGGTGTCGCCGAGCCGGGAGAGCACCCAGCCGACGTTCAGCAGGTCGACGGCCTCCCGGAACGGGTTGTCCAGCTCCCGGCTGAGGGCCAGCGCCCGCCGGTGGTGGGCCAGCGCCTGCCGGTACTCGGCCAGGTAGCCGTACACGACGCCGATGTTGCCCAGGACGGCGGCCTGGTCACGGGCGGCGCCGACCTGCTCGAAGATCTCCAGCGCCGCCCGGTACTGCTCCAGCACCGTCGGGTAGTCGCCGCGCAGCAGGCCGACGTGCCCGAGCGTCCACAGTGTGCGGGCCTCGCCGTAGCGGTCGCCGGTGGCGCGGTGCAGCTCCAGCGCGGTCCCGAGCGACCGGACCGCGCCGTCGTAGCGGCCCAGCGCCCGGTAGGCCAGTGCGAGGTTGGTGTGCACCTCGGCCTGGCCGTGCGGGTCGTCGGCGGCCCGGGCGGCGTCCAGGGCGTGCCGGTAGCCGGTCAGCGCCTCCTCGACGTAGCCGTTGCGGACCAGTAACGGGCCGACCGCGACCGCCAGCCGCCAGAGCTCCGCCAGGCCGTCGCCGGCCGGGGGGCAGGCCAGTACCGCGACGATGTTGGCGCGCTCCGCGGCCAGCAGGTCCGCCGCGTCCGCGACCGTCCGCAGCCCCGGGACCGCCCGCGGCGCCTCCACGGTCCGGACGGACGGCCGGCCCGGATCGGAGAGTTCGGCGACGCAGCGCGCCAGGTTGAGGTAGTGCCGGCGCAGCCGCCCGAGCGCCTGCTCCCGGCCGGTCCGCTGTTCCTGGTGTTCGGCCTTGGTCAGGGCGTACTGCCGGATCAGGTCGTGGAAGTAGTAGCGGCCCACGGTGTGCTGGCCGAGCAGGTGGGTGTCGAACAGTTCCTCCAGCATCACCTCCGCCTCGGCCACCGTGCAGCCGCTGAGTACGGCGGCGCCGGCCGCGTCGAAGTCGTGCCCGGGGTGCAGGCCGAGCAGCCGGAACATCCGCTGCTGGGCATCGCCGAGCTGGAGGTAGGAGACCTCGAAGGCGGCGGCGACGCTGCGGTCGCCCGCCACCAGCTCGGCGAGGCGCCGCTGCCGGTCGCGCAGCCGGTCGGCGAGGTGGGCCACGCTCCAGGCGGGTCGGTGCCGCAGCCGGGAGGCGGCGATCCGGATGGCCAGCGGCAGGCAGCCGCAGAGCGCGACCACGTCCTCGACCTCGGCGCGCCGGCCCTCGGCGCGGTCCGCGCCGACGATGCGCACGAACAGCTCCACCGCGTCCCGGGGGGTGAGTACCTCCAGCGACAGGTTGACGGCGCCGTCGAGCGCGGTGAGTCTTCGCCGGCTGGTGATCAGGACGAGCGCGCTGCCGGCACCCGGCAGCAGCGGCCGGACGTGCCCGACGTCCCGGGCGTTGTCCAGCACGACCAGCACCCGCTGCCCGGCCAGCGCGGCCCGCCAGGCGGCCGCCCGCTGCTCGACGCCGTCGGGGATCCGTTCGGGGCTGACCCCGAGGTGGCGCAGCAGCCGGTCGAGGGCGGCGGCCGGGGTGATGGGCTCCTGCCCGGGGGTGTGGCCGTGCAGGTCGACGAAGAGCTGGCCGTCCGGGTAGCGGTCGGCCAGCGCGTGCGCGGCCCGGACGGCGAGGGTGGTCTTGCCGATGCCCGCCATGCCGTCGACGGCGGTCACCACCAGGGTCGAACTCCCGGCGCCGTCCTGGCCGTCGGGGTGGGCGGCCTGCTCGGCGAGGGCCACCAGGCGGTGGAACTCCTCGCCGCGGCCGGTGAAGTCGGTGACGTCGTACGGCAGGAAGCGGCGCTGGTGCGCGCGGAAGACGCCGCCCGCTGCGGCGGCCGGCCGGACGGCAGCGGCGGCCGCGGCCGGTGCCGGCGGGGGAGCGGCGGCC
>NZ_JAIZ01000652.1 GCF_000710465.2 Kitasatospora sp. MBT63 | reverse complement strand
CGGGGCCTTGGCGAGGGTGGAGTAGAGCAGCAGCGCGCCGGGGGCTGCGATCAGCAGGCCGGTCGGTTCGCCGTCGTGGCCGTGGACGATCTGGCCGCCGGTGGGGTCGGGGGTGTCGCGGGTGAAGCCGCCTGCGCGGAGCGCGGCGCGGTTGAGCAGTGCCGACTGGTAGAGGTGCAGGACGAAGACGGGGGTGTCGGGGGCCGCGGCGTTGAGTTCGTCCAGGGTGGGCAGGCGTCGTTCGGCGAACTGGTCGGCGGACCAGCCGCCGACCACGCGCACCCACTGGCCGGGCGGGGTGCGCTCGGCCTGGTCCCGGAGCATGGCGAGTGCCTGACGCAGCGTCGGGACGCCGTCCCAGCGCAGTTCCAGGACGTAGTTGAGGCCGCCGCGGATGACGTGCAGGTGCGCGTCGTTGAGGCCGGGGACGGCGCGGCGGCCGAGCGCGTCGACGACCCGGGTG
>NZ_JAIZ01000651.1:28670-32217 GCF_000710465.2 Kitasatospora sp. MBT63 | reverse complement strand
CGGCCCGGCCGGTCGGCCGGACCGCGCCGACCAGCATCGGCACCCGGGTGCCGAACCGCCGCCGGACGTCGGCGATCACACCGTCCAGGTACGCGTGTCCGGCGGCGTCCGGGACCGCGGTCAGGTGCAGGCTGGCGTGCGGGACGTGGTCGAGGGCGGCGCCCAGGGCCCGGAACACCTCGGCGCGGCCGACCTCGCGTTCGTGCTCGGCGTCCAGGCTGGCCGCGAGGTGGGCGAGGCCGGTCACCGCCCGGCGGACGGCCGGCGGCAGGCCGCCGCCGCGGGCGAAGAACATCCCGGTCAGCAGGGCGGCGCCGGTTCCGGCGGTGGCGGCGGAGGCGGTCAGCTCCCGGACCAGGGCGGGCCGCAGCAGGGGCTCGCCGCCGGACATCAGGATCAGCTCGGGCCGGCAGTCCGGGGTGAACGAGGAGACCAGGGCGCGGAACGGGCCGCCGGACGACTGCGCGGAGGCCATCGTGGAGTCGGTGGAGCAGTGGGCGCAGGCCAGCGGGCAGCGGTCGGTGAGGGAGAGCAGCAGTCCGGCGGCCGGCCGGGCGCCGAGGGTGAGGAGGTCCGCCAGGTGCACCGCCGTCACCCCCCGGTCACCGGTCGGTCTGGAGGAGGTCGGCGACGGCCGCCAGCAGGGCCTGGACGGCTTCGCCGCGGGTGCCGTCGGCCTGCCGGGCCGCGGCGGCGATCCGGGTGAGCGGGTCGCCGCCGGGCGGGGCGGTGGGGCGGTGGCGTTCGGCGAGGCTGAGGGCGAGCACCGCGGCGCTCTGGTTGGCGAGTTCGGTGAGCAGGTCCATGGCGTCCAGGTCGCCGACGCCGTCGACCTCGGGGTCGAGGACCTCCAGCACGCCGAGGATCTCGCCGCGGTGCTCCATCGGGACGGCCATGATCACGTCCGGGACCAGCCCGGTGCTCTCGGCGAAGCCCTTGTCGAAGCGGGCGTCGTCGGCGACGCCGCGGACCACCATCGGTTCGCCGGTGTTGGCGACCCATCCGGCGATGCCGTGGTCGCCGGGGATGGCGATGCCGACCAGCCGGTCCTCGCCGACGCCGGAGGAGGCCTCGAAGACCAGGGTGCCGTGCTCCTCGTCGCGGACGAACACCGAGGCGGCGGCGGCCGCGAAGGAGAGCCGGGCCAGCCGCACGGTGGAGCGCAGGATCTCGTCGAGCTGGTCGGACGTCACTCCGGTCTCCTCGGGGCGATGTTGTCGGCGGTGGCCGCCAGCACGTGCCGCAACTGCGGGGTGCCGAAGCCCGGGTGGCGTTGCAGGATGCGCGCGCACAGTCCGGTGATGTGCGGGGCGGCGAAGCTGTTGCCGGACACCCGGCGGGTGGCGCCGCCGAGCCAGGGCGCGGGGACGTCCACGCCGAGGGCGAAGAAGTCGACCGGCGGCCGCGGGTTGGACTCCACCCGTTCGGGGTCGGCGACGGCGTGCGCGCCGACCGAGATCACCGACGGGAACCGCCACGGGTAGCTGTCCACCGGGCTGTTGTGGGCGGCGGAGATCAGGGTGACGCCCGCGTACCAGGCCTCGTCGGCGAGGTCGTGCAGCCGTTCCTTGAAGTGCTCGCGGCGGGTCGAGAGGCTGACGTTGACCAGCGGGAACCGTTCGGCGACCGCCCACTCCAGGGCGGTCAGCAGGGCGTCGCCGTTGCCCTGCAGGTTGCCGCCGAGCACCCGGACGCTGGTCAGTTCGCAGTCCGGCGCGAGCGAGCGGACGATCCCGGCGCAGGCGGTGCCGTGGCCGGCCACGTCGCCGCCGGTGTCCTCGGCGACGGTCCACGGGCGGGTGCCGTCGGCCGCCGGGTCCGGCGCCCGGGTGGCGGCCAGTTGCCGGACCCCGTCGCCGATCTGCGGGTGCCCGGCGGTGACGCCGCTGTCGACGATGCAGACCCGCACCCCGCGGCCGGTCGCGCCGCCCCAGGCCCAGGCACGGCTGACGGGGGCGGGAGCAGCGAGCCCGGCCGGGTCGAACGGCTCGCCGGCCGAGGTGTGCGCGAAGCGGATGGTCCGGCGGGCCGCCGGTGCGGCGCCGCTCACCGGCCGGCCGCCGGGTCCAGCGGGGTGTACCCGCGCCGGCGGACCGCCAGGTCCATGCGCTGCGCCCAGTTGAACTTGACGCTGGGGCAGGGCAGGTGGCCCTCCCGCCAGAGCTTGGGACAGGACCCGCCGCAGACCGGCAGGATCGGGCAGCGTGAACACTGCGCGCCGCCGTCGCCGACCTGGTCGTACCAGTCGTCGAAGGCGCCGGCCGGGCGCCGGGCCGAGCCGGCCAGCTCGGCCACCTCGGCGACCACGCCGCTGTCCCGGGCGCCGGGCACCAGCGGGTGCTCGGAGCAGGAGTAGACCCGGCCGGCGGTGTCGATGATCTCGCCGGACCGGGTGGTGGCGGTGCAGGTGGTGCGGACGGTGGCGGCGGGCAGCGGCCCGAAGTGCAGGCCGAGCGCCTCGGCGGTGCGCAGCCAGTCGGCCTCCCGGGCGGCGTACGCGCGGGCGGCGAGCTCCACCTCGGAGACGTCGTTGCCCCAGGAGTGCACGGCGATCAGGTGCAGGGTGACCTGCGGGTGGGCGAGGCCCAGGCAGGCGAGGTCGTTGAGCAGGCCGGTCACCGAGTCCTCGTTGTCCCGGTCGATGTTGACCCGGATGCCGATCCGCAGGCCCGGGGCGAGGCCCTCGTCCAGGGTGCGGGCCAGCACGGCGACGGTCCGCCGGAAGCTGCCGCGGCCGTTGCGGGTGAGCCGGCGCCGGTCGTGCACCTCCTCGGGGCCGTCGATGGTCAGTTCCATCTCGGCGAGCGCGCAGTCGTCGTGCAGTTCGGCGAGGGTCCGGGTGGTGAGCAGGCTGCCGTTGGTGGCCATCCGGGCGGTGTAGGTCTTGCCGTGCAGGGCGGCGGCCGCCGTGAAGCGGGCGCTCAGCTCCCGGATCACCCGCAGCGCAAGCAGCGGCTCGCCGCCGAACCAGGTGACCGTGACGGCGTCCACCGCGGGGTCGGCGAGCATCGCCTCGACCCGGCGGGCGGTGCGGTCGGCGCGCTGCCGGTCGTGGGCGGCCTTGACGTGCTCCTGGCCGCAGTAGCTGCACGCCATGTTGCAGTACGAGGTGGGCATGATGGTCACCGACCGGGTGGCACCGTGCGCCGAACCTTCGCGCAACCCGTCGGTCACGGCGGCGAGTTCGTCCTCCGCCGGGTCGACCAGGGCGTGCAGGCGGGCCAGCCGCCGGCGTTCCTCGGGACCGAGGCCGGCCAGCGCCGCCGGGTCGCCGGAGCGCAGCGCGTGCGCGCCGGCCCGGTCGAGCCGGATCAGGGTGGCCGAGCGGGTGGCGTACCCGAACCAGGCCTCGCTCCCGTCGCTGTCGCGGTAGGCCCGGTCGCCGACCAGCAGGTAGCGGCTGGGGACCAGGGCCGGGGGCGGCTGGACCATCGGTGCGCTCACGGTGCCTCCCGGTGCTCGGGTTCCGGTGTCCAGGACGCGGCCGCGCCCAGGGAGATGCGCAGGCCCGCCGAGGCCGTCGAGTACGGGCGGTCGGGGTCGACCA
>NZ_JAIZ01000651.1:26646-28499 GCF_000710465.2 Kitasatospora sp. MBT63 | reverse complement strand
CAGGCCGAGCAGGACCGGGTCGGCGCAGCCGAGTGCCGTCACCCGGCCCGCCGCCAGCCGGACCGACACCGGCCGCTCGTGCAGCGAACCGCCCAGCCGGGTCGGCCGGTTGATCGCGATCAGCCCGTCCGCGACGAACTCGCCGTCGGCCTGCGCGGCCGGCCAGTGCAGGTGCCCGGCGGGCAGCTGCCGGACCCGCCCGGCCTCGGCCGGCCCGTCCTCCACCCGGGGCGGCCGGCCGTCGGCGGGACGCAGCCGCAGTTCGGCGCCGCCGCCGGTGGCGACCAGGACGGCCGGTGCGGCGGCGGTCAGCTGCCGCAGGTGCGCCAGCCGGCCGGCCCGCAGCGCGGGGTCCTCCCAGTCCGGGACCGGGAGCTGGACCGCGACCAGGGTGGCCGGCAGCCGCAGCACCGCGTGGTCCAGCGGCTCGGCGCACAGGAAGAACACCGCCTCCCGGGCCGGCGGCCCGTCCCCGCGCAGGTCCGCCAGCGCGCCCAGGACCCGCCGGCCGGTCCGTACCGGGCTCCGGGCGTCCCCCGCCAGCAGCCGGACCGCGATCCCGCCGGCCCTGGCGGTGGCCGCCAGCCAGGCCGCCTCGGCCGCCCGGCCGCGGTCGAGGACGACGACCAGCCGGTCTCCGGCCGCGAGCCGCAGCCGGTCGAAGAGCGCGGACCGGACGGCGAGCCGCTCGGCGGGGTCGGGTGCCAGGATCTGGGCAGAGGGCATACGGGCGGCCTTCACGGGGTCGGGTGCCGTCCGCTGGTCACGGATCGGCAGGGCGGTCGGGCCGGGCGGTCGGCCGCGGCCGTACGGGATCGAGGGCGCGGACCGGGCCGGGGTGACCGGCCGACCGGCCGGTCGGGTGTCCGGAAAACTGCGGTCGCCGCACCGGCCCTCTGGCCGGGCGCTGCCCCCTGTGGCATGTTGGCGCAGGCCCGCTCCCCCCACGAGCCGGGCCGGTCCGACGAGCTACCCTGACGAGCTGTCAGAACTGTTGAAGATCAGAGCATTTGACAGTTTCGCGGCCATCCGGCCGGAGCGTCCAGCATGCGGATCTGGCAGCAACCTGCATGTCCCCAACGTGCAGCGAACCATGACCGGGGGTACCTCCTTGCCGGACACCACGGCTCCCGACCCCGTACCGCGGCTCGACACCGCCGCCGTCCGGCTCTTCGACCTGGCGCTGGCCAACGGCCGGCTCGACCGCTCCCGCCCCGGCCAGGAGGCCCCGGACCTCGACCGCGAGCAGTTCGACCGGGCCTGCGAGGTGCTGCTGCGGCTGCGGCTGCTCCGCCCGGCACCCCAACGGCCCGACCAGCTGGTGCCGATGAGCCCCGAACTGGCCGCCGCCGGGGTGACCGCACCGCTCGAACGGGAGATCGCCGGCACCGCCGAACGGGTCCGGGCGATCCGCGAGGAGTTCGGCGCCCTGATGCCCCGCTACCGCTCCGCCCGGCGCGGCACCGCCCGGCACGATCCGGTCGAACTGCTGACCGACCCGGAGGTCGCCGCGGCCGTCTTCGCCGAGGAGAGCGCCCGCTGCCGGCAGGAACTGTTCACCGTGACACCCGGCGGCCTGCCCGCCGCCACCGACGGCGACCCCGGGTTCGCCGCCCTCGGCCGCGGCGCCCGGCTGCGCACCCTGTGCCGGGCCGCGCCCGCCGCACCCGGCCCGCAGCGCGAGCGGATCGACCGGCTGATCGCCGCCGGCGCCGCCTACCGCGCCCTGCCCGAACTGCCCGCGCCCGCGACGGTGATCGACCGCAGCACCGCCTTCCTCGCCCACCGCGAACCCGACGGCTCCACCGGCACCGTCCTGCTGCGCGACCCCGGCGCGGTCGCCCACCTCTGCC
>NZ_JAIZ01000651.1:24423-26464 GCF_000710465.2 Kitasatospora sp. MBT63 | reverse complement strand
CCGGGCCGTGGTCCGGATGCTCGCCGAAGGCGCCAAGGACGAGGTGATCGCCCGCCGGCTCGGCGTCTCGCTGCGGACCTGCCGGCGGCACATCGCCGAGATCCTGGAGACCCTCCAGGCCGACAGCCGGTTCCAGGCCGGGGTGCTCGCCGAACGCGCCGGGCTCACCACCGCCGGACCCCAGCCGTAGTGCCGGGGGCCGGCAGGGCAGCGCCGGGCGTACGGGCGGGGCCCGCGCGCGGGCGCCGGGGCGTACGGGCGGCGCGGGCGCGGCGGCCACGTCACCACCGGTCCGTTCCGGTCGTCGGGCGACGATTGCGGACTGCGCCCGCCGCGGCGCCCCGCCCGCCGGTAGCATCCGGTCAGCCGACAGGAGGAGTGCCAGTGACGGTGATCGCGGTGACCGGCCATCTCCACCTCACCGACCCGACCGTCCACCTGGTCCGCGCGGCCCTCGGCCGCCTGCTGGCCGGCCACCCCGCCGCCGCCCTCACCGGCGTCTCCTGCCTGGCCCCGGGCGCCGACGCCCTGTTCGCCGACGCCGTGCTGGCCGCCGGCGGGGCCCTGGTCGCGGTGATCCCCTCCCCCGCCTACCGGGACACCCTCGACGCCGGCTACACCGCCGAGTTCGACCGGCTCCGGCACGCCGCCGCCGAGGTGCTCGTCCTGCCGTTCGACACCCCGGACGCCGACGCCTACGAAGCGGCCAACACCGAACTGCTGCGCCGGGCCGACCTGTTGGTCGCGGTCTGGGACGGCCTGCCCGGCAACGGCCGCGGCGGCACCGCCCACATGGTCGCCGCCGCCCGCCGGGCCGGCATCCCGGTCGAGGTGGTCTGGCCGGAGGGCGCCGGCCGCCGCCCCGCCCCGCCGGCCTGAGACCCCCGCCTAACGCTTGGTGCCGTCCACGATCAGCGGCGCGCTGCCGCCCGCCCCCGAGCCGCACGGGCTGGCGTACACCGGGTTCTTCTCGGCCGCGGCCTTGAACGCGTCGATGCACTGGCTCATCAGGATCCGGTCGGTCAGCGAGTTGGCGATCACCGTGTTGGCCTGGGCCTGGCTCTCCGCCTCGATCCGGCGCTTCTCCGCCTCCGCCTTGGCGGTCAGCACCGCGGCCGCGGCCTGCTCGGTCGCCTGGTCCTGCTGGATCTTCTGGTCGATCGCCTTCTGCAGGACGTCACTGGGCTTGACGTTGCGCAGGTTCACGCCGTTCACGATGATCCCGCGCGGCGCCAGCCGGCCCGTGATGATCTGCTCCATCTCGGAGTTGATGACCTCCCGCTGCGAGGCGTAGCCCTCCACGCTGGTGTGCTTGGCGAAGACGTTGCGCACGATCTCCCGGGTGTCCGGGTAGACCAGCCGCTGCTGGACGCCGTCCGAGCTGCCGGACAGCTTGTAGAGCGCCAGCGCGTGCTGCGGGTCGATCGACCACTTCACGGTCAGGTCGACGTACAGCACCCCGCCCTCGGACGAGCGGACCTCGACCGTGTCGTTGCCGGTCAGGTTGAGGTCCGAGGGCCGGGTCGAGAACGTGGTGACCTCGGTCAGCGGCGTCTTCAGGTGCAGCCCCGGCTGCCAGGTCGAACCCACCGAACCGAGCGAGGTCGGCACCCCGACCTGGTACGGCTCCACCACGTACACGAACGTGCTCAGCCCCAGCAGCAGTCCGACCGCACCCACCAGCACCCCGGTGAGCATCGCGAACCGGAACTCGACCACGGAACGGCGCCTGAGCACCACCAGCACGACGCCGGCGGCAAGAAGCAGGATCGAGAAGTAGAACATCGTCGCATCCCCCCTGGTCACACATCAGGACACCAGCAGCGTAGGGACACCGGCCCGTTCTCATCAGCCGAACCGAGATGCTGACCATCAGCCAGGGTGGATTCGGCCGGTCAGCGCGCCTGCTCCGGGAGCCCCTCGCGGACCCGGCGGGACACCGCGAACGCCTGGAGGTCCAAGGTCCCCGGGGCGTCGGCCACCCCCGGGCCGCCCGCCCGCACCCAGTCGGTGATGTCGTCCAGCATGTCGTCCTGGAACC
>NZ_JAIZ01000651.1:21874-24248 GCF_000710465.2 Kitasatospora sp. MBT63 | reverse complement strand
TCGCCCCCCCGGCCCCGGCCCGCCGTACCCACGTCCGCCTTCAACTTCGCCACCTGGCCGGGGTGGTCCACCCCCGGGTACTTGGCGGCCACGCCGCAGCAGCACCCCCGGCAGACCGTCACCGTCACCGGCGCGGCCGGGGCGACGGGTTCCTTGCGGGGCATGCGGGCCATCGGTCTCCTCCCACCGGGGCCCACCACCAGGACCGGCGGCGGACCACTCGATCCTCCGCCGATTCTCCCCCACCACCCCGCCCCCGCAGCGAGGCACCCCCAACGACCAGCCCCCCAGGGGCGCGAGGAACTGCGCGCAGCGGAAGACCCCCACCTCAAACCCGGCAACGCACGACGTATCCACCCACCGTCGCCGCCCACCACCCACACGCTCCCGCCCCGCGCAGTTCCCCGCGCCCCTGACGAGCAACCCACTCAGGGGCACTGGGAGCATCCCCCGGCCTCAGGCCGTTGCCTGCGCCGCCGCCCGCCCTGCCGCGCGGCCGGAGAAGATGCACCCGCCGAGGAAGGTCCCCTCCAGGGAGCGGTAGCCGTGGACGCCGCCGCCGCCGAACCCGGCTGCCTCGCCGGCCGCGTAGAGGCCGTCCAGCACGGACCCGTCCGCCCGCAGCACCCGCGAGGACAGGTCGGTCTGGAGTCCGCCGAGCGACTTGCGGGTGAGGATGTTGAGCCGGACGGCGATCAGCGGGCCGGCCTTGGGGTCGAGCAGGCGGTGCGGGGTGGCGGTGCGGATGAGCTTGTCGCCGAGGTAGCGGCGGGCGCCGTGGATGGCGGTCACCTGGAGGTCCTTGCTGAACGGGTTGGCCATCTCCCGGTCGCGGGCCTCGATCTCGCGCCGCAGCGCGGCCTCGTCGATCGGCGCTTCGGGGGTCTTGGCGTTCATGCCCCGGACCAGTTCGGTGAGGGTGTCGGCGACCACGAAGTCGGCGCCGTGCTTCTTGAACGCCTCGACCGGCCCGGTCGCGCCCGGCAGCGCCCGTCCGAGCACGCCCTTGACGGACTTCCCGGTGAGGTCGGGGTTCTGCTCGGAGCCGGAGAGCGCGAACTCCTTCTCGATGATCTTCTGGGTGAGGACGAACCAGGTGTGGTCGTGCCCGGTGGTCATGATGTGTTCGAGGGTGCCGAGGGTGTCGAAGCCGGGGAACAGCGGGACGGGCAGCCGGTTGCCGCGGGCGTCGAGCCAGAGCGAGGACGGCCCGGGCAGGATCCGGATGCCGTGCCGGGCCCAGATCGGGTCCCAGTTCTCGATGCCCTCGGTGTAGTGCCACATCCGGTCGCCGTTGATAAGGTGGCCGCCGGCCGCGCCGGCGATGCCCAGCATCAGGCCGTCGACGTGCGCGGGAACGCCGGACAGCAGCCGCTCGGGCGGGGTGCCGAGCCGGGCCGGCCAGGCCTTGCGGACCAGTTCGTGGTTGCCGCCGATCCCGCCGGAGGAGACGACCACAGCCTGGGCCCGGAGTTCGAAGGCCCCCGCGACCTCGCGGGAGCTGGCCTCGCCGCGGCGGACGTCGCTCGGCACCAGTACCTCGCCGCTGACGGTGTCGACGGCGCCCGCCGTGGCGGCCAGCCCGGTGACCCGGTGCCGGAACCGCAGTTCCACCCGGCCGGCGGCGACCGCCGCCCGTACCCGCCGGGCGAACGGCTCGACCAGGCCGGGTCCGGTGCCCCAGGTGATGTGGAAGCGCGGCACCGAGTTGCCGGGGCCGCTGGCGAGCAGTCCGCCGCGTTCGGCCCAGCCGACCACGGGGAAGAACCGCACGCCCTGGCGGTGCAGCCAGGAGCGCTTCTCCCCGGCCGCGAAGTCCACGTAGGCCTCGGCCCACCGGCGGGGCCACTCGTCCTCGGGGCGGTCGAAGCCGGCCGTGCCGAGCCAGTCCTGCCAGGCGAGTTCGTGCGAGTCGCGGATCCGCATCCGGCGCTGTTCGGGCGAGTCCACCAGGAACAGCCCGCCGAAGGACCAGTGGGCCTGACCGCCGAGGTTGGTCTCCGGTTCCTGGTCGAGGAGGATCACCTTGCGTCCCGCGTCGGCGAGTTCGGCGGTGGCGACCAGGCCCGCGAGGCCGGCTCCGATCACGATGACGTCGGCGTCCAGTGCCATGCGAACGGTCCTCCAGGGCTCGGTGGGTGCCCCGATACTGCGGCCTGCGGGCCCCGGGGTCAACCGGCGGGTAACAAACCGTCCGGCGGAATTGCGCTCCACCCCGTAGCCGAATTGCCGTCCCCCCGCCGGTGGAAATGCCGGCGGATATCGGCGCCGCGCGCGGCGGACGGCCGGAAGTAGCCCCTCCCCGCTCCCGCCAAGGGCGGATCGCCCACGATGCACCGCGGCCGGACAGCGTGCACCGCGACGGGAGACGGCG
>NZ_JAIZ01000651.1:18780-21763 GCF_000710465.2 Kitasatospora sp. MBT63 | reverse complement strand
GGTCCTCCGGTGTCCCGGGCCGAGGCCGGGCGGGGTGCGCGGGCGGCGGGGTCAGCGTGCCGCGCGGCGCCGTCGCAGCAGGGCGGCGGAGACCACCACCGCGGCGACGGCGGCCAGCACCGCGGCCACCGCGATGACCCAGTTGGGGCCCGCATCGGCGGAGTCCGCCGTCTCGGCCACGGCCGCCGGGGTACCGGTCGGCGCCGCGGACGACGGGGGCACGGCCGGGCCGGCCGTGCCCCCCTCACCGGCCGTGGTGCCCGGCACCGCGGTCACCGTGAGGTCGGCCTGGCCGCGGCCGAGCGCCGGGAACCCGGACTCGACGGTCACCGCCCAGTGGCCGGGCGGCAGGGCCAGCGCGGTGGTGAAGGTCCCGGGGGTGCCGGCCACCGCCTCCAGCTTCCAGGGGCCGACCGTCCGGCCGTCGTCGGCGGTCGCGCTGAGGGTCGCGGCGACCTTGTCGGTGACCGGGTCGTTGTCGTTCGCCCAGGTGGCGGCGGCCCGGGTGTGGCCGTCCCCCAGCGCGGAGATCTTGAAGACGATGGTGTCGCCGTGGGCGCCGGCCTGGCCGGCCCCGCCCAGGACGGCGAGGCCGGCCATCACGGCGGCTGCGGCGAGCGTGCGGATGCGCATGCGGTGGCTCCTCGGACGGTCGTGCGGGGTGCGGGAGTGCGGTCGAGCGGTGGTGCGGTGCAGCGGTGGTGGTGCGGAACGGGCCGCGGTACGCAGCACCGCCGGGCGCCTGGGCGCCGCGGCGGATTCGCGTACCGGGGGTGGGGCGGGAGGTCGGTCCCGCCCCACCGGTGCGGGCGGTCTAGGAGACCGGCTGGATGGTCCAGTTCTGGTAGGACTGCTCGTTCGCCTTCTGCAGTTCCAGCAGCCAGCCGCCGTAGTACCAGCGCTTGCTGGCGCCGAGCACCAGCGAGGAGCCCTTGGCGGTCAGCGTGTAGCCGCTGCCGCTGGCGTTGACGGTCCACTGCTGGGTGTCGGCGCTGCTGCACGGCTGCTGCATCACGTACTGGCCGGCCACCGCGTTGCCGCCGATCTGCAGGCACTTGTCGGAACGCACCGAGCGGATCCGCAGGTTGCCGCCGCCCTGGTCCTCGAACGTCCACTGCTGGTTGGCGTAGCCGGTGCGCTGGTAGCCGATCAGCACGGCGCCGTCGTTGGTCGAGCCGCCCCACATGTCGGCGGCCTGGCCGGTCAGGCTGTTGGTCATCGTGTACTTGGTGCCGGGCTTGGTCGGGCCGGGGCCCGCGGCCTTCGGGGTGCGGAAGGAGGCCTCACGACCGGCCTTGCCCGCCTTGCCGGACTGGTCGCGCACCGCGACGGCGATCTTGTACGCGGTGTCGGGGCGCAGGTTGATCAGGCGCACCGCGGTGGAGCGGACGGTGCCGAGGGGGCGGCCGTCCAGCACGATGTCGTAGCCGCTCGCGCCGGCCGCCTGGGACCAGCTCAGCACCACGGAGTTCTGGGTGAGCTGACCGATCGCCACGTCGGGCGCGACCGGACCGCCGGTCGGGCTGGGGCTGGCGGTCGGGCTCGGGGAGCCGGTCGGCGACTTGGTCGGGCTCGGGCTCGGGCTCGGGTTGGGCGACGGGCTGCCGGTCTTGGTCGCCGTGGCGGTCGGGGTCGGCGTCGGGTTGGGGCCGGTGCCGCCGCCGGAGATCAGGAACTGGTTGTTGGCCACGTTCCAGTGGGTGGTGAGGTAGCTGCCCGCGGCCGGGTTGGTGTTGTAGTAGTCGTCGTGGTTGCAGTCCAGCCGGTCGTCACTGGCGCGGTTGGGGCACTTGGTGACCATCTGCGGGTAGTACGGCGCGTCCGAGTAGCACATGATGTCCCACTCGTCGACGCAGTGGCCGGCCTTGCTGCTGTTGGGCGCGCTGTTGTTGACCGCGCCGAGGTTGTGGCCGAGCTCGTGGGCGGCGGTGGAGCCGCCCCAGCAGCCGCCGTCGGTACGGCCGTAGGACGGGCCGAAGTTGCTCAGGTTGTCCTTGCCGGGGCGCTCGTCACCGGCGAAGGTGCCGATGCCGCAGTAGACCTGGGCATCCGCGAAGATCATGTACTTGCGGTCCCTGCGGTTGAACCCCTGCTGGGCCAGCGCGTTGTTGGTGGCGCCGAACTCCTGCAGCGCGGAGGCCGAGAGCTCGACGTTCAGCACCGCGGCCGAGCAGTCGGACTCGGTGACGAAGCGGATGTGCCGGGTGCCGCCGGTCTCCTCGGCACTGGCGTTGTAGATGACGTCGGCGTCGGCCGCCCACTTCTTGAACGAGGGCAGGTACTGGCCGAAACGGTCCTTGCCGGGGGCGTGCACGTACAGCACCTGGACCCGGTTGCCGGTGCTGCCGTCGCCGTCGCAGACCACGGCGGTGCCGGCGGCGGCCGCGGCGGCGGAGGCGGGGGTACCGCCGGCGGCCGGGGCCTCGGAGGCCAGCGCGCTGCCGGACTGGACGTCGAAGACGGTCTGCCCGCCGAGCAGGTCGGCGGCGGACGGCGCGGCGTCGGAGGCGACGGTCAGCGCGGCCGGCTCGGCGGCGGCGGCCGCGACGGGCTTGGCGTCCTGGTGGATGTCGACGCCCTTGGGCGCCTCGTCCGGGCCGTGGGTGCACAGACCCGCGTCGGACACCTTGTACACACCGGCACACTTGTCGCCACCTGCGGCGGGAACCAGGCCGGTGTACACCATGCCCTTCCCGGTGTCGCTGGCCGGCACCGCGGTGACCGGGGCGGGGGCCTCGTTGTGCAGCGGTCCGGCCGCCGGGCCTATCTCCTGGGTGACGGCGGCGTCGGCGGAGACGACGACCGGCCGGTCGCCCTCCAGCGCGGTGCCGATCGTGACGGCTCCCGCGATGAGGCCTGCTGTCACGGTGGCTGCCACCAGCAGCCGGCCACGGCGGTTTCGGCGGCGGTGCGTGACCGCTCCCCTGCGTCCCATGCGTGTCTCTCCCTCATCGGCAGGTGTCGGTCGTGGGTGCCGACACCT
>NZ_JAIZ01000651.1:2566-18674 GCF_000710465.2 Kitasatospora sp. MBT63 | reverse complement strand
GGGACGGGAGGGGATAACGGAAAATCGCACAGATTTTTTTCGGACAGGTTGGCGAGGCTCTCGGGCCACCCGTGGAAGCCATGCCATCGCTCCACCATGGAGCGTAATTCCCAAGGAAGTTGACCAGGATTCAGCAGCAATTCGCTGGGGCGGAAACCTGGACACCCCGTTAACGTGCCAGTAACTTACCAATCAGTAAGACGCTGTGGCCCAGCTCACGTACCCCACCACCCACCCTCGTTTCTCTCCCCCAGGAGGAACCGTGCTCGGCCCTGCCCTGAAGCGAAAGTCCGTCCTGGCCGGCGGCGTGCTGCTGTCCGCCGCACTCACCGCGCTCACCGCGCTCGGTGCC
The DNA here is from genome assembly GCF_000710465.2 of Kitasatospora sp. MBT63. GTDB lineage: Bacteria > Actinomycetota > Actinomycetes > Streptomycetales > Streptomycetaceae > Kitasatospora. The sequence continues at coordinate 18,322 of NZ_JAIZ01000651.1, read as the reverse complement.
CCCGCCCAGGCCGCCGGCGGCACCGGCAAGTACGTGGCGCTCGGCGACTCCTACGCCGCCGGCGCGGGCGTGCCCGGCCAGTCGGCCGGCCTGTGCCTGCGCTCCGACCACAACTACGGACACCTGGTCGCCGCCGCCCTCAAGAGCAGCGCGTACACCGACACCACCTGCTCGGCCGCCAAGATCAAGGCCATCACCTCGGCCCAGTACGACGCCTTCATCCGGGTGAACGACCCTCAGATCGACTCGGTCACCGCCGACACCGAACTGATCACCGTCGGCATCGGCGGCAACGACCTGGGCACCTCCGACCTCGGCATCGCCGACGTGATCGCCACCTGCATCGGCGGCGCGGTGGTCAACCCGCTCGGCACCCCCTGCAAGGACCACTACGCCGACGGCCACTGGGACTGGAGCAGTTGGAGCTGGCAGTGGGGCACGGACACCCTGCGGCAGCGGATCGACGCGGCCCGCCCGCAGCTCGCCGACGCCCTGCAGCGGATCCACGCCAAGGCGCCGAAGGCCAAGGTGCTGCTGGTCGGCTACCCGTCCGTGCTGCCCGACGACGAGTGGAACTGCGTCGGCCGCCAGCCCGTCACCGTCGGCGACGTGGCCTACCTGCGCGGCGTGCTCGGCAGTCTCAACTCGATGCTGGCCGCCACCGCGGCCGCGAACGGCACCACCTACGTGGACACCGCGACGCCGACCAAGGGCCACGACATCTGCTCGGACGACCGCTGGATCGAGGGCACCATCCCGCACTCGCTCGCCGTCCCGTTCCACCCGAACGCGACCGGCGAGGCGGTGATGTCCCGCGCCGTGCTGAAGACGCTCGGCCGCTGACACCGACGGAACGGGGCGGGACCGCTGTGCGCGGCCCCGCCCCGTTCCGTTCACCGCCGCCGGGTCACGGCTTGACGCGGACCACCTGCGGGTCGTGGTCGCTGGCCTGGTTCGCGAACTCGCTGTTGATGTGCACCACGTCGTACTTGGCGTGGGTCAGCCCGGGGCTGACCAGGATGTGGTCCAGCACCTGGGAGTTGCCCTGGTAGACGTAGGAGTAACGCTGCTTCTCCGGGAGCTCGTTCACCAGGTCGCGCAGCACGCAGTCCTTGGTCAGCGCGGTCAGCGCCGGGGAGAACTGGTAGTCGTTGAAGTCGCCGAGCGAGACCACCTTGGCCTGCGGGTCGGCGGCCAGCAGCTTGGCGACGAAGGCCTGCTCGATGCCGGCCTGCTTGACCCGCTGCACCTCGGAGGAGCGGGTCGGCGCCTGGAAGCGACTGTCGATGCCCTGGTCGCCGCCCTTGCTGTTGAAGTGGTTGGCGATGACGAAGACCTTCTTGCCCTTGAACGAGAACTGGCCGACCAGCGGCTTGCGGCTGGTGTTCCAGGCCTCGTTGCCGGGGTCGATCCGGCCCGGGGAGGCGGTCAGCGCGGTGGTGCTCTCCTTGCCGGTGACGTCCACCGCGGTGGTGGCGCCGCCGCCGGCGATGTCGGTGAAGGAGACCCGCTGCGGGTTGAACAGGAAGACCTGGCGGATGTTGCCGCCGGGCTCGCCACCGTCCTTGTTGTTCTCCGGGTTGATGGAGCGCCACTCGTACGCCGGGCCGCCGGCCGCCTTGATCGCGGCGATGAACTTGGCCACGGTGGCGCCGGCGTCCACGGTGCCGTCGTTGGTGGCGCCGTTGTTGTCCTGGATCTCCTCCAGGGTGACGATGTCGGGCGAGCGCAGGTTGGTCACCACGCCCTTGGCGAGCTCGCCGAACTTGCTGTCCGGGTCGCTCGGGTCGAGGTTCTCCACGTTGTAGGTGGCGATGGACAGCTCGCCGGCCGCCGCCTCCTTGGTGACCTCACGCTGCAGGCCGTTGTCCTGGAGTGCGCCGAGGGTGGACGCCACCAGGGTGTAACCGCCGAACTGGTTGTAGTCCAGCGGGCCGGAGGTCACGCCCTGCAGCCGGTCACCGACGTTGGCCAGCGGGAACGGCTTCTCGGCCTCGGGCGCGAGCGCCTGCACCATCAGCCGGCCGGAGTTGGGCCTGTCGTAGCCCAGGTAGATGGCGCCGCCGCGCTTGGACTTCTCGTCCTGGCGCCGGGCCTCCACCCACAGCTCGTGGTACTGGTCGGTGGCCTGCACCACGCGGACGTTCTTGACCTGGACGTTCATCCCCTCCAGGGACTCGAACAGGTCCAGCGCGTAGCTGCCGGGCTTGAGGGTGTTGGCCTCGATCGTGCCGCCGGCCGCGTCGGCGGTGTACGCCTCGGGGATGGAGTCGTCGTTCAGCACCACCGGGGCGGGCACCGGGTTTCCGGAGGAGACCACGGTGACCAGCGGGTTGGTCAGCTCGGTGACGGACTGGCTGCCGCCGGCCTGGTTCGGGTAGTACTCGCTGACCTTGGCGGTGACCAGGACCGCGTCACCGGCCTTGACGGTCGGGGTGGCGTTGCCGGTGTAGACGAACACGCCCTCGCTGGTGGCCGGGTCGGCGTCCGGGTTGGTGTCCTGGATCCAGAAGCCCTTGGAGCCGTAGGTGCGCACGCCGGTGACCACGCCGGGGATGCCCTGGATGGTCTGGCCGGCCTTGGGCGAGATGCGGGTGTTGCCCTGGATGTCGTGGATCCGCACCGAGCCGGGCTCGGTCGGGTTCGGCGGGGTGGTCGGGCCGCCGGTGGTGTCGCCCTTGCTGTTGGTCGGCGTCGGGTCGCCGGCCTTGAGGTCGGCCGCGTTGTCGTCGGTGTCGGCGAGGTCGGCCGCACGGGCCACCGAGGCGGTGTTGCTCGCGCCGGCGGCAGGGCCGCTGCCCTCGCGGACCACGGCGGTGCCGAAGCCCACCAGGTCGCGGACCTTCGGGTCGGCGGCGCAGTCCGCGGCGGTCTTGCAGGTGAGCGCGGTGGTGCCCTGCACCAGGGCGACGGTGCCGGCCGTGCCGGACAGCGCGAGGGTGCCGGTGGCGTCCGGGGCGGGCAGCTCGACGGTGCCGCCGGTGCCGGCCGACTCGGCGACCAGGAAGCGGCCGCCGGGGGCTATCGAACCGGTCAGCGGGGTGACGCTCCAGGTGGAGGTCGGGCCGGGGCTGGCCGAGATGTACTGCACGCTCCAGCCGGTCAGGCCGAACGCGGCGCCGCCCTTGTTGGCGAGCTCGATGAAGTCGTTCTTCAGGGTGGCGCCGGAGTTGCCGCCACCGCCGTAGACCTCGGAGATCACCGCGTCGGCGGAGGGCGCGGCAACGGCGCCCGGCAGCGGGACCAGGACGAGCGAGGCCGCGACGCCGGCCGGGATGATGGTGGCGCGCAGCAGCGCCCGGCGTGAGCGGGCGGCGGTGGGCTTGGACACCGGTATCAGGACTCCTTAGGTCTGCCCGGCCGTCACGGCGGGCCGGTTCCGGGCAGCGAGGTGGCCCGGCCGACGGGAGGTCTCCGGGCGCTTGAGGGTGTGTCAGAGCGCTTACTACTCGCGTAGATCCGAAGCCTGTGGGCGCTTCGGCGAAGCCAAGATACGCGCGTAGAAAATGACCCGACAAGGGCCTGTGCGTTAACTCTTGGCGCAGACACGTCCAACCGTCGCCCACCCCGGCCGGCCCGGGCCGTTCATGATCCACCATTTTCCAACGTGCGGGTTCCGGGCTGTTGATTTCGGTCAGTCCTCGCCGGGCGCCGAGTGCCGCGCCGAACGGACGGTGTGTCAACACTCTTGACGCGGCCATGAAACGGCGCTGTCATGTGTGACATTACGTTGGAACGCGTTGGCTTTGGTTGCTTTCTGATCGCCTTCGCAACCGGCCACCTCTCACCCGCAGGAGCCCTCACGTGCTGTCCCGCAGAGCCTCCTGGCGCCGCCGTTCGGCGTCCGCGCTCACCTCGCTCGCGTTACTCACCGGCGGCGTGGCCCTCACCGCGGCCGTCCAGCTGGCCGGCGCCCCGCCAGCCCTCGCCCTCGACAACGGACTCGCCCTCACCCCGCAGATGGGTTTCAACAACTGGAACTCCACCTGGTGCGGGGACGACTTCGACGAGGCGATGGTCAAGGGCATCGCCGACCTCTTCGTCTCCAAGGGCCTCAAGGACGCCGGGTACCGGTACGTCAACCTCGACGACTGCTGGGCCCTGCCCGCCCGCGACGCGGCCGGCAACCTGGTGCCCGACCCGGTCCGCTTCCCGCACGGCATCAAGGCGCTGGCCGACTACGTGCACGACAAGGGCCTCAAGTTCGGCCTCTACTCCAGCGCCGGCAGCAAGACCTGTGACGTCAAGGGCTTCCCCGGCGGCCTCGGCCACGAGCAGCAGGACGCCAACCTCTGGGCGTCCTGGGGCGTCGACTACCTGAAGTACGACAACTGCAACAACCAGGGCGTGGACGCCCAGCAGCGCTACAAGGCGATGCGGGACGCGCTCGCGGCGACCGGCCGCCCGATCCTGTTCTCGATCTGCGAATGGGGCGCCAACCAGCCCTGGGGCTGGGCGCAGCCGGTCGGCAACTCCTGGCGCACGACCGGGGACATCAGCGACACCTGGTCCAGCATGATCACCATCGCGCACCAGAACCAGCAGCTCGCCCCGTACGCCCGGATCGGCGCCTGGAACGACCCGGACATGCTGGAGGTCGGCAACGGCGGCATGACCGACACCGAGTACCGCACCCACTTCAGCCTCTGGGCCCAGATGGCCGCCCCGCTGCTGATCGGCACCGACCTGCGCACCGCGGACCCCGAGACGCTCGCGATCCTGACCAACAAGGACGTGATAGCCGTCGACCAGGACCCGCTGGGACGGCAGGGCACCGTGGTGTCCTCCACCGGCGGCAAGGTGGTGATGTCCAAGCCGCTCGCGGACGGCAGCCGCTCGGTCACCCTGACCAACGAGGGCTCGTACACCGCCACCGTGGCCACCACCGTCCAGGCGGTCGGCATCGGCGGCGCCACCTCGTACGCCGTCAAGGACCTGTGGAGCAAGCAGAGCAGCAGCACCACCGGTGCGATCAGCGCCTCGGTGCCGCCGCACGGCACGGTGATGCTCCGGGTCACCCCGGGCACCCCGGTCCCCCCGCCGGGCGGCATGAACCGGCTGAGCGACCTGTCCTGGAGCTCCGCGGTCAACGGCTGGGGCCCGGTGGAGCGCGACCGCTCCAACGGTGACACCGCGGCCGGCGACGGGCGCACCATGGCGCTGCGCGGCACCCAGTACAGCCGCGGCCTCGGCGTCCACGCGGGCAGCGAGGTCGGCTACTTCCTCGGCGGCACCTGCCGCAACCTCACCGTCGACGTCGGCGTCGACGACGAGACCGGCGGCAACGGCTCGGTGGACTTCCAGATCTGGAAGGACGACGCCAAGGTCGCCGACAGCGGCCGGCTGACCGGCCGCGACGCCGTCAAGCACCTGAGCGCCGACCTCACCGGCGGCACCCGGCTGCGGCTGGTGGTCACCGACGCCGGCGACGGCATGAGCTACGACCACGCCGACTGGGCCGAGCCCCGGCTCGCCTGCGGCGGCGGCCCCTCGGCCGGCACCCACCCGCTGAGCGACCTGCCCTGGTCCGCCGCCGTCAACGGCTGGGGCCCGGTCGAGCACGACCGCAGCAACAACGAGGCCCCCGCCGGGGACGGCCACCCGATCACCGTCCAGGGCGCCACCTACGCCAAGGGCCTCGGCACCAACGCGTACAGCGAGATCACCTACTACCTCGGCGGCGACTGCACCGGCCTGACCACCGACGTGGGCGTGGACGACGAGTCCGCGACCCGCGGCTCGGTGGTCTTCCAGATCTGGAAGGACAACACCAAGGTCGCCGACAGCGGCCTGCTCACCTACCAGGACGCGGCCAAGCACCTGACCGCCGACCTGACCGGAGCGCTGGAGCTGCGCCTGGTGGTCACCGACGGCGGCGACGGCGCCGCCTCCGACCACGCCGACTGGGCGGCCCCGCAGCTGACCTGCTGACCTGCTGACCACGGTCCGACCCGGTCACGCGCGCGAGGCCCGCCCGACGGCTGTCGGGCGGGCCTCGCACGGCTGGTCCGGGGCCTGCTCAGTCGGCCTCCACGGCGGCCGGCTCGCGCAGCGCGGTCGACCACTTCTGCTCGACCTTGCCGAACTTCCAGTACGCGGCCGCCACCGCCCAGGTGAGCACGAACAGGCCGACGATGGCGTAGCCGACCAGGTTGAGGTCCAGCTCGGCGATCCAGCCGACCGGGCCGGCGGTGATGTCCAGCTTCTCGGAGAGCAGGCCGATCAGCTCGATGCTGCCGATCACCAGGGCGACCAGCACGGACAGGCCGGTCACCGTGAGGTTGTAGTAGATCTTGCGGACCGGCTTGGAGAACGCCCACTCGTAGGCGAAGTTCATGAACGAGCCGTCGATGGTGTCCAGCAGGCTCATACCGGCCGCGAACAGCACCGGCAGCACCAGCAGCGCGTACCAGGGCAGCGAGAAGGCGGCCGCGCCGCCGGCCAGCACCAGCAGCGAGACCTCGGTGGCGGTGTCGAAGCCGAGGCCGAACAGCAGGCCGACCGGGTACATGTGCCAGGACTTGGTGACGGCCCGGGTGACCCGGCCGAGGATCCGGTTCATGAAGCCGCGCTTGTCCAGCTGGCGCTCCAACTCGGCCTCGTCGTAATCGCCTTCGCGCATCCGGCGGAAGACCTTGAGGATGCCGTTGAAGGCGCCCAGGTTGATCAGGCCGATCAGCAGCAGGAAGGTGCCGGAGACGCTGACGCCGATCAGGCCGGTCGCGTTGTGCAGGGAGGACTCGTCCGACTCCACCTGGCCGGCCAGCGACTGGATGCCGAAGGCGAGCAGCGCGCACAGCCCGAAGACGATCGACGAGTGGCCGAGCGAGAACCAGAAGCCGACCGACAGCGGGCGCTTGCCCTGGCCCATCAGCTTGCGGGTGGTGTTGTCGATCGCGGCGATGTGGTCGGCGTCGAAGGCGTGCCGCATCCCCAGGGTGTAGGCGGTGAGGCCCATGCCCGCCCCGAAGACCTGGCCGCCGACGTCATAGTGGTGCGGCGCGATGACCGCCAGCAGGGTGAACCAGCCGATCACGTGCAGGGCGAGGATGAACGCACCCATCCCCGCGAGGCGGATCCACTCGTCCCGGGTGAGCCGGTCGCGGAGACGGCTAGGCGCTGGCATGGGGGGTCCTCTCGGTACGGGGGTCGAGCCGGGACAGTTTTCCCTGCTGTTGTACCCATGTGCAAATCATGTGCAACAGCGAATTCCCCCCGCCTGCCTGTATCTCGCATGCCGGATGCCTGAAGCCCCCGAGAAATGTCATGAACCGTACATGGATCGGCCATCCGCCGAACCTTTCGGCCCCTGTGTCTACGCGCGGATACTCTCCCTCGCTCGTCCCGCCCGAATCCCCAACCCCCCTCGGAGGAACGACAGATGACCAGCTTCCGCCCGGCCCGCCGGGCCGCCGGCGCCGCCGCAGCAGCCGCGCTGACCGCCGCCCTCACCGCCCTCGCGGTCCCGGTGCCGACGGCCGCCGCCACCACCGCCCCCGTCGCCGCGGCGGCCAAGCACCGGGTGCTGTTCGACAACACCAAGGCCGAGACGGCCGGCAACGCCGACTGGATCATCAGCACCGCCCAGCCCGACCCGCTCACCCAGAACCCGAACCCCAGCACCGAGAAGAGCTGGACCGGCGCCCTCTCCGCCTGGGGCGTCGCCCTGCAGAAGACCGGCCAGTACAGCCTCAAGACCCTGCCCGCCGGACAGGCCATCACCTACGGCACCGGCGGCACCCTCGACCTCGCCAACTTCGACACCTTCGTGCTGCCCGAGCCGAACGTCCGCCTCAGCACGGCCGAGAAGACCGCCGTGATGACGTTCGTGCAGCACGGCGGCGGGCTGTTCCTGATCTCCGACCACAACGTCAGCGACCGCAACAACGACGGCTGGGACTCCCCGGCCGTCATCAACGACCTGCTGACCAGCAACGGCGTCGACAACACCGACCCGTTCGGCTTCTCCGTCGACCTGCTGAACATCACCACCGACAACCCGCGCGCCGTCACCGACGCCGGCGACCCCGTCCTGCACGGGCCGTTCGGCACCGTCACCGGCTCCATCCTGCGCAACGGCACCACCTTCACCCTCAGGCCCGCCGACAACCCCGCCGTCAAGGGCCTGCTGTACCGCACCGGCTACAGCGGCACCACCGGCGCCTTCTTCGTCACCAGCACCTTCGGCGCCGGCCGGGTGGCCATCTGGGGCGACAGCTCACCCGCCGACGACGGCACCGGCCAGAGCGGCAACACCCTCTACAACGGCTGGGACGACCCCGCCGGCACCGACGCGGCCCTCGCCCTCAACGCCACCGCCTGGCTGGCCGGCACCGGATCCGGCACCGGCACCGGCACCGGCAGCGTCACGCTCGCCGACCCCGGCGCCCGCACCGGCACCGTCGGCACCGCCACCGGCCTCCAGCTGTCCGCCACCGACACCGCCGGCGGCACGCTGACCTACAGCGCCACCGGCCTGCCGCCCGGCCTGTCCGTCAACCCCGCCACCGGACTCATCGGCGGCACCCCCACCACCGCCGGCAGCTACCAGGTCACCGCCGGCGCGGCCGACTCCACCGGCCCGTCCGCCAGCGCCGCCTTCACCTGGACGATCAACGCCGGCGGCAGCTGCACCGCCGCCCAGCTGCTCGCCAACCCGGGCTTCGAAGCCGGCTCCACCGCGTCCTGGACCGAGACCAACTCCGGCGGCTCCAGCGCCATCAACAGCAGCTCCGGCGAGCCCCCGCACTCCGGCGGCTACGACGCCTGGCTGGACGGCTACGGAACGGCCACCACCGACACCCTCGCCCAGACCGTCACCCTCCCGGCGGGCTGCGCCGGTTACACCTTCGGCTTCTGGCTGCACATCGACACCGCGGCCTCCGGTACGACGGTCTTCGACACCCTGAAGGTCCAGGTGCTGAACCCCTCCGGCACCGTGCTCGCCACCCTGGCCACCTACTCCAACACCGACGCGGCCGCCGGCTACCAGCAGCACACCTTCGGCCTGTCCGGGTACGCGGGGCAGACGGTCACGCTGAAGTTCACCGGGACCGAGGACTACACCAAGCAGACCTCCTTCGTCCTGGACGACGCGGCGGTCGACGTCTCCTGACGCACCGGCCCTCCGCCGCCGCCCGCGGCCCCGCCGGGTACCCGCCGGCGGGCCGCGGCCGTGCTGACGGAGCGTCGGCCTGATCCGTTCCGGGTACAGGAGGGCGGGGATCTGCGGATGCCCGCCACCGTCGGCGATCCGATGGCGTACGGTGACGACGACACCCTGCGTGGAGGACCCGATGGGCGCACAGCCCGACCACCTGCCCGACCGGCCGCCCGTTGCCCCGCCGTGCCCGGCGGCCGTCCGTCCGCCCGGCCGCGGGGTGCGCGGATGAGCGGGCGGGCCTGGCCGGCCTGGCCCGCCCGGCTGTCCCCGCAGGCGGCCAAGGTGCTGGTCGACCTGCCGGCCCCGGTCCAGGAGATGGTGCGCGACGTCCTCGACATCGCCTCCCGCACCCCCTGGGGCTGGCCGCAGTGGGACAGCACCGACCCGGAGGGCGAGGACGTGCGCACGGCCGCGATCGGCCCGCTCACCGTCGTGTACTGGACCAACCGCGCCCGCAGCCGGCTGCACGTGATCGAGATCGTCTGGTTCGGCTGATCGCGCTTGCCGGGCGGCCCGAGGGGCGGTGGACCCGCAGATGCGGTGCGGCCGGCCGATGTCCGTGCGGTGCTGCGCCGCAGGCCGCCCCGGCCGTGCCCGGCGGTTGTCGGACCCGGCTGGGAGGCTGGCGGTCATGGACGACGAAGCGCTGCTGCGGGGCCGGGTGTACGGCGCCGACCACGACGACCCCGATCCCGGGCCGCGGCCCGGCCACCGGTACCGCGAGCTGGTCGCCGGCCCACTGGACGGCCTGCTGCTCGACGTCACCGACTGGAGTGACGAGCAGCTGGCCGAGGGTGCCGGGCTGCCGACCGAGATCGGCTCCCACGGGCCGGGCGGCCGGGCCCACTACGGGCCCCGGGCCGGGGATCCCCGGCGCTGGGACTGGTCCGGCGACACACCGTGAGCGGCCGTCCGCGCGTCGGCGCAGAGGTGCATCCGCCGGGCGGTGGAACCGGGTCCGGGTGAACCGACGGTCCATCAGGTCATCCGTCCCGGACTATTGACTGAATGTCCAACAGTCGGGATTCTCGTCGCATCTTGCGTGCGGGACATGACAGTCGCCCGGGCGGTGGGGCGCGCTCGCACGCCCCGCCGGCGGTCCGGCTGCGCTGCCGCGCCGTCCGCCGACCGAAGGCGTGAGTGATCACCATGGTTCGACACACGCACAGCAGGCACGGGCACAGCAGACGCCGGCCCACCGCGGTCCTGGCGCTGCTGCTCGCCCTGGTGGCCATGGCGCTCGCCCCCGCGCCCGCCGCCTCGGCCGAGTCGGGGTGGTGGGTGCCGACCGCGCGCCCGGCACCGGACTCCGGGGTCAACGTCACCGGTGAGCCGTTCAAGGGCACCGACGCGCAGGGCCACGTCCGGGGCTTCGTGGACGCGCACGACCACATCATGGCCAACGAGGGCTTCGGCGGCCGGCTGATCTGCGGCAAGCCGTTCTCCGATCTGGGCGTCGCCGACGCGCTCAAGGACTGCCCGGAGCACTACCCCGACGGCTCGCTCGCCATCTTCGACATGATCACCAAGGGCGGCGACGGCAAGCACGACCCGGTCGGCTGGCCGACCTTCAAGGACTGGCCCGCCCACGACTCGCTCACCCACCAGCAGAACTACTACGCCTGGGTGGAGCGCGCCTGGCGCGGCGGCGAGCGGGTGCTGGTCAACGACCTGGTCACCAACGGCGTGATCTGCTCGGTCTACTTCTTCAAGGACCGCGGCTGCGACGAGATGTCCGCCATCCGCCTGGAGGCGCAGAAGTCGTACGACATGCAGGCGTACATCGACAAGATGTACGGCGGCCCGGGCAAGGGCTGGTTCCGGATCGTCACCGACTCCGACCAGGCGCGCCAGGTGATCGAGCAGGGCAAACTGGCCGTGGTGCTGGGGGTGGAGACCTCCGAGCCGTTCGGCTGCAAGCAGATCCTGGACGTCGGCCAGTGCAGCAAGGCCGACATCGACCGCGGGCTGGACGAGCTGTACGGGCTCGGCGTGCGCAGCATGTTCCTGTGCCACAAGTTCGACAACGCCCTGTGCGGCGTGCGGTTCGACGAGGGGGCGCTCGGCACGGCGATCAACGTGGGGCAGTTCCTGTCGACCGGCACCTTCTGGCAGACCGAGCAGTGCGCCGGACCGCAGCACGACAACCCGATCGGTCTGGCGCCGGCGCTCCAGGCGGAGAAGGAGCTCCCGCCGGGCGTCACCGTCCCGTCGTACGCCGCCGGGGCGCAGTGCAACACCCGCGGGCTCACCGACCTCGGCGCCTACGCCGTGCGCGGCATGATGAAGCGCAAGATGATGCTGGAGATCGACCACATGAGCGTCAAGGCCGCGGACCAGGCCTTCGACATCCTGGAGTCCGAGTCGTACCCGGGCGTGATCTCCTCGCACAGCTGGATGGACCTCGGCTGGACCGAGCGCCTCTACAAGCTCGGCGGGTTCGCCGCCCAGTACATGAGCGGGTCCGAGGCGTTCAGCGCGGAGGCCAAGCGCACCGACGCGCTGCGCGACAAGTACGGCGTCGGCTACGGCTACGGCACCGACATGAACGGGGTCGGCGGCTGGCCGGCGCCGCGCGGTGCCGACGCGCCCAACCCCGTCAAGTACCCGTTCCGCAGCGTCGATGGCGGGTCCCTGATCGACCGGCAGACCGCCGGCCAGCGCACCTGGGACCTCAACACCGACGGCGCCGCGCACTACGGCCTGGTCCCGGACTGGATCGAGGACATCCGGCAGGTCGGCGGCCAGGACGTGGTGGACGACCTGTTCCGCGGCGCCGAGTCCTACCTGCACACCTGGGCGGCGTCCGAGAACCACCGGGCGGGCGTCAACCTCGCCGCCGGCTCGCCCGCCGCGGCCAGCTCCACCGAGTGGTGGAACCCGTTCGTCAGCTTCGCGCCCGGACGGGCCGTGGACGGCGACACCGGCACCCGCTGGGCCAGCGAGTGGAGCGACGACCAGTGGCTGCAGATCGACCTCAAGGAGACCAGCGTGATCCGGCGGGTCACCCTGGACTGGGAACGGGCCTACGGCAGGGCGTACCGCATCGAGGTGTCCACCGACGGCTCCACCTGGCGCTCGGTCTGGTCCACCACCACCGGTGACGGGGGCGTGGACACGGCCCGCTTCCCCGGCGTCTCGGCCCGCTACGTCCGGGTGCACGGGCAGCAGCGCGGCACCAACTGGGGCTACTCGCTGCACGAGGTCGGCGTGTACGGCACCTGACGCCGACGTCGCGCAGCCCAGGGCCCGGTGGCGGCCCGGACCCGAGGGGAGAGCCGGGTCCGGGCCGCCACCGGCCGTCCGGGCCGTCCGGCCGGACGGCCCGGTGACCGCACCCCGGTGAAGGGAACCTTGATGGCCCGGATGCCGTCGGCCGAGCGCAGACGCCAGCTGACCGAGGCCGCGATCCGCGCGATGACCCGGGACGGGGTCCCGCGGACCACCACCAGGTCGATCGCCGCCGAGGCGGGCGTGTCGCTGAGCGTCTTCCACTACTGCTTCGACTCCAAGCAGGCCCTGCTCGAAGCGGTGATCGAGGCGATCACCGAGCACTCGGTGGCGAGGGTCCGGGAGGCGATCCGTCCCGAGGCGCGTGTGCAGGGTCCCGCCGGGTCCGCCGCGACTTCGCACACGGGCCCCGGGGGCACCCTGCGCGACACCGTCCGCGCCGGGTTCCAGGCCTACTGGGACCACGTCGCCGCGAGCCCCGGCGAGCACATGCTCACCTACGAACTCACCCAGTACGCGCTGCGCCAGCCCGGCTTCGAGCACCTGGCGCGCCGCCAGTACGAGCTGTACTGCGCCACCTACGGCGAACTCCTCGAACAGCTCTGCGCCGCGACCGGCTCCGAACTCACCGTCCCGGTAGCGGTACTGGCGCGCTACCTGGCCGCCCTGACGGACGGTCTGACGCTGAACCACCTGGTGCTTGGCGACCCGGCGGGCGCCGCGGAGATCCTGGACATGGTCGCGGACCACGTGGCCGGACTGATCCGGGCACCGGCTGCTCAGCCGCCGTCCGACACCTGAACACCCTCGGCGTCGGGCTTCGGCAGCGACTCCTGGACGAACGCCACCAGCGCCTTCGGGTTGCGGGTCTGCAGGAACACCCGTCCGGGACCGGTGAAGTCGCAGACCAGGAACTGGCCGGTCTTCAGCGAGCGGATGGTGCGCCCGGCCGCGAGCCGGCGGACCGCCAGCGTCGTGCTGCTGTCGTAGGCGACGATGTGCCCGGTGGCGACGGTGACCTGCTCGCCGGGTGCCAGCACGAGGGCGTCGAGGGCGCCGTAGCACCCGAGCACGGCGCTGCCGGCCCCGTCCATCCGCAGCGTGAACCCGCCCTCGCCGCCGAACAGGTTCTGCATGCCCGCCCACTTGGTCTGCGGCTCCACCCCGGGCGAGCACCCCAGCCAGCTGCCCTGGGTGACCTGCAGCGGCTGGTCGGGGGTGACGTCCACGGCCACCACGTCACCGGGGAGCCGGTGCGCCAGGTCGACCCAGCAGCCCTCGCCCTGCGCCGTGAAGTGGCTGAGGAAGAGCGAGCTGCCGCCGACCGCGGCGCGCTTGAGACCCGCCAGGATCCCTCCGCTCGACTTCGCGTCCACCTCGATCCCCGCACTGCACGCGTACATCGACCCCGACTGCGCCGTGAGCGTCTCGCCGGGCGCCAGTGAGCAGCGGGCCACCGCGAATCCGGGGTGGTGACGGGTGTCGGTCCGCATGGCGTCCTCCGGTGCTCGTCGCTGCTGGTCGCTGCTCGCGGGGTCGGACGGGGGCGCCCCGCGCTCCGGGGGCCGCACGGGCGGGGGCGGGGCCCGCCCGTCCATGCTTCCACCGCGTCCGGCGCCCGGCATCCCCGCCGGGCGGGCGCGGGGGCGATGCGGGGGAGCCGGGCGGGACCCGGACGGGTGCGGGCGATGGCGGCGGAGGCCAGCCGCCGCCAAGGTGGTTCGTATGACAACGAGACTTGGGCGTGCTGACCGTGACCGTCTCGCCGCCGCTGTCCTGCACCCGTCCGGGGGCGCCGGACGCAAGGCGCCGGCCGCGCGGGTGGACGAGGTCCTGCTGGAGGCGGCCATCGCGCTGCTCTGTCAGTACGCGGCCGGGGCCGCCGACGAGCCGATCGGGCGGGCGGCCGCCACCGTCGCAGGCCGGCTCCAGCTGTGCGTGCCGATGACCGCGCTGGTGGTGGACGTCAACGAGCCGGACCCGCCCGACCTCGCCCTGCACTGAAGCAACGCCCCGGCGGGCGCAGACCGGCGCGCCGGGCGTGTCGCGCCGGGGTCCGGGGGAGCGGGGCGTACGGTGGTGGAGCGAGGTCAGGGGCGGCGGTGGCCGCCCCCTCGCCCTGGTCCCCGGGCCCGGCCGCGTCCCCCCGACGGCCGGGCCCGGATCGTTGTGGTCCGGGCCTCCCGGTCCGGGGCGGTCAGCTGCCGCCGTTGACGACCGAGTTCTGGACCGCCCCCGCGGTCAGCTGGCGCTTCGCCAGGATGGCGTCGTAGGTGCCGTTGACCACGAGGGTGTTGACCGCCTTGGTCAGGACGTCCCGCAGCTGGCTGTCGCTCTTGCGGACGGCGATCCCGTAGGGCCGGGGCTGGAGCTGGTTCCCGGCGACCTCGTAGCTCTGCCCGCCGTCGACGGTCTGGGCGCTGTACAGCGCCTTCGGGTAGTCGGTGAGGTAGGCGTCGGCGCGGCCGGCGTGGAGGCTGGCCAGGGCGTCCGCGTCGGCGTCGGTCTGCTGGACCTTGAGCGGCTTGCCGAGGTGCTCGCAGGCCTTCTGCTGGCGGGCGGCGAGGTCGTCGTGGATGGTGCCCTTCTTGACCGCCACGGACTTCCCGCAGATGTCGTCGAGGCCGGCGATCCGCTGGGGGTTGCCCTTGCCGACCACGATGCCGATCCCGGCCATGAAGTAGTCGACGAAGTCGACACCCTCGTTGATCTGCTTGTTGTTCTTGTCGACGCCCTGCTGGCGCTCGCGGGTGTCGGTGATGCCCGAGAGCCCGATGTCGTACTTCTTGTCCAGCAGCCCGGGCAGCACGTTCGCGAAGGGGCCGACGTCCTGGAACTCGAACTTGACGCCCAGCGACTTCTCCAGGGCGGCGGCGACGTCCGGGTCCAGGCCGTCCACCACGCCCTGGGCGTTCTTGAAGATCACCGGCGCCGCGGTGAACGACGAGCCCACCCGGATCACGCCGGCCTTGCGGATCGCCTCGGGCAGCCGGTCGTGGAGCGATTCCTGGCCGCCGCCGGTACCGCAGGCGCCGAGCAGGAGGGCGCCGGTGGTGGCTGCGGCGACGGCGGCGCAGTGGCGGCTGGTGGAGCGGGTCATCTTCGGTACTCCCGGATGGTCGACGCACTGTTCGGGAGTTCGGGACATGGCGGCAGGGTGTGCCGACAGCACCCCACCGGCCCCGTTCCGGTGAGACAGCACCCCCCCCGCCCGCGACCGCGGCCCCGGGAGGGGAGGCTGATGAGACTATAACGACCGGTTCATGTCACTCCGCACCGGGGGGATCCGCAGGTGGCGGGCCTCCCGGCCGAGCGGCACAACGTGCCTCCGTACCGGCGGAGTTCGGCGGTCCCCGACGGCG
>NZ_JAIZ01000651.1:0-2475 GCF_000710465.2 Kitasatospora sp. MBT63 | reverse complement strand
GAACCCTTCAACGGGCATCAGCTCCGCCACCGCTCCGGCAGCGGCCCGGGCAGGGCGGCCCGGCGCTCGCCTGATCGGCCCAGCCGGATCGCCGCGCCCGGGCCGCAGGGTGAGGCTGGCCCCGGGCGTGCGGCCCCGCCGCCCGCCCGCGCCCCGGGCGTGCGGGGGCGAGTCGCACCACCCGTCCCGACGAGAGCGGAGCACCGTGAGCCCCCACCCGCACCCCGTCCCAGGACCGGGTGGCGTGGACGCCGCAGTCCTCGACGCGCTGTTCACCCAGTCGCCGGTCGGCCTGCACGTCCTCGACCCCCGGCTGCGGCTGGTACGGGTCAACACCGCCGCGTACCGCATCAACGACTTCCGCATCCACGAGATGCTCGGCAGACCGCTCTGGGACATCCTCACCGCCTTCCAGGTGCCCTCCCCGGACGAGGTCGAGGCACTGGCCCGCGAGATCCTGGAGACCGGCACCCCCGTCCTCGACCTGCGCCTGCACATCGCCGGCCGCGACCCCGCCGTCGAGGCCGTGATGTCCGTCTCCGGGTTCCGGCTCGAGGACCCCGACGGAACGGTGCTCGGCCTGGCCACCTCGCTCACCGACATCACCGAACGCACCCGCGCCGAGGAGCGCCTGCGCCTGCTGGAGAAGGCGGCGGGCACGGTCGGGACGACGCTCGACACCTTCCGTACGGCGCAGGAACTGTGCGACCTCGCACTGCCCGGCTTCGCGGACAGCGCCGCCGTCGACGTCCTCGACCTCGTCCTGCGCGGGGACGCGGTGCCGGCCGGGGCCTGCTGCGGCAACGCCACCGTGCGCCGCGCGGGCTTCCGCTCCGCGTCCGGCCGCCACCGCGAGGGCGTGCCGCGGGTCGGCGAGGTCGACACCTACCCCGGCGGCACCCCGCACTGGGACGTCCTCACCCGCCTGCGGCCCCGGCTGATCCGGCGGATGGGCGCCCACACCCACTGGCTGGACCCCACCCGGCCGCGCGACGCCCGGCTGCTCGCGGCCGGCGTCCACTCGATGATGGTGGTCCCGTTGCGCGCCCGCCGCGTCGTCCTCGGCCTGGTCAGCTTCTACCGCTGGCACAACCAGGTCCCGTTCGGCCGCGCCGACCTGGCCGTCGCCGAACTGCTCGCCTCCAGGGCCGCCCTGTCCATCGACAACGCCCGCCTCTACCAGCGCGAACACTCCGCCGCCCGGATCCTGCGGTCCCACCCGCACCGGCCCCCGGACCTCACCGGCGCCGCCGCCGACACCGCCGGCGCCTACCTCCCGGCCGCGTTCGGCGGCGCCTTCGTCGACGTCATCCCGCTCTCCGGCGCCAGGGTCGCACTGGTCGCCGGCGACACCACCGGACGGAAGTCGTCCGACGCCGCCCAGGCCATGGGCGAGCTGCGGGCCGCCCTCACGGCCCTGTCCGACCTCGACCTCGCCCCCGACGAGATCCTCCACCGGCTCCACGACCTGGCCAACGGCCCCGAACAGGACCCCGAACCGGGCGGCGTCCGCCCCGCCTTCGACACCCCCGCGACCGCCACCTGCCTCTACCTCATCTACGACCCCGTGACCCGGCTGTGCACCATGGCCAACGCCGGCCACGCCCTCCCCGTCCTCGCCCACGCCGGCGGCGCGACCGAACACCTGGAGATGCCCCGGGGACCGGCCCTCGGCCGCGGCATCGCCCACTACCCGCTCGCCGAACGCGTCCTGCCCGAAGGCGCCACCCTGCTCCTGCACACCACCGCGCTGCTCCCCGCCGACGGCCCCGCCCACCGCCTCCCGCTCGACCTGCTGCCCCCCGTCCCGGCCGGCCCCACCCCGCCGCTGCAGGAGACCTGCGAAGCCGTCCTCGCCGCCATCGCCCCGGCCCGCCCACGGCACGACGCCGCCCTCCTGCTCGCCCGCACCCACCAACTCGACCGCCGCCACACCGTGTCCTGGACCCTCGACAACCGGCCGCAGGTCGTCTCCGAGGCGCGGAAGCTGATCCGCGACCAGCTGGCGGCCTGGTCCCTCGACACCCTCGCCGACACCACCCAGCTGATCGCCAGCGAGCTGATCACCAACGCCGTCCGCTACGCCGACGGCCCGATCGACCTGCGCCTGATCCGCGACCACACGCTGATCTGCGAGGTCACCGACGACAGCAGCACCGCCCCCCAGCTGCGCCGCGCGCTCGACAGCGACGAACACGGGCGCGGCCTGTTCATCACCGCCCAGCTCACCGACCGCTGGGGCGTGCGCCCGACCGGCCGGGGGAAGACCATCTGGGCCGAGCAGCCGCTGGCGGCGGACGACGCGTGACACCTCCCGGGCGGGCCGCCCCGGGCCCGTCACCCGGGCGGTCGGCGCGGGTCGCCCCGCCCCCGGCGCTCCGAAAGGCTGGGACCTCCCGCTGTCCCCGCCCCTCCCCAGGAGACCCAGCACCATGGCCATGACCCCGCCCGTCCGCCCCCGCCGCCCGTGGGCGG
>NZ_JAIZ01000650.1 GCF_000710465.2 Kitasatospora sp. MBT63 | reverse complement strand
CCCCGTCCAGCGACCAGTCCAGGCAGGCCAGCGGCCCGAGCCGGGGGGTGATGCCGAGCTCCTCCTCGATCTCGCGCCGGGCGGTCTCGCGCGGCGAGCCGTCCGCGTCCTCCCAGCCGCCGCCCGGGATCTCCACCGGGTGCTCGGCCGCGTAGGACACCCGCACCACCAGCAGCCGCCCCCGCTCGTCGGTGAACAGCACACCGGCCGCCGCGAGCAGGTCACGGCCGTCCTCGTCCGCCGGCTGACTCGTTGTCACACACGCCCCCTGTCGCGGTACCGCCCGTCGCGTTCCGTTGCGGACAGCATGCAGGACACCACGGCGTGCGCGCACGCGTCCGGGCGCGGTCCGCGCGAGGATGCCCGCAGCCGAACACCGCCGCCCCACCGCCCGAGGAGTGCCCGTGACCGTCGCCCTGCGCAGGATCCACGACGAACCCGCCGCCGCCGAGGGCCACCGGGTGCTGGTCGACCGGCTCTGGCCGCGCGGGGTGCGCAAGGACGCCGGACTCTTCGACGAGTGGCTGCGCGACGCCGCCCCGAGCGACGGCCTGCGCCGCTGGTACGGGCACCGGCCGGAGCGGTACGAGGAGTTCCGCCTCCGCTACCTCGCGGAGCTCGCCGACCCGGCGCACGCGGCGGCGCTGCGGCGGCTGCGCGAGCTCGCGGGCGGCCGGCTCACCCTGCTGACCGCCACCCACGACCTGGAGCCGAGCCACCTCCCGGTGCTGGCCGAACTGCTCGGCGGCCGCTCAGCTGCACCAGAACAGGATCGGCTTGCAGGTCCGGGTGGGTGAGG
>NZ_JAIZ01000649.1 GCF_000710465.2 Kitasatospora sp. MBT63 | reverse complement strand
GGCTGGCGTACGTGGCGAACACCGTCACCCGCCCCGGCCCGGCCGTCCAGCGGATCAGCTCCGAGGGGTCGGTGGTGCACCGCGCCCCCGGCTGCTCGCTGCCCTTGAGGGAGCAGAGCCCCACCGTCCGGCCGCCGTGACCCTCCCGCTTCCACACGGCCGCCGTCTGCTCCAGCAGCGGCAGCGAGGGCACCAGCACCAG
>NZ_JAIZ01000648.1:33676-35913 GCF_000710465.2 Kitasatospora sp. MBT63 | reverse complement strand
GGCGGTGGCGGTGGCGGTGGTGGTGGCGGTGGCGGCGGTGCGGCGGCGCACCAGCCGGGCGCGGAACCGGCCGAGGTCGTCGTAGGAGAGGTTCTTCATCCGCAGCGCGGGCTTCTCGACCAGGTACCAGGAGACCACGGCCGCGCAGACGGTCAGGGCGACGGTGACCGCGTTGAAGGTGGTGATCCCCCAGCGGTTCCAGTGGAAGGCCACCAGGCACTGCTGCGCCAGGTAGCCGTAGATGTAGATGCCGTACGAGAAGTCGGCCCGGGCGCCGATCCTGGTGAGCGGGCGCGGGGTGTTCAGCGCGAACCAGATCACCAGGTAGGCGAAGGCCGGCACGCCGACCAGCACGAACGCCCCGTACCGCATGGTCACCGCCATGGCCACCAGGGCGCAGAGCGCCAGCGGGGCGTTGAGCGGGATCCGGTCCCGGTAGAGCTGGGCGGCGGCGCCGAGGCCGAAGATGAACATCAGCGGGATGACGTTCTCGGCGCTCATGTAGCCGAGGAACGGCAGCACCCAGCCGGTCTGGTACGGGGCGTAGAACGGGGCCTTGAGGTGCGGGTAGTCCAGGGCCAGCAGGAACAGGTGCAGGTACGCGGCGCCCAGCAGGACCAGCACCACCCAGCGGGCGCGGCGCAGGACGCCGACCGCGGCGAGGCCCGCGACGGTCAGGTAGCAGAGCATCTCTATGCCCAGGGACCACAGCGAGCCGTCCAGCGCGCCCGGGTGGATGTTGTGCCCGAGCAGGTCGGATATGCCCCACTCGTTGATGCCCAGACTCCAGTTCGCCTGGATGTAGTGCCAGGGGCCCCGCGGGTGGTCGAACAGGTGGGTCAGGCTCATCCGTTCGTGGTGGGCCAGGATCGGCGCCACCACGAACGCGGTCGCCGCCAGGCACAGCCAGAACGCCGGCATGATCCGCACCAGCCGGTGCCACATGAACCGGCCCACGCTCAGCCGCTGGGCACTGCGGGTGATCAGCAGTCCGGAGAGGACGAAGAAACCGCAGACCGCCATTGGTCCGAGGCTGGTCTGGCCCCGGCTGAAATGAACGCCGGGGTAGTCGCGCCCGTACCCGAGGCCGGGCGCGTGGGAGAAGATCACCGCCGTCGCGAAAACCAGCCGAAGCGCGCCCATGCCATTGGTGTTGCTCCACCTGCTCGCGAGTGTCGCTCGCTCTCGGAGGGGGGCGCGCTTGCGAAACATGCTCTGGAGCTCCTGTGGCCTCTGGTCTGAAGCGGGCGCGCGGGACGGCACCGGACTGATGTTCTCACACCCGATCTCCACAAAGGAGGCACCGGCATTTGGCTGCCGCAGCCGATCGGCAGCCGTTATCGATTCGATGCGGACGCGGTGAATTCGGCGCCTTCACGGCGCCGTGAATTTCGGGCATTGGGTGTGTATCGGTCGTGAATTGCGCCACCATCCGGGGCGATTCGGGAAGCCCCGCGACCGGGTCCCCGGGTGGGCCGCGCAGGCCGCGCCGGTGGCAGGTAGGTCGTACGCCATGGGACAATCCGGGACGGCCCGGACCGGTCCGGACACCCCGCACCGACCCGCCCCGACGGCTGCCGGGCGCGTCCCTGCTAGCCTCGCCGCTGGGGGCTGGTGGGATGTTCGTGGATCCGCAGCGCCGGCCGGACGGATCCGGCCTGGCCGCCCCGCCGCGACGTAGACCGCTTGACGGAAGTGAACATCACATGACTGATCTGGCCCCCGCCGTCACCGATGGTGCCGGCCACGAGGCGGCTCGGCCGGGCGGTGGGACCGCGGCGGTGAACGGCCCCGCCCGCACCTCCTGGACCTCCCGGCGCTGGGTGCTCATCGGCGCCGAGGCCCTGGTGAGCATCGCGGCCGCGCTCGGCTACACCTTCCTGTGCCGGCACATCAGCGTCAACCCGCTGAACCGGATCGGTCAGGTCAGCGGTCTCGCCAAGCTCCAGCAGTACGTCGCGCTGCTCGGTCTGCCGCTGCTGGCGCTGCTGGTGTACACCGCGTACCGGGGTTCGGTGCTGCGGCACCAGCTGGTGAAGCGGCTGGTGTGCGCAGCGCTCGCGGGCCTGTCCACCGGCGTGATCGCCGGCGGCGTGGTGGTCGCCCTGCGCGGCACCCCGTGGCCGCTGGGCGGCCAGGAGGGCGACCCGAGCGTCCTGATCGACATGGCGACCTCGCTGATGGACGGCAAGGGGATGTCGGGCGTCTATCCGCCGGGGTTCCCGGCGGCGATCGCT
>NZ_JAIZ01000648.1:30723-33276 GCF_000710465.2 Kitasatospora sp. MBT63 | reverse complement strand
GCTGGTACCTGTGGGCGGCGCCCGGCGTCCTCCTGCTCGCCCTGGGCACCTTCCCGTGGCGCAAGGGCCGTACGGCCGTGATCCGGGCCCTGGTGTTCGTCGGCGTCACTCTGGTCGGCGCCGCGGCCGTGGCCTCCCCGCTGCTCTACCAGATCCTCACGCTGGGCGCGGACGTTCCCGACCGCTACGCCTACCTGACCGTCTACATCGATCCGGCGTACGTGCTGGGCTGGGCCTCGGACCGGTCCGGGACGCTGGACTTCCACACCTGGCCGGTGGCCGGTGAGCTGGCCGGCCAGACCGGGTTCGCGCTGCTGCTGATCGCCGGTGTGGGGCTGGGCATCGGTCTGGGGCTGAGGAACATCGCGGTGCGGGCGGCGGCGGCGACGCTGGCGGGTGCGTGGCTGATGCGGTTCTGGTTCGCCTCGCACATGGCGCACAACAAGGCGATCCAGCTGTACCCGCGGACGACGTGGATCATCATGTACTGCCTGATGATCCTGGCGGTGCTGGGCCTGATGGCGGTGGTGGACCGGGGGACCGGCTGGGGCAACCGGGCGCTGGCCGCCAAGGACTCCACCACCCAGGTCATCCCGGGCCGGGTGATCCGCCAGCTCGCGGCCGGCATGGTCTGCGCGCTCGCGCTGTTCGCCACCATGGGCGCCTCCTGGTCGGTCAACCGCTACCTGCCGGAGGACCAGTCCAAGGGCACCATGGGCCTCGACGCCTGGCGCGCCCACACGATCAAGAAGCCCAACGGCAAGTGCCCGAAGTACTCGCCCGTCTCCCGCTGCGCCGACCCGATCGTCAAGGACTGGAAGCCCAGCGCCGACGACGGCTACATCTGGTGCGGCAACGTGGCCGAGGCGGACTGGCCGGCGGTCTGCGGCCGCAAGGCCCCCTGGCTGGACCAGGCGCAGAAGTAGGCTCGGAGCCGACGACCGGGGCCGGCGGAGCACTCCGCCGGCCCCGGTCGTCGTACCGCGGCCCGTCGGGCCGGCACGGTCGCGGAGCCGGCCCCGGGGGCCGCCCGACAATCCAGGGGGACGCATGACCACGAACGCACCCGCTCCGCCCGGGCCCGGGCGCTCCGTCCGGGGCCGCCTCTCGGCCCGGGTACCGGCTCCCCGCCGCCCGGAGCCGGGAGGCCCGCGGCCCGCCGGGCGCCGCCGTCCGTCCCGGCGCACGTGGTGGGCGGCCGCCGAGGCATCGGCCGCCCTGCTGGCCGCACTCGGCTTCGCGGCCCTGTCCACCACGGTCGACCTGAACCCCCTGGTCCGGATCGACCAGGTCAGCGGTCTCGCCGAACTCCAGCTGTACGTCGCGCTGCTCGGTCTGCCGCTGCTGGCGCTGCTGGTGTACACCGCGTACCGGGGTTCGGTGCTGCGGCACCAGCTGGTGAAGCGGCTGGTGTGCGCGGCGCTCGCGGGTCTGTCCACCGGCGTGATCGCCGGCGGCACGGTGCTCGCGCTCAGCGGCACCTCGGCGCCGCTCGGCGGCCAGGACGGCGACCCGAGCACGCTGGTCGCGATGGCCAACTCCATGCTGCACGGCCACCACCTGCCCGGTGTCTATCCGCCGGGGTTCCCGGCGGCGATCGCCGCGTGGTCGGAGATCCGGTACGGCGGTGTGGGTGGTGCGGGGTACGCGTTGCACGATCTGCAGATCGTGTGCAGTGCGCTGGTGGGGCCGATGTCGTACCTGGCGTGGCGGTTGATGCTGCGTCCGTTCTGGGCGCTCGCGATCGCGGTGCCGTCGGCGGTGGTGTTCCTGGATCCGATCCGGCCGTACAGCCATGTTGTGATGATCATGCTGGTTCCGCTGCTGGCGGCGTGCCTGCGGCAGCTGCGGCGCAGTGGGGACTTCTCGGTCCGGGCGGGGGTGCTGCGGGGGCTGGGGTTCGGTGCGGTGTTCGGGCTGATGTTCCTGTGGTACTCGGGCTGGTACCTGTGGGCGGCGCCCGGCGTCCTCCTGCTCGCGCTCGCGGTGTTCCCCTGGCGCCGCGGCCGGACGGCGGTGCTGCGGGCCCTGCTCCTGGCCGCCACCACGGCGGTCTCCGCGGCGGTGGTGGGCGCGCCGCTGCTGTACGAGATCGTCAAGCTGGGCGCCGGGGTACCGGACCGCTACGCCTACCTCGGGGTGTACGTCGATCCGGCGTACGTGCTGGGCTGGGCCTCGGACCGGTCCGGGACGCTGGACTTCCACACCTGGCCGGTGGCCGGTGAGCTGGCCGGCCAGACCGGGTTCGCGCTGCTGCTGATCGCCGGTGTGGGGCTGGGCATCGGTCTGGGGCTGAGGAACATCGCGGTGCGGGCGGCGGCGGCGACGCTGGCGGGTGCGTGGCTGATGCGGTTCTGGTTCGCCTCGCACATGGCGCACAACAAGGCGATCCAGCTGTACCCGCGGACGACGTGGATCATCATGTACTGCCTGATGATCCTGGCGGTGCTGGGCCTGATGGCGGCGGTGGACCGGGGGACCGGCTGGGGCAACCGGGTGCTGGCCGCCAGGGGCTCGACCCAGGTGATCCCGGGCCGGGCGGTCCGGCGGCTG
>NZ_JAIZ01000648.1:0-30574 GCF_000710465.2 Kitasatospora sp. MBT63 | reverse complement strand
CCAAGGGCACCATGGGCCTCGACGCCTGGCGCGCCCACACCGTGCAGCGGCCGGACGGCAGGTGCCCCGCGCACTCGCCGGTGCCCGTCTGCGACCCGGTCGACATCTCCTACTTCGGCCAGGACGCGGACGACGACAAGGACCTGTGGTGCGGCGGCGTCCCGGCCGGCGACTGGCCCGCGGTCTGCGGCCGCAAGGCCCCGTGGGACAGGTGACCCGGACGGCCCCGATTGGCTTTCCGAACGCCAGGTGTGGCAGTATGTCCAAGTTGCTCGGTTGAGTGCCGATGCTGCGCGCCTCCCGTCGGGAGGACCGGAAGCGAGTCCCATGTACTCGTCGTTCCCGTGATGGCCGTTCATGTGTTCACGTGCTGTATGTGAATGCAGTGGTGTGTAGTCGACACCGCGGCAGCTGCGGGGCGGACGTACGGGAATCTTCCGGGAAGCGTGTGCGGGGCCTCGATCCGGCGCCTGGTGGGTGCAAGACCTGCCGAACCGGCGGAAATCTGATCCAGGGGGAACCCTGATCGGATTTTTTGCAAGCGGGAGTGCGACACGCCCGACCGCGTGGGTCGGACGGCAACCACCCAGGGGCGCCACCGGACCAGTCCACCCGGACGAATCCGGCAGTAGAAGCAGCAGACGAGACAAAGGACTACTGAGTAGCCATGGCGGGACAGAAGATCCGCATCCGGCTCAAGGCCTACGACCACGAGGTGATTGACTCCTCGGCGAAGAAGATCGTCGAGACCGTCATTCGCACTGGTGCGCAGGTCGCGGGCCCGGTGCCGCTGCCCACTGAGAAGAACGTGTACTGCGTCATCCGCTCGCCGCACAAGTACAAGGACTCGCGCGAGCACTTCGAGATGCGCACTCACAAGCGTCTGATCGACATCCTCGACCCGACCCCGAAGACCGTTGACTCGCTGATGCGCCTCGACCTTCCGGCCGGCGTCGACATCGAGATCAAGCTCTGAGAGGCGCGACGAAGATGGCAAAGCAGATTAAGGGCATCCTGGGCGAGAAGCTCGGCATGACCCAGGTCTGGGACGAGAACAACCGGATCGTTCCGGTGACCGTCGTCAAGGCCGGGCCCAATGTCGTGACCCAGGTCCACACCGCCGACAGCGCGAGCGGCTACGACGCCGTGCAGATCGGCTTCGGCGAGATCGACCCCCGCAAGGTGAACAAGCCCCTCGCGGGCCACTTCGCCAAGGCCGGTGTCACCCCGCGCCGCCACCTGGTCGAGCTGCGTACCTCGGACGCGTCCGAGTACACCCTCGGCCAGGAGATCACCGCTGAGCTGTTCGAGGCGGGTGTCAAGGTCGACGTGACCGGCACCTCCAAGGGCAAGGGCTTCGCCGGTGTCATGAAGCGTCACAACTTCAAGGGCCTCGGCGCCGGTCACGGCACCCAGCGCAAGCACCGTTCGCCCGGTTCCATCGGTGGCTGCGCCACCCCGGGTCGCGTGTTCAAGGGCATGCGGATGGCGGGTCGGATGGGCCACGAGCGTGTGACCACCCAGAACCTGACCGTGCACGCCGTTGACGCGGAGAAGGGCCTGCTCCTGATCAAGGGCGCAATCCCGGGCCCGAACGGCGGCCTCGTCCTCGTCCGCACCGCGGCGAAGGGGCTGTGAGGATATGAGCACCATTGACATCCTGTCGCCGGCCGGCGACAAGGCCGGCAGCCTCGAGCTGCCCGCCGAGATCTTCGACGCCAAGGTCAGCATCCCGCTGATGCACCAGGTCGTCGTGGCGCAGCTCGCTGCCGCCCGTCAGGGCACCCACAAGACCAAGACCCGTGGCGAGGTCCGCGGCGGCGGCAAGAAGCCGTACCGCCAGAAGGGCACCGGCCGCGCCCGTCAGGGCTCGACCCGTGCGCCGCAGTTCGCCGGCGGTGGCGTCGTGCACGGTCCCGTGCCGCGTGACTACTCGCAGCGGACCCCGAAGAAGATGATCGCTGCCGCCCTGCGCGGTGCGCTCACCGACCGGGCCCGCCACAACCGCATCCACGTCGTCACCGACGTGGTCGCGACCGAGGCGCCGTCGACCAAGGCCGCCAAGGGTCTGTTCGGCAAGATCACCGACCGCAAGAACGTCCTCCTGGTCGTCGAGCGTGCGGACGAGCTGGGCCTCAAGTCCGCTCGCAACCTGCCGAACGTGCACATCCTGGACGCCGGCCAGCTGAACACCTACGACGTGCTCGTCTCCGACGATGTGGTCTTCACCCAGGCTGCCTTCGAGCGTTTCGTGGCCGGTCCGGCCGCGTCCGCCAAGGCTGTTGCCGCTGAGGGCGAGCTCGAAGGGAGCGCCGCCTGATGGCTGCAGAGATCACGAGCAAGACGTACACGGACCCGCGTGACGTCCTGGTGAAGCCGGTCATCTCCGAGAAGAGCTACTCGCTCCTCGACGAGAACAAGTACACGTTCATCGTGTCGCCGGGTGCCAACAAGACCCAGATCAAGCAGGCCGTCGAGGCGGTCTTCTCGGTCAAGGTCGAGGCCGTCAACACGCTCAACCGTCAGGGCAAGCGCAAGCGCTCCAAGACGGGCTTTGGCAAGCGCAAGGACACCAAGCGCGCCATCGTGACGCTGGCCGAGGGCAACCGCATCGACATCTTCGGTGGTCCGGCCTCCGCCTGACGGGGTCGTGATCGTCGATAAGGACGAGGACGAAAATGGGTATCCGCAAGTACAAGCCGACTACGCCGGGCCGCCGTGGCTCCAGCGTGGCCGACTTCGTCGAAATCACGCGGTCCACGCCGGAGAAGTCGCTGGTTCGCCCGCTGCACAGCAAGGGCGGCCGTAACAACGCCGGTCGTGTCACCGCTCGCCACCAGGGTGGCGGCCACAAGCGCGCCTACCGCGTGATCGACTTCCGTCGTCACGACAAGGACGGCGTGCCGGCCAAGGTCGCTCACATCGAGTACGACCCGAACCGCACCGCGCGCATCGCGCTCCTGCACTACGCGGACGGCGAGAAGCGCTACATCATCGCCCCCCGCGGCGTTGCTCAGGGTGACCGGATCGAGAACGGCCCCGCGGCCGACATCAAGCCGGGCAACAACCTGCCGCTGCGCAACATCCCGGTTGGTACCACCATCCACGCGGTGGAGCTCCGTCCCGGTGGCGGTGCCAAGATGGCCCGCTCCGCCGGTGCCGGCATCCAGCTCCTCGCCCGTGAGGGTCGCATGGCGCACCTGCGCATGCCCTCCGGTGAGATCCGCCTGGTCGACGCCCGCTGCCGCGCCACCATCGGCGAGGTCGGCAACGCCGAGCAGTCGAACATCAACTGGGGCAAGGCCGGCCGTATGCGCTGGAAGGGCGTCCGCCCGACCGTGCGTGGTGTCGCCATGAACCCGATCGACCACCCGCACGGTGGTGGTGAGGGTAAGACCTCCGGTGGTCGTCACCCGGTCTCGCCGTGGGGCAAGCCCGAGGGCCGCACCCGTCGCCCGAACAAGGCGTCGGACAAGCTCATCGTGCGCCGCCGCAAGACCAACAAGAAGCGCTAGGAGCAGGTCAGATGCCGCGCAGTCTCAAGAAGGGCCCCTTCATCGACGGCCACCTTCTCAAGAAGGTGGACGCGCAGAACGAGGCGGGCACCCAGAACGTCATCAAGACCTGGTCCCGTCGTTCCGTGATCTTCCCGGCCATGCTCGGCCACACGATCGCGGTTCACGATGGCCGCAAGCACGTCCCGGTGTTCGTCACCGAGTCGATGGTCGGCCACAAGCTCGGCGAGTTCGCCCCCACGCGCACCTTCAAGGGGCACGTGAAGGAAGACCGCAAGTCGAAGCGTCGCTAAGCGTCGCGAGCTTGAGCGCCAGCAAGACTCAATGACTTACACCAGCAAGGGGACAACCATGGAAGCCAGGGCCCAGGCGCGGTACATCCGCGTCACGCCCATGAAGGCCCGCCGCGTGGTGGACCTCATCCGTGGCCTGAACGCCACGGAGGCCCAGGCGGTCCTGCGTTTCGCTCCGCAGGCCGCAACCGTGCCGGTCGGCAAGGTGCTCGACAGCGCCATCGCCAACGCCGTGCACAACTACAACCACAACAACGTGGACGACCTCGTGATCTCCGAGGCGTACGTTGACGAGGGCCCGACCCTGAAGCGGTTCCGCCCGCGTGCCCAGGGCCGTGCCTACCGGATCCGCAAGCGGACCAGCCACATCACCGTGGTCGTCAGCAGCAAGGAAGGGACCCGGTAATGGGCCAGAAGGTTAACCCGCACGGGTTCCGCCTCGGCATCAGCACGGACTTCAAGTCCCGCTGGTACGCCGACAAGCTGTACAAGGACTACGTCAAGGAAGACGTTGCCATTCGTCGCATGATGACGAAGGGCATGGAGCGGGCCGGCATCTCGAAGGTCGAGATCGAGCGCACCCGCGACCGCGTCCGCGTCGACATCCACACCGCGCGTCCGGGCATCGTCATCGGCCGCCGCGGCGCGGAGGCCGACAAGATCCGGGGCAACCTGGAGAAGCTGACCGGCAAGCAGGTCCAGCTGAACATCCTCGAGGTCAAGAACCCCGAGCTGGACGCCCAGCTCGTGGCTCAGGGCGTCGCGGAGCAGCTGTCCTCCCGCGTCTCCTTCCGTCGCGCCATGCGTAAGAGCATGCAGTCGACCATGAAGGCCGGCGCCAAGGGCATCAAGGTCCAGTGCTCCGGTCGTCTCGGCGGCGCCGAGATGAGCCGTTCGGAGTTCTACCGCGAGGGCCGTGTGCCGCTGCACACCCTTCGTGCGAACGTCGACTACGGCTTCTTCGAGGCCAAGACCACCTTCGGCCGCATCGGCGTGAAGGTCTGGATCTACAAGGGCGACGTCAAGAACATCGCCGAGGTCCGCGCTGAGAACGCTGCTGCCCGCTCGGGCAACCGCCCGGCCCGCAACGACGCCCGCCCCGCGCGTGGCGAGCGTGGCGGCGCCCGTGGTGGCGAGCGCGGTGGCCGTGGCCGTCGCCCGCAGGGCACCGAGGCTTCGGCCCCGGTGACCGAGGCTCCGGCTGCTGAGAACACCGGAACGGAGGCCTGACCCCATGCTGATCCCTCGTAGGGTCAAGCACCGCAAGCAGCACCACCCCAAGCGCCGTGGCGCTGCCAAGGGTGGCACCGAGCTCGCGTTCGGCGAGTACGG
Organism: Kitasatospora sp. MBT63; assembly: GCF_000710465.2. Taxonomy (GTDB): domain Bacteria; phylum Actinomycetota; class Actinomycetes; order Streptomycetales; family Streptomycetaceae; genus Kitasatospora. The sequence goes on along the minus strand of NZ_JAIZ01000648.1, from coordinate 25,434 downwards.
CATCCAGGCCGTCACCCCGGCCTACGTGACGAACCGTCAGATCGAGTCCGCTCGTATCGCGATCACCCGTCACATCCGCCGTGGTGGCAAGGTCTGGATCAACATCTACCCGGACCGCCCGCTCACCAAGAAGCCGGCCGAGACCCGCATGGGTTCCGGTAAGGGTTCGCCCGAGTGGTGGATCGCGAACGTGCACCCGGGTCGGGTCATGTTCGAGCTGTCGTACCCCAACGAGAAGGTGGCTCGTGAGGCGCTGACCCGCGCAGCTCACAAGCTCCCGATGAAGTGCCGGATTGTCCGGCGCGAGGCAGGTGAGAGCTGATGTCGGCCGGCACCAAGGCTGCTGAGCTGCGCGAGCTGGACAACGAGGGTCTCGTTGCCAAGCTCCGCGAGGCCAAGGAGGAGCTGTTCAACCTCCGCTTCCAGGCGGCGACCGGGCAGCTCGACAACCACGGACGGCTCAAGCTCGTCCGTAAGGACATCGCGCGGATCTACACCCTGATGCGCGAGCGCGAGCTGGGCATCGAGACGGTGGAGAACGCCTGATGACTGAGAACACCAACGAGACGCGCGGTTTCCGCAAGACCCGTGAGGGTCTCGTCGTCAGCGACAAGATGGACAAGACCGTCGTCGTCGCCGTCGAGGACCGCGTCAAGCACGCTCTGTACGGCAAGGTCATCCGCCGTACGAACAAGCTGAAGGCGCACGACGAGCAGAACGCTTGCGGCATCGGCGACCGGGTCCTCCTGATGGAGACCCGCCCGCTGTCCGCGACGAAGCGCTGGCGCGTCGTCGAGATCCTCGAGAAGGCCAAGTAACGAAGCCGATGTGGTACGGCCGTATGTGCTCGATGTCGAGAGACGATCGAGTGAGCAGCGGCCGGCCCGTCGACTCTCGTTGACGATCAGGAGAAAGCTGTGATCCAGCAGGAGTCGCGACTGCGCGTCGCCGACAACACTGGTGCCAAGGAGATCCTTTGCATCCGTGTTCTCGGTGGCTCCGGTCGCCGCTACGCCGGTATCGGGGACGTCATCGTCGCCACCGTCAAGGACGCGATCCCCGGCGGTTCGGTGAAGAAGGGTGACGTCGTCAAGTGCGTCATCGTTCGCACCGTCAAGGAGCGTCGTCGTCCGGATGGCTCGTACATCCGTTTCGACGAGAACGCTGCGGTTGTTCTGAAGAACACCGATGGTGACCCCCGTGGCACCCGCATCTTCGGCCCGGTGGGCCGCGAGCTGCGTGACAAGAAGTTCATGAAGATCATCTCGCTGGCGCCGGAGGTGCTCTAACCCATGGCGAACAGCATGAAGATCAAGAAGGGTGACCTGGTTCAGGTCATCACCGGCAAGGACCGCGGCAAGCAGGGCAAGGTCATCCAGGCCATGCCCGCCGAGAACAAGGTCCTCGTCGAGGGTGTGAACCGGGTCAAGAAGCACACCAAGCCGGGCCCGGGCACCCAGGGTGGCATCGTCACCGTCGAGGCCCCGGTGCACGTCTCCAACGTCCAGCTGGTCGTTGAGAAGGACGGCAAGAAGGTCGTCACCCGCGTTGGTTACCGCTTCGACGACGAGGGCAACAAGATCCGCGTTGCCAAGCGGACCGGTGAGGACATCTGATGTCTGAGACGACTGTTGAGAAGGTGGCCCCCCGCCTCAAGGAGCGTTACAACTCCGAGATCAAGGGCCAGCTGCACGAGCAGTTCTCGTACGAGAACGTCATGCTGATCCCCGGCCTGGTCAAGGTCGTGGTCAACATGGGTGTCGGCGAGGCGGCCCGTGACAGCAAGCTGATCGAGGGCGCGATCAAGGACCTGACCGCGATCACCGGCCAGAAGCCGGCCGTGACCAAGGCCCGCAAGTCCATCGCGCAGTTCAAGCTGCGCGAGGGTCAGCCGATCGGCGCCCACGTCACCCTCCGTGGTGACCGCATGTGGGAGTTCGTGGACCGTCTGGTGTCGCTGGCGCTGCCGCGTATCCGTGACTTCCGCGGCCTCTCGCCCAAGCAGTTCGACGGCCGTGGCAACTACACCTTCGGTCTCACCGAGCAGGTCATGTTCCACGAGATCGACCAGGACAAGGTCGACCGTCAGCGCGGTATGGACATCACCGTCGTGACCACCGCTCAGACCGACGATGAAGGCCGGGCGCTGCTGCGTGCCCTGGGCTTCCCGTTCAAGGAGGCGTGAGCATGGCGAAGAAGGCCCTGATCGCAAAGGCCGAGCGCAAGCCGAAGTTCGGCGTGCGGGCCTACACCCGTTGCCAGCGGTGCGGTCGTCCGCACTCTGTCTACCGCAAGTTCGGCCTGTGCCGTGTGTGCCTCCGTGAGATGGCGCACCGCGGCGAGCTGCCGGGTGTGACCAAGAGCTCCTGGTAATCCGGGCGCGCTAGGCACACAGCTACGCGACGCAGTGGTGCCCGGCCCCCCACTTTTGGGTCTCCGTTCGGAATCCCGTAAGGTGGTGGGGTCGGGCCCCCTGCCGCGGCATCTCCTATAGGTGCTCGCGGCTCTCTCACGAGGGCTCGCACCCAGTCTTACTACGCCGCAAGTCCCCTGCGCTTGTGCCCCTTTCGCACTCTTTTGCGAGTGCGCGGAGGGGGACCTGGCGCGGAGAAACTGTGGCGAGAGAGGCCTGAGGCCATCATGACCATGACCGACCCCATCGCAGACATGCTCACGCGTCTGCGTAACGCGAACTCGGCGTACCACGACACCGTGGCGATGCCGGCCAGCAAGATCAAGGCGCACGTCGCCGAGATCCTGCAGCAGGAGGGGTACATCTCCTCCTACAAGGTTGAGGAGCCGGTTGAGGGCGAGGTCGGCAAGAAGCTGACCATCGAGCTCAAGTTCGGCCCGAACCGTGAGCGCTCCATCGCCGGCATCAAGCGCATCAGCAAGCCGGGTCTGCGTGTTTACGCAAAGTCCACCAACCTGCCGAAGGTGCTCGGCGGCCTGGGCGTGGCGATCATCTCCACGTCCTCGGGTCTCCTCACCGACAAGCAGGCCGCCAAGAAGGGCGTAGGCGGAGAAGTTCTCGCCTACGTCTGGTAATTCGGGAAACGGAGGTACAGCAATGTCTCGCATTGGACGGCTGCCCATCCCGGTTCCCGCCGGCGTGGACGTCACCATCGATGGCCGCGAGGTGTCGGTGAAGGGCCCCAAGGGCTCCCTCACCCACGTCGTCGCCGCGCCGATCGAGATCGGCAAGGGCGAGGACGGCACTCTGCTCGTCTCCCGCCCGAACGACGAGCGTCAGTCGAAGGCCCTGCACGGCCTGTCGCGGACGCTGGTGGCGAACATGATCACCGGCGTGACCGCGGGCTACCGCAAGTCGCTGGAGATCAGCGGTGTTGGTTACCGAGTCGCTGCGAAGGGCTCCGCCATGGAGTTCCAGCTCGGCTACAGCCACCCGATCCTGATCGAGGCCCCGGAGGGCATCTCCTTCGTGGTCGAGTCGCCCACCAAGTTCCACGTGGACGGGATCGACAAGCAGCTGGTCGGCGAGGTTTCGGCCAAGATCCGCAAGCTGCGCAAGCCTGACCCGTACAAGGCCAAGGGCGTCAAGTACGCGGGCGAGGTCATCCGCCGCAAGGTCGGAAAGAGTGGTAAGTAAGCGATGAGCGTCTCTGTCAAGATCGGCAAGGGCAACGCCTACAAGAACGCCGCCCGCAAGCGCCGCGCCATCCGCGTTCGCAAGCGCGTCGTCGGCACCGAGGTGCGTCCGCGCCTCGTTGTGACGCGCTCGAACCGTCACATGGTCGCCCAGGTCATCGACGACGCCAAGGGTCACACCCTGGCGTCGGCGTCCACCCTCGATGTTTCCATCCGTGGCAACGAGGGCGACAAGACCGAGCTGGCCAAGAAGGTCGGAAGCCTGGTCGCCGAGCGCGCCAAGGCCGCCGGCATCGAGTCGGTCGTCTTCGACCGCGCGGGCAACCGGTACGCCGGCCGCATCGCCGCCCTGGCGGACGCGGCCCGTGAGGCCGGGCTCGACTTCTAAGCCCGCTCGTCGGCCTAGTCGACGGACGTAATCGAGAGAGGTAATTCCAATGGCTGGACCCCAGCGCCGCGGTAGCGGCGCCGGCGGCGGCACCGGCGGTGGCGAGCGGCGTGACCGTAAGCGTGACGACCGGGGCAACGCTCCCGCCGTCGAGAAGACCGCTTACGTTGAGCGCGTCGTAGCGATCAACCGTGTCGCCAAGGTTGTCAAGGGTGGTCGTCGTTTCAGCTTCACCGCGCTGGTCGTGGTGGGCGACGGTGACGGCACCGTGGGTGTCGGATACGGCAAGGCGAAGGAGGTTCCGGCCGCCATCGCCAAGGGCGTTGAGGAGGCCAAGAAGAACTTCTTCAAGGTCCCCCGTATCCAGGGCACCATTCCGCACCCGATCCAGGGCGAGAAGGCCGCCGGCGTCGTGCTGCTGAAGCCGGCGTCCCCCGGTACCGGTGTTATCGCCGGTGGCCCGGTGCGTGCCGTCCTGGAGTGCGCCGGCGTTCACGACATCCTGTCGAAGTCGCTCGGCTCGGACAACGCGATCAACATCGTGCACGCCACCGTGGCTGCTCTGAAGGGCCTCGTGCGCCCCGAGGAGATCGCCGCCCGCCGTGGCCTGCCGCTGGAGGACGTGGCTCCCGCCGCTCTGCTGCGGGCGCGTGCTGCAGGGGTGAGCGCCTGATGGCTCGCCTCAAGATCACGCAGACCAAGTCCTACATCGGTAGCAAGCAGAACCACCGTGAAACCCTTCGTTCGCTTGGTCTCAAGCGGATGAACGACGTGGTCGTGAAGGAGGACCGTCCCGAGATCCGCGGGATGGCCCAGACTGTCCGTCACCTCGTCACGGTCGAGGAGGTTGACTGACATGGCGGACAATCCGCTGAAGGTCCACAACCTGAAGCCTGCCCCGGGTGCCAAGACCGCCAAGATCCGTGTGGGTCGTGGTGAGGGTTCCAAGGGTAAGACCGCAGGTCGTGGTACCAAGGGCACCAAGGCCCGCTACCAGGTTCCGCAGCGCTTCGAGGGTGGCCAGATGCCCCTCCACATGCGCCTGCCGAAGCTGAAGGGCTTCAAGAACCCGGCCCACAAGCAGTTCCAGGTCGTGAACCTGGACAAGCTGGCCGAGCTCTACCCGCAGGGTGGCGAGGTCACCGTGGCCGACCTGGTCGCGAAGGGCGCCGTTCGCAAGAACGAGCTCGTCAAGGTCCTCGGCCAGGGCGACATCGCGGTGGCGCTGCAGGTGACGGTCGACGCCGTCTCCGGCTCCGCGGCCGAGAAGATCACCGCCGCCGGCGGCACCGTCACCGAGCTCCTCTGAGCCTGCTGACCATCGAGCCCCGCACTTCCCGAAAGGGGGGTGCGGGGCTCGCTGTATTTGTGGGCGAATTGTGTGCCAAAACCGGGCAAGCCGTCCCCCGTCAGTGGGGGAGCGGCGGCTCAAGCTTCTGCCTGATGCCCGTGCACTGTTAGAGTCCGTGGAGTTCCCTTGTACGCTGGCGCCAGGCTTGCCTGTGCCGGCCCCTACCGGGGCTCGCAATCCACTCTCCCCATTCAGGACCGACCCTCCCGCCGACGATGTGCGGGAGGCGCAGGAGGCACCGTGCTCAGTGCGTTCGCGCGGGCGTTCCAGACGCCCGACCTGCGCAAGAAGCTGCTGTTCACGCTGGGCATCATGGTGCTGTTCAGGGCGGGCGCGCACATTCCCGTACCGGGCGTCAACTTTGTCGCCGTGAACCAGTGTCTGCAGGACAAGCCGGGCGGCCTGTTCGCCCTGGTGAACCTCTTCAGTGGTAACGCGCTGCTCCAGCTGACGATCTTCGCGCTCGGGATCATGCCGTACATCACGGCCAGCATCATCCTCCAGCTCCTGACCGTGGTGATCCCGCGGCTCGAGGCGCTGAAGAAGGAGGGGCAGGCCGGTACCGCGAAGATCACCCAGTACACCCGCTACCTGACCATCGCGCTCGCCGTGCTCCAGGGCACCGGCATCGTCGCGACGGCCTCCAGCGGCGCCCTGTTCAGTGGCTGCGCCTACGCCGACCAGGTCGTGCCGGACCAGTCCGTCTTCCGGATCGCCACCATGGTCATCACCATGACCGCGGGCACCACGGTGATCATGTGGCTCGGTGAGCTGATCACCGACCGCGGCATCGGCAACGGCATGTCCATCCTGATCTTCACCTCGATCGCGGCCGGCTTCCCCGGCTCGATGTGGGCGATCAAGCAGTCCGGCACCATCGGCGGCGGCTGGGTCGAGTTCTTCGCGGTCATCGCGGTCGGCATCGTCGTGGTCGGCCTGGTCATCTTCGTGGAGCAGGCGCAGCGCCGGATCCCGGTGCAGTACGCGAAGCGCATGATCGGCCGGAAGGCGTTCGGCGGGACCTCGACCTACATCCCGCTCAAGGTCAACCAGGCGGGTGTGATCCCGGTCATCTTCGCGTCCTCGCTGCTCTACATCCCGGCGCTGGTGGTCCAGCTCACCAACAGCCAGGCGGGCTGGGCGGCCTGGATCCGGACCAACTTCGTCAAGGGCGACCACCCGGTCTACATGATCACGTACTTCGTGCTGATCGTGTTCTTCGCTTTCTTCTACGTGGCCATCTCCTTCAACCCCGAAGAAGTTGCCGACAATATGAAGAAGTATGGTGGGTTCATCCCGGGGATCCGGGCCGGCCGACCGACGGCCGAGTACCTGAACTACGTGCTCACCCGTATCACGTGGCCGGGTTCGCTCTACCTGGGTCTGATCGCGTTGATCCCGATGATCGCCCTGGTCGCCTTCGGACAGCAGACCAACTTCCCGTTCGGCGGCACCAGCGTCCTCATCGTCGTCGGCGTGGGCCTCGAAACTGTCAAGCAGATCGAGAGCCAACTCCAGCAGCGTAACTACGAAGGGTTCCTCCGCTGATGCGAATCGTCCTCGTCGGGCCTCCCGGGGCCGGGAAGGGTACTCAGGCGCACGTCCTGGCCAAGACCCTGTCCATCCCGCACATCTCCACCGGAGACCTGTTCCGCGCCAACATCAGCCAGGGCACCCCGCTGGGGCTCGAGGCGAAGGCGTACATGAACGAGGGCCGTCTGGTACCGGACGAGGTCACCATCGGGATGGCCAAGGACCGGATGCTCCAGGCGGACGCCGCGGGCGGCTTCCTGCTCGACGGCTTCCCGCGGAACATCGGCCAGGCCAAGGCCCTGGACGAGTTCCTGGCCGAGCAGGCCATCTCCCTGGACGGCGTGCTGGACCTGGAGGTGCCGGAGGACGAGGTCGTCAACCGGATCGCCGGGCGCCGGCTCTGCCGCAACGACGGGGGCCACGTCTACCACGTGGTCTACAACCCGTCGAAGGAGGAGGGCGTCTGCGACGAGTGCGGCGGCGAGCTGTACCAGCGTCCGGACGACACCGAGGACAAGGTGCGGACCCGGCTGGAGGTCTACCACACGGAGACCGAGCCGATCATCGACTACTACGCGCAGCAGGGCCTGCTGGTGACCATCCCGGCCCTCGGCAAGGTGGACGAGGTCACCGCGCGGGCGATCGCCGCGCTGGAGAAGAACAAGGACGCCTGAGCGTCCTCGCAGGGCCAGTGAGACGGCCGGGGCGCCCCGCACGGGGCGCCCCGGCCGTTTGCGGCGTCGTACGGTGGTAGGTGCACGGCCGCCCGGCAAGGACCGGGCGCGCGACGAACAGTGGAAGGCGTGACCGGATGGTGGAGATCAAGACCCCCGAGCAGATCGCGAAGATGCGGACGGCCGGGCTGGTCGTCGCCGAAGCGCTCAAGGCCTGCCGGGAGGCGGTCGCCCCGGGTGTGACCACCCAGGAACTCAACGACATCGCGGCGAAGGTGATCGCCGACCACGGCGCCACCTCGAACTTCCGCGCGCACCACGGCGGTCTGTGGTTCCCGGGCGTGATCTGCGCCTCGGTGAACAACGAGGTGGTCCACGGGATCCCCGGCGAGCGGGTGCTCCAGGAGGGCGACCTGATCTCGATCGACTGCGGCGCGATCGTGGACGGCTGGCACGGCGACGCCGCCATCACCGTCCCGGTCGGCGAGGTCAAGCCGGAGCACGCCCTGCTGAGCCGGGTCACCGAGGGCTCGATGTGGGCCGGCATCGCCCAGATGAAGAAGGGCAACCGGCTGGCCGACGTCTCCCGCGCGATCGAGGGCTACATCCGCCGCCAGCCGCTGCCGCCCAAGGGCAAGTGGGGCATCACCGAGGGCTACGGCGGCCACGGCATCGGCACCGCGATGCACATGGAGCCGCACGTGCTGAACTACGTGGCCGGCCGGGGCAAGGGCCCCAAGCTGATCCCGGGCACGGTGCTGGCGATCGAGCCGATGGTGGGCCTCGGCACGCCGCACACCACGGTGCTGGAGGACGACTGGACGGTCGTCACCGACGACGGCACCTGGGCCTCGCACTGGGAGCACTCGGTGGCCGTCACCGAGCAGGGCCCGCTGGTGCTGACCGCGTTCGACGGCGGCCGGGCCGAACTCGCCAAGCTGGGCATCACCGCAGCTCCGGACCCGCTGGCCTGACCGACGCGGTGTCAGGGCCTGGAGGCTTTCGCCTCCAGGCCCTTTGTCCTATTTTGACACTGGCGGACTTTTCGCTAGGCTCCGGCGTTTGACGGCCACCACAACACAAGGGGCGAGCAGTGCTCAAGGGCTTCCGCGACTTCATGATGCGCGGCAACGTGATCGACATGGCGGTCGGTGTCGTCATCGGTGCCGCCTTCACCGGGGTCGTGACCGGGTTCGTGTCCGCGTTCCTCACCCCGCTGGTCGGTGTGGTGGTCGGCGCGGCCGGTGACTTCAGCAGCTACAGGTTCACCGTGGCCGGGGTCACCTTCCCGTACGGGCAGTTCCTCAACGTGCTGATCGCGTTCGTGATGACCGCCGCGGTGCTGTACTTCTGCGTGGTGCTGCCGGTCACCAAGGCGAGCGCCCGGTACCTGCCGAAGAAGCCGAAGACCCCGAAGCGTCCCTGCCCGGAGTGCCTGACCGAGATCCCGCAGGCGGCCCGCCGCTGTGCCTCCTGCACCGCGGTGGTCGAGCCGGTGACGGCGGGCGTCACGTACTGAGCGTGACCGGTCGGCATCGTTTTGGCGTCAGGTTGCTGCCTGACGTAGACTGATGCGTCGGCTCACTCGTAGCGTGCTTCGGCACGCCCTCTTCCCGTGAGGGTTGGGGTGGACCCAGGCTCGCACACGAGCGTGCCGCATGCGGTAGCCGGCCCCGGAAGGTGGATCTCGCAGTTCATGGCAAAGAAGCAAGGCGCCATTGAGATCGAGGGCACCGTGATCGAGTCTCTTCCGAACGCCATGTTCAAGGTCGAGCTGCAGAACGGTCACAAGGTCCTCGCGCACATCAGCGGCAAGATGCGGATGCACTACATCCGCATCCTCCCGGACGACCGGGTTGTCGTGGAGCTCAGCCCTTACGACCTGACTCGCGGCCGGATCGTCTACCGGTACAAGTAAAAACCTGTCAGATCTAGACCCGGAGAACCTGAACCATGAAGGTCAAGCCGAGCGTCAAGAAGATCTGCGACAAGTGCAAGGTGATCCGCCGTCACGGCCGGGTCATGGTGATCTGCGACAACCTGCGCCACAAGCAGCGCCAGGGCTGATCTCTCCCCAGCATTTCTCGTAGTACTTCGCGCGACGCGCACAACGTCATAACGCGGGCTGCCCGATCCGTCCCCCTCGTGGGACGGACTGCCACCCCCGGTCAGAGGCCGGGGCTCCCTCGCCGAGAGGTGTTGGAGTAGGTACCCCGTAAGACCTCTGAAGAACCACAGGAGCCATGAATGGCACGCCTCGCCGGCGTTGATCTCCCCCGTGAGAAGCGGATCGAGATCGCCCTTACCTACGTCTACGGCATCGGCCGTACCCGCGCCCAGCAGACGCTGGCCGAGACCGGTGTGAGCCCGGACGTCCGCGTCCGCGACATCTCCGAGGACGACCTCGTCAAGCTGCGCGAGTACATCGACGCCAACTACAAGGTCGAGGGTGACCTCCGCCGTGAGGTGGCCGCCGACATCCGCCGCAAGGTCGAGATCGGCTGCTACGAGGGTCTGCGTCACCGCCGTGGCCTGCCCGTCCGCGGTCAGCGCACCCACACCAACGCGCGTACCCGCAAGGGCCCGCGTCGCGCGATTGCCGGCAAGAAGAAGCCGGGCAAGAAGTAGTCCGTCCCGTAACCGGACATCCCTCCGGCCCGCGGGTTAGCGGACCGACCACCTCAGTAGGAGAACAGACTTATGCCCCCCAAGGGTCGTCAGGCTGCCGGCGCGAAGAAGATCCGCCGCAAGGAGAAGAAGAACGTCGCTCACGGGCACGCCCACATCAAGAGCACGTTCAACAACACCATCGTTTCGATCACCGACCCCTCGGGCAACGTGATCTCCTGGGCCTCTGCCGGCCACGTCGGCTTCAAGGGCTCGCGCAAGTCCACCCCGTTCGCCGCGCAGATGGCCGCCGAGGCCGCCGCGCGTCGTGCGCAGGAGCACGGCATGCGCAAGGTCGACGTCTTCGTGAAGGGTCCGGGCTCCGGCCGCGAGACCGCGATCCGCTCGCTCCAGGCCACCGGCCTGGAGGTCGGCTCGATCCAGGACGTCACCCCCACCCCGCACAACGGCTGCCGTCCGCCGAAGCGCCGCCGCGTTTGATCCGGCGCCTTCGGGCAGCTCAGTGATTTAAACCTCGTACGGGGTCCGGTCGCGTGCCGGACCCCGTACGCTGGTTCTGTTCGGCATCAAATAGTGGGTGCCGAAGACAACTGGAGGATCTGAAAACATGCTGATCGCTCAGCGTCCCTCGCTGACCGAAGAGGTCGTCGACGAATTCCGCTCCCGGTTCGTGATCGAGCCGCTGGAGCCGGGCTTCGGCTACACCCTCGGCAACTCGCTCCGCCGTACGCTCCTCTCCTCGATCCCCGGCGCTGCTGTCACCAGCATCCGGATCGACGGTGTCCTGCACGAGTTCACCACCGTGCCGGGCGTCAAGGAGGACGTCACCGACCTCATCCTCAACATCAAGCAGCTGGTCGTCTCCTCGGAGCACGACGAGCCGGTCGTGATGTACCTGCGCAAGCAGGGCCCGGGTGTGGTCACCGCCGCCGACATCGCGCCCCCGGCCGGTGTCGAGGTGCACAACCCCGAGCTGGTCCTCGCCACCCTGAACGGCAAGGGCAAGCTGGAGATGGAGCTGACCGTCGAGCGCGGTCGCGGCTACGTCTCCGCGGTCCAGAACAAGGCCTCCGGCCAGGAGATCGGCCGCATCCCGGTCGACTCGATCTACAGCCCCGTGCTGAAGGTCACCTACAAGGTCGAGGCCACCCGTGTCGAGCAGCGGACCGACTTCGACAAGCTGATCGTCGACGTCGAGACCAAGCCCGCCATGCGCCCGCGTGACGCCATGGCCTCGGCCGGCAAGACCCTGGTGGAGCTGTTCGGTCTCGCCCGCGAGCTGAACGTCGACGCCGAGGGCATCGACATGGGCCCGTCCCCGACGGACGCCGCCCTGGCCGCCGACCTGGCGCTGCCGATCGAGGAGCTGGAGCTCACCGTTCGGTCGTACAACTGCCTCAAGCGCGAGGGCATCCACACCGTGGGTGAGCTCGTTGCGCGCTCCGAGGCCGACCTGCTCGACATCCGCAACTTCGGTGCGAAGTCGATCGACGAGGTCAAGGCGAAGCTGGCCGGCATGGGCCTGGCCCTCAAGGACAGCCCGCCCGGATTCGACCCGACCGCCGCCGCCGACGCCTTCGGCGCCGACGACCTGGACGACGCGGGTTACGCGGAGACCGAGCAGTACTAAGAGTTTGGGACGGGGGCGGCCCCTCGCGGACCGCCCCCGCTTCAATGCACACAAGCCGTCCGGGCAACAGTGCCCGGCCGCCCGCTGCGGTACCTGACACGGCCGCAGTCGGAGATCCAAGGAGTAATCCATGCCGCGTCCCACCAAGGGTGCCCGCCTCGGCGGCGGCCCGCACCACGAGCCGCTGCTGCTCGCCGGTCTGTGCCGGGAGCTGTTCCAGTACGGCCGCATCACCACGACCGAGGCCAAGGCCCGTCGGATGCGCCCGCTGGCGGAGAAGCTGATCACCAAGGCGAAGAAGGGCGACATCCACAACCGTCGCCTGGTGCGCAAGACCATCACCGACGTCTCGGTGCTGCACACCCTCTTCACCGAGATCGCGCCGCGCTACGAGAACCGCCCGGGTGGCTACACCCGTATCACCAAGATCGGTCCCCGTCGTGGCGACAACGCCCCGATGGCCGTGATCGAGCTGGTCGAGGGCCTGACCGTCGCGCAGACCGCCGTCGGCGAGGCCGAGGGCGCCACCAAGCGTGCCGTCAAGGAGGCCGACCAGGCCGCCGAGGCGAAGGCCGACGAGACCACTGAGGTCGAGAACGCCTGACACCGCCAGGTGTGATTCCGGGCCCGTTCTCCCAGCGATGGGGGAGCGGGCCCGTTTCCTGTCCGGATCTGGGGAGATTCAGCAGTGCTCAAGGATTGCGAGCAGACGCCGCAGGCGTCGCAGCAGCAGGACGGCCCGGCCGAGGGCCACGTCCGGATCCGGCTCGACCTGGCGTACCACGGCGGCGAGTTCTCCGGCTGGGCGCGGCAGCCCGGGCGGCGCACGGTGCAGGGCGAGATCGAGGACGCGCTGCGGATCGTCACCCGCAGCGAACGGACCTACGACCTGACGGTGGCCGGCCGGACCGACGCCGGGGTGCACGCCCGCGGCCAGGTCGCCCACGTCGACCTGCCGCAGGACCTGTGGGCCGGGCACGGCGAGAAACTGCTGCGACGGCTGGCCGGCCGGCTGCCCGCGGACATCCGGATCTTCCGGGTGGGCGAGGCGCCGAGCGGCTTCGACGCCAGGTTCGCGGCGATCTGGCGCCGGTACGCGTACCGGGTCGCCGACCACCCGGGCGGGGTGGACCCGCTGCTGCGCGGGCACGTGCTCTGGCACGACCGCCCGGTGGACATCGAGAAGATGAACGAGGCGGCCCGGCTGCTGGTCGGCGAGCACGACTTCGCCGCGTACTGCAAGAAGCGCGAGGGCGCCACCACCATCCGCACCCTGCTGGAGCTGCGCTGGGACCGGGTGCCGGTGGACGGCTACGCCACCCAGGAGGGCAGCCTCGCGGTGGCCACCGTGCGGGCCGACGCCTTCTGCCACAACATGGTGCGGGCGCTGGTCGGCGCGATGCTGCTGGTCGGCGACGGGCACCGGCCGGTGGAGTTCCCCGGCGAGGTGCTGCGCGGCGGGGTGCGCAACTCCGCGGTCAACGTGATCCGGCCGTACGGGCTGACGCTGGAGGAGGTCGGCTACCCCGCCGACGACCGGCTGGCGGAGCGCAACCGGGCGGCCCGGCGGATGCGGACGCTGCCCGGCACCGAGGGCCGATCGGAGTCCGGGAGCTAATCCGTTTGGGCCCACGGCCCCCGGCTTGGCACAATCCGGACCATGGGACACGTCGAGATTTCGCACCTGGAGTACTACCTGCCGGACGGACGGGTGCTGTTCGACGACGCGTCCTTCCGGGTCGGCGAGGGCGCCGCGGTCGCCCTGGTCGGCGCCAACGGCGCCGGCAAGACCACCCTGCTGCGCATGATCGCGGGCGACGTGCAGCCGCACGGCGGCACCGTCACGGTCAGCGGCGGCCTCGGCGTGATGCGCCAGTTCGTCGGCACCACCGGCCGCGAGGACCTGCGCGAGACGCCCGGCGCACTGCCGGCCGACGCCTCGGTACGGGACCTGCTGGTCTCCGTCGCCCCGCAGCGGATCGCGGTCGCCGCCCGGGCGGTGGACGCCGCCGAGCTGGCGATGATGGCGCAGGAGGACGAGAAGACGCAGATGGCGTACGCGCAGGCGCTGTCCGACTGGGCGGACGTCGGCGGGTACGACTACGAGACCGACTGGGACGTCTGCACCACGGCGGCGCTCGGGATGCCCTTCGACCGGGCGCAGTTCCGCGGCCTGAACACGCTCTCCGGCGGCGAGCAGAAGCGGCTGGTGCTGGAGTCGCTGCTGCGCGGCCCGGACGAGGTGCTGCTGCTCGACGAGCCGGACAACTACCTGGACGTGCCCGGCAAGCGCTGGCTGGAGGAGGCCATCAGGGCCAGCTCCAAGACCGTGCTGTTCATCTCGCACGACCGTGAGCTGCTGTCCCGCGCCGCCGACAAGATCATCAGTGTCGAGGCCGGCTTCGGTGGCGGCGGCAGCAGCGTCTGGGTGCACGGCGGTGGCTTCGAGTCCTTCCACGAGGCCCGCAAGGAGCGCTTCGCCCGCTTCGAGGAACTCGGCCGCCGCTGGGACGAGGAGCACGCCAAGCTGAAGAAGCTGGTGGTCAACCTGCGCCAGGCGGCCTCGGTCAGCCACGCGCTGGCCACCCGCTACGCGGCCGCGCAGACCCGGCTGAAGAAGTTCGAGGAGGCCGGCCGGCCGGAGGAGCCGCCGCGCGAGCAGTCCATCACCATGCGCCTCAAGGGCGGCCGCACCGGCGTGCGGGCGCTCACCCTGGAGGGCCTGGAGCTGACCGGCCTGATGAAGCCGTTCGACCTGGAGGTCTTCTACGGCGAGCGGGTCGCGGTGCTCGGCTCCAACGGCTCCGGCAAGTCGCACTTCCTGCGGATGCTGGCCGGCGACGACACGGTGAAGCACTCCGGTACCTGGAAGCTCGGCGCCCGGGTGGTGCCCGGCCACTTCCGGCAGACCCACGCCCATCCCGAGCTGTTCGGCCGCACCGTGCGCTCGATCGTGGAGGAGGAGCACGCGCTCAGCCGCGGCGCCGCGATGGGCGTGCTGCGCCGCTACGAGCTGGACCGGCAGGAGGACCAGAAGTTCGAGTCGCTCTCCGGCGGCCAGCAGGCCCGGCTGATGATCCTCAAGCTGGAGCTGTCCGGCGTGACCGCGCTGCTGCTGGACGAGCCGACCGACAACCTGGACCTGGAGAGCGCCGAGGCGCTGCAGGAGGGGCTGGAGTCCTTCGACGGGACCGTGCTCTGCGTCACCCACGACCGCTGGTTCGCCCGCAGCTTCGACCGCTTCCTGGTGTTCGGCTCGGACGGGCGGGTCTACGAGGCGCCGGAGCCGGTCTGGGACGAGACCCGGGTGGTGCGGGAGCGCTGAGCGGGGGGCCGGGCGGGGGAGCCGGGCGTTTTTGACCCGTGCGTGCCGGGCCGGTAGTCTGGGCCCTTGTTGTGCGTATTGGCTCGCTCCATCTCACGTGAGAGGTCGGTACGCCGGAGACACCAGGCCGATGTTCAGCGGCCCTCCTCTGAATTGCGTCCAGAGCGGGCAAGGCTGATCTCCTCGTCCAGCGTGCTCCTGTCAAGGACACACTCACTGAAAAGCGAAGGCTACGACCGTGCGTACGTACAGCCCCAAGCCCGGCGACGTCCAGCGTCAGTGGCACGTCATCGACGCGAACGACGTCGTGCTCGGCCGCCTGGCCTCCCAGGCCGCCTCCATCCTGCGAGGCAAGCACAAGGCGATCTACGCGCCGCACGTTGACACCGGTGACTTCGTCATCATCATCAACGCTGACAAGGTGCACCTCTCGGGTAACAAGAAGACCCAGAAGCTGGCGTACCGCCACAGCGGCTTCCCGGGCGGTCTCCGCTCGGTCCGCTACGACGAGCTGCTCGACAAGAACCCCGAGAAGGCCGTCGAGAAGGCCATCAAGGGCATGCTCCCCAAGAACAGCCTGGGCCGCCAGATGCTCTCCAAGCTGAAGGTCTACTCGGGCGACCAGCACCCGCACGCTGCGCAGCAGCCGGTGCCGTTCGAGATCACCCAGGTCGCGCAGTAATTCCGGCCACCCAACCCCATCACTGAACAGCAGGAGCTGAGGAACACCGTGGCCGAGACTGCCATCGAGAACACCCTCGAGGTCGAGTTCGACGAGAACGTCGACGAGTACACCTCCGAGACCGAGTACAGCACTGAGTCGCTGGCCGGCCGCTTCGGCGAGGCCACCCCGGGCGCCGGCCTCGGCCGCCGCAAGGAGGCGATCGCCCGCGTGCGCATCGTCCCCGGCACCGGCAAGTGGAAGATCAACGGCCGCACCCTGGAGAACTACTTCCCCAACAAGGTGCACCAGCAGACCGTGAACGAGCCGTTCAAGCTCCTCGAGCTCGACGGCCGCTACGACGTCGTGGCCCGCATCGCGGGTGGCGGCGTCTCCGGTCAGGCCTACGCGCTGCGCCTCGGCGTGGCCCGCGCCCTGAACGAGGCCGACGTGGACAACAACCGCGCCGCGCTGAAGAAGGCCGGCTTCCTGATGCGTGACGCGCGTGCCGTCGAGCGCAAGAAGGCCGGTCTCAAGAAGGCCCGCAAGGCCCCGCAGTACAGCAAGCGCTAGTCGCGCCGGGGGGTGCGTGCCGCCCTGGTGGTGCGCGCCCTCGGGTGTGCCTCGTACGCCCCGGAGTACCTCGTGTACTCCGGGGCGTCGTGCTCCCCGGGCCTGGTACGAAGGCGGGAGCGGTCGATGATTTGCCAGCAGGGGCGGACAAAGGACGGAAGCATGGGACGACTCTTCGGTACGGATGGGGTTCGTGGTGTGGCCAACGAGGGCCTGACCGCGGAACTGGCCCTGGGCCTGTCGGTGGCGGCAGCCCACGTGCTCGGCGACGCGGGGGCCTTCGACGGCCACCGCCCGGTCGCCGTGGTCGGGCGGGACCCGCGTGCCTCCGGGGAGTTCCTGGAGGCCGCCGTGATCGCGGGCCTCGCCAGCGCCGGCGTGGACGTGCTCCGGGTCGGCGTGCTGCCCACCCCGGCCGTGGCGTACCTGACCGGCTCGCTCGGCGCGGACTTCGGCGTGATGCTCTCCGCCAGCCACAACGCGATGCCCGACAACGGCATCAAGTTCCTCGCCCGCGGCGGCCACAAGCTGGACGACGCCATCGAGGACGCCATCGAGGAGCACTACCACCGCTACGGCGTCGGCACCGACGAGGACTGGAAGCGCCCGACCGGCGCCGCCGTCGGCCGGGTCCGCCAGTACACCGAGGGCTTCGACCGCTACGTCGCGCACCTGGTCGCGGTGCTGCCGAACCGCCTGGACGGCGTGAAGGTCGTCATCGACGGCGCGCACGGCGCCGCCGCCCGGGTCGCCCCGGAGGCGTTCGCCCGGGCCGGCGCCGAGGTGGTCTACACGCTGGGCGCCGAGCCCGACGGCCTGAACATCAACGACGGCGTCGGCTCCACCCACCTGGACAAGCTCCGGACCGCCATGCGCGAGCACCGGGCCGACCTCGGCATCGCCCTCGACGGCGACGCCGACCGCTGCCTGGCCGCCGACGCGGACGGCAACGAGGTGGACGGCGACCAGATCATCGCGATCCTCGCCGTCGCCATGCGTGAGGCCGGCACGCTGCGCCGCAACACCGCGGTCGCCACCGTGATGTCCAACCTGGGCTTCAAGCTGGCCATGGAGCGCGAGGGCATCGACCTGGTGCAGACCGCGGTCGGCGACCGCTACGTGCTGGAGGAGATGAAGCAGCACGGCTTCGCCCTCGGCGGCGAGCAGTCCGGCCACGTCATCCTGCTGGACCACGCCACCACCGGCGACGGCACCCTGACCGGTCTGATGCTGGGCGCCCGGCTCGCCGCGACCAAGCAGTCGCTGGCCGAGCTGGCCGAGGTGATGACCCGGCTGCCGCAGGTACTGATCAACGTCAAGGGCGTCGACCGGACCCGGGTCGCCAGCTCGCTGGAGCTGGCCGCCGCGGTCTCCGAGGCCGAGACCGAGCTGGGCGCCACCGGCCGGGTGCTGCTGCGGCCGTCCGGCACCGAGCCGCTGGTGCGGGTGATGGTGGAGGCCGCCGACGAGGTGCAGGCCAAGGCCGTCGCCGAGCGCCTCGCCGAGGCGGTCCGCACCCACCTGGGCTGACTTCCGTCCTGAACGCACGTCAGCGCGCCTCCCGCGGGAGGCGCGCTGACGGTGTTTCGGGGCACCGGTGTTCCGGGGCGGCGGCGCTTCGGGGTGGCGCGGGGTCAGAGCTTGCGCAGCAGCGCCCGGCGGACCTTGTGGTCGGCGCCCTTCTGCAGCACCAGGGTGGCCCGGCCGCGGGTGGGCAGCACGTTCTCCAGCAGGTTGGGCTTGTTGATGGTGCGCCAGACCTGGCGGCCGTAGTCCATCGCCTCCTCCTCCGGCACCTCGGTGAAGCGGCGGAAGTAGGAGTTCGGGTCCTGGAAGGCGGTGTCGCGCAGCTTCTTGAAGCGCGACAGGTACCAGCTCTCGATGTCGTCGGTGCGGGCGTCGACGTAGATCGAGAAGTCGAAGTAGTCGGCGACCGCGAGGCGGGTGCGGCCGTCGGTGCCGGGCAGGGCCGGCTGAAGGACGTTCAGGCCCTCGACGATCAGGATGTCCGGGCGCTCCACGGTGAGGCGCTCGTCCGGCACGATGTCGTACACCAGGTGCGAGTAGACCGGCGCCGAGACCCGCTCCTTGCCGGCCTTCACGTCCGCGACGAAGCGCATCAGCGCCCTGCGGTCGTACGACTCGGGGAAGCCCTTACGGGCCATCAGGCCGCGGCGGCGCAGCTCCGCGTTGGGCAGCAGGAAGCCGTCGGTGGTGACCAGTTCGACCCGGGGGTGCTCCGGCCAGCGGGCCAGCAGGGCCTTCAGCAGGCGGGCGGTGGTGGACTTGCCGACCGCCACCGAGCCGGCCACACCGATCACGAACGGGGTGCGCACCCGCTCGGTGTCGGCGACGTCCAGGAAGGTGCCGACCGCGCCGCGCAGTTCGTGGGTGGCGTGGATGTAGAGGTTGAGCAGCCGGGACAGCGGCAGGTAGACGTCCCGGACCTCGTCGAGGTCGAGGGCGGTGCCGAGGCCGCGCAGCCGCTCGACCTCCTCGGCGGTCAGGGGCAGCGGGGTCCGCTCGCGCAGGGCGCTCCACTCCGCCCGGTCCAGGTCCACGTACGGGGACGGGGTGGGGGTGGCGGGAGCGCCCCGGGTACAGAGTTCGGTCAGCACATCCTCCATTGTGGGCCGTGCGGGGCCGGGCGGGTGCTGTGGTGTCGGTCACCCGCCGGGGCGGCAGCCGTGAACGGAGGGGAACGCCTGCCCGCATATGCTGGCGCACATGTGCGGAATTGTTGGATATGTAGGGCCCCAGCAGGCCCTGGACGTAGTGATCGCAGGTCTGCAGCGGCTGGAGTACCGCGGGTACGACTCGGCCGGTGTGGCGGTGCAGACGCAGGGCTCCGACGGGCAGTGGAGCCTTGCCACGGACAAGCGGGCCGGGAAGCTCGTCAACCTTCAGAAGTCGCTGGCCGAGACCCCTCTCGCGGCCGGCACCACGGGCATCGGCCACACCCGGTGGGCCACCCACGGCGGTCCGACGGACGCCAACGCCCACCCCCACCTGGACGACACCGAGCGGGTCGCGGTCGTCCACAACGGCATCATCGAGAACTTCGCCCAGCTGCGGGCGGCGATCGCCGAGCGCGGCCACACCCTGCGCTCGGAGACCGACACCGAGGTGGTCGCGCACCTGCTCGGCGAGGCCTACGACGGCGACCTGGCCGAGGCCATGCGGGTGGTCTGCCGCCAGCTCGACGGCGCCTTCACCCTGGTCGCGGTGCACGCCGACGCCCCAGACGTGGTGGTCGGCGCCCGCCGCAACTCGCCGCTGGTGGTCGGCCGCGGTGAGGGCGAGAACTTCCTCGCCTCGGACGTCGCCGCCTTCATCGCGCACACCCGCGAGGCGATCGAGCTCGGCCAGGACCAGGTCGTGGAGCTGCGCCACGGCGGGGTGACCATCACCAACTTCGACGGCACCCCCGCCGAGGTGCGCGAGTACCACGTCGACTGGGACGCCTCCGCCGCCGAGAAGGGCGGCTACGACTACTTCATGCTCAAGGAGATCGCCGAGCAGCCGAAGGCGGTCGCCGACACCCTGCTGGGCCGGATCGGCACCGACGGCCGGCTGACCCTGGACGAGCTGCGCATCCCGGACCAGGTGCTGCGCGAGGTCGACAAGGTCGTCATCGTGGCCTGCGGCACCGCGTTCCACGCCGGCATGATCGCCAAGTACGCGATCGAGCACTGGACCCGGATCCCGTGCGAGGTCGAGGTCGCCTCCGAGTTCCGCTACCGCGACCCGATCATGAACGACCGCACCCTGGTCGTCGCGATCTCGCAGTCCGGCGAGACCATGGACACCCTGATGGCCCTGCGGCACGCCCGCGAGCAGGGCGCCAAGGTACTGGCGATCTGCAACACCAACGGCTCGACCATCCCGCGCGAGTCCGACGCGGTGCTCTACACCCACGCCGGCCCCGAGGTCGCGGTCGCCTCCACCAAGGCGTTCCTGACCCAGCTGGTGGCCTGCTACCTGGTCGCGCTCTACCTCGGCCAGGTGCGCGGCACCAAGTGGGGCGACGAGATCTCCGCGGTGATCCGCGAGCTCTCGGACGCGCCGAAGCAGGTCGAGCAGGTCCTGGAGACCATGGAGCCGGTCCGTGAGCTGGCCCGCTCGCTGGCCGACGCCAAGTCGGTGCTGTTCCTCGGCCGCCACGTCGGCTTCCCGGTCGCCCTGGAGGGTGCGCTCAAGCTCAAGGAGCTGGCGTACATGCACGCCGAGGGCTTCGCGGCGGGCGAGCTCAAGCACGGCCCGATCGCGCTGATCGAGGAGGGGCTGCCGGTCGTGGTGGTCGTCCCGTCGCCGCGCGGCCGGTCGATCCTGCACGACAAGATCGTCTCCAACATCCAGGAGATCCGGGCCCGCGGCGCGCGCACCATCGTGATCGCCGAGGAGGGCGACGAGGCGGTCGCGCCGTACGCCGACCACCTGATCCGCATCCCGGTCACCCCGGTGCTGCTCCAGCCGCTGGTCTCGACGGTGCCGCTGCAGGTCTTCGCCTGCGAGCTGGCCACCGCCAAGGGCCACGAGGTGGACCAGCCGCGCAACCTGGCGAAGTCCGTCACGGTCGAGTAGTCGGTCGAGTAGTCCCGCCGGACACGGCGCCCCCGCCGTCAGCGCAGGGGCGCCGTGTCCAACGCGAACGAGAACGGCGCCGGCAGGTCGAGCGGCTTGCCGAACGGGACCTGGATGTGGGCGGTGTAGTCCCCGTCCGCCGGGTCCGTGAACAGGGTGGCGTGCGACTCGTCGCGGTCGATCAGCAGGTAACAGGGGATGCCGGCGGAGGCGTACCCGAGGCGCTTGGCCTCGCGGTCCTTGCCCGGGTTGGTCGAGGTGACCTCCAGCACCAGGAGTACGCCGGCAGGATCGGCCCACGGCTCCTGCGCCCGGAAGTGGCCCACCGGTGCGACCGCCGCGTCCGGGATGAACCGGCCGCGCGGCGTCCTGAGGCCCTTTCCTCCGCTGACGTACAACTCGTCCGCGGCCTGCCGGGCGACGGCCCGGGCGAACCTGGCGACGGTGTCCTCGTGATCGCCGTCCGGCGGTGGACTCACGACGATCTCCCCTTCGATCAGCTCGGCCTTGAAGCCGGCCGGTGTGTCCAGTTCCAGGAAGGCCCTGAGGACATCGTCCCCGGACAACGGGTGCTCGACGGCTGGCATGGCGACCATGGCCCTTCTCCCTCCTGCTGGGGGTTGCCGCGCAACACGGTAGGTGTACGGACCGGGGCAGGCGGGGGATCGGAGGGGTTCTCACCCGAAAGTGTGCCGTAAGGTCCGGGCCACGGGCGGTTGCGACGGAGGAGTTCAGCTTGATCATCGGGGTCGGGATCGATGTGGCGGCCATCGACCGGTTCGAGGCGTCGCTGGAGCGCACGCCCCAGCTGGCGGACCGGCTGTTCACCGAGGCCGAGCTGCTGCTCCCGTCGGGGGCGCGCCGCGGCGGGGCCTCGCTGGCGGCCCGGTTCGCCGCGAAGGAGGCGCTGGCCAAGGCACTTGGCGCGCCGCCCGGACTGAAGTGGACGGACGCCGAGGTGAGCGTCGAGCCCTCCGGCCGCCCGGTGCTCAAGGTCGCCGGGACGGTGGCGGCGCGCGCCGCCGAACTCGGCGTCCGGTCGTGGCACGTGTCGCTCAGTCATGACGCGGGCGTAGCGTCGGCGGTGGTGATCGCCGAAGGCTGAGCCGCGGGAGGCAGCGGATGCGTTACGCACACACCGTCGAACAGGTCCGGGCGGCGGAGGCCGAACTGATGGCCCGGCTGCCGGAAGGCACCCTGATGCAGCGGGCCGCCGCGGGGCTCGCCGCCACCTGCGCGCAGCTGCTGCCCCGGGTGTACGGCAGCCGGGTCCTGGTGCTGGCCGGCAGCGGCGACAACGGCGGCGACGCGCTGTACGCGGCCGCCCGGCTGGCCCGGCGCGGGGCGCGGGTACGGGCCGTCCTGCTGTCGCCGGAGCGGGTGCACGCGGGTGGGCTGGCCGCGCTGCGGGCCGCCGGCGGGCGGGTGACCGACGACCCGGGCGAGTTCGGGCGGGCCGATCTGGTGCTGGACGGCATCGTCGGGATCGGCGGCCGGGGCGGGCTGCGGCCCGGGGCGCAGCCGTACGCCTCGATGGAACGGCGCGGCCCGGTGGTCGCGGTGGACGTGCCGAGCGGGGTGGACGCCGACACCGGGCAGGTCGACGGGGCCGCCCTGCGGGCGGACGTCACGGTCTGCTTCGGCACCCACAAGCCCGGGCTGCTGATCGACCCCGGCGCCTCGTACGCGGGGGTGGTGCACCTGGTGGACATCGGACTGACCCTGCCCGAGGCGCCGGTGACGGCGCTCCAGCACGCGGATGTGGCCGCCCTGCTGCCCCTGCCGTCGCCGGAGAGCGACAAGTACCGGCGCGGGGTGGCCGGCATCGCGGCCGGCTCGGCCCGGTACCCGGGGGCGGCGGTGCTCGCGGTGGCGGGCGCGCTGCGCGGCGGGGCGGGCGCGGTGCGGTACGCGGGGACGGCGGCCGAGGAGGTGGTGCGGCGCTTCCCCGAAGCCCTGGTCAGCACCGGCGGACCGGCCGACGCCGGGCGGGTCCAGGCCTGGGTGGTCGGACCCGGCGGCGGGGACGGCGCCGCGGATGCGCTGGCGCAGGCGCTGGCCACCGACGTCCCGGTGCTGGTGGACGCCGACGGGCTGACCGAACTCGCCCGGCTCGGTCCGGCCGCGCTCGCCGGACGTACGGCGCCGGTCCTGCTCACCCCGCACACCGGGGAGGCCGCCCGGCTGCTGGCCGGGGCGGACGGCGGGGCGCCGCCGCTCGCCCGGGACCTCGCCGCGACGCGGCTTGCGACCGCCCGGCGGCTGGCGGCGGCGTACGGCGCGACCGTCCTGCTCAAGGGCTCGACCACGGTGGTGGCCGACCCGGCCGGCCCGGCCCGGGTGAACCCGACCGGGACGCCCTGGCTCGCCACGGCCGGCAGCGGCGACGTCCTCTCCGGCCTGGCCGGCTCCCTCCTCGCCGCCGGCCTCGGCGCCTTCGACGCGGCCTCCGCAGCCGCCTACCTCCACGGCCTGGCCGGCCGCACCGCCGCCCACGGCGACACCCCGACCACCGCGATGGCAGTCGCCACCACCCTCCGCCCCGCCTGGCAAGCCGTCCACCAGCCCCCCGCCTGACCCCCACGGCGATTCCCCAGAGGGCCCCAGGGGCGCTGGGGGCACCCTCGGCCGGAGGCCGGGAGAGGAACTGCGCGAGCTCGGCGGGGCAGCCCGGTGTCCGCGCCCCGAGAGCCCGTTCGGCACCACCGCAGGGGCTGGGGCCCATGCCCCCGAGCAGCCGCCCGGCACACGTCCCGGGTGCACCGGGGTGCCCCTGCCGGAGGCCGCGAGCCCCCGCCCGTGCCGCCCCCGCACGGAACCCGGCCGCCCTCGCGGAGCGTCTTCGCAGGTCCACCGCCACGTCCCCGCGGGCCGTTCACGGGGCAACGGCGGCGGTCTGGGAGACTGATACGCGATGACAACTGCGAACACCACCGGTACGGCCGTCCTCGCGCAGGGGGCGCGAGCCGAGGCGACCATCGATCTGGGCGCCCTGCGGGGCAACCTGGACGCGCTGCGCGCCCGTACCGCCGGCCCTGCGCTGATGGCCGTGGTCAAGGCGGACGCCTACGGCCACGGTGCGGTGCGGTGCGCCCGGGAGGCGGTCGCGGCGGGCATCGGCTGGCTCGGTACGGCGATGCCCGAGGAGGCGCTCGCGCTGCGTGCCGCGGGGATCGGGCCCGAGCAGGCCCGCATCCTGTGCTGGCTGTGGACGCCGGGCGGTCCCTGGCAGCAGGCGCTGCACGCGCGGATCGACGTCTCGGTCAGCGCCCGCTGGGCCCTGGACGAGCTGGTGGCGGCGGTCCGGGAGACCGGGGTGCCGGGCCGGGTGCACCTGAAGGCCGACACCGGCCTCGGCCGCAACGGCTGCCAGCCGCACGACTGGCCCGACCTGGTGGCCGCCGCGCTGCGCGCGCAGGCCGAGGGCCTGATCGAGGTGGTCGGCCTGTGGTCGCACCTCGCGGCCGCCGACGAGCCCGGCCACCCTTCGATCCAGGCCCAGCTGGACTCCTTCGAGGCGGCGCTGGCCCACGCCGAGCGGGCGGGGGTGCGCCCCGAGGTGCGGCACCTGGCCAACTCGCCGGCCACCCTGCTGCTGCCGGCCTCGCACTACGACCTGGTCCGCACCGGCCTCGCGATGTACGGCCTGTCGCCGGTGCCGGAGGTCGGGACCCCGGCCGACTTCGGCCTGCGCCCGGTGATGTCGCTGACCGCCCGGCTCGCGCTGGTGAAGACCGTCCCCGGCGGCCACGGGGTCAGCTACGGCCACCACTACACGACCCCCGGCCCGACCACCCTGGGCCTGGTGCCGGTCGGCTACGCGGACGGCATCCCGCGGCACGCCAGCGGCACCGGCCCGGTGCTGATCGGCGGCAAGTGGCGGACGGTCGCGGGCCGGGTGGCGATGGACCAGTTCGTCGTCGACCTCGGCGGTGACACCCCGCCGGTCGGCGAGGAGGTGCTGGTGTTCGGTACCGGGGAGCACGGTGAGCCGACCGCCGAGGACTGGGGCCGGGCCTGCGGCACCATCGCGTACGAGATCATCACCCGGATCGGCGCCCGGGTGCCGCGCCGCTACGTGGGCGGCACCCGCTCATGACCGAGTCCGGCGCGAGCGGCAACCCGGTGGCGGCGGTGGCGAAGGCCGCCGGTTCGGCCTCGGCCGGGGTGAGCCGGGCCGGGCTGATCGGTATCTCGCTGGGCGTGGTGGCGGCGGGCGCCGCCGCCGGGGTGGCGATAGAGCGGCTGACGGTCGGCCGCTCGATGCGCCGCCGGGCCCGCGAGGAGCTGGCCGCGGCGGCGCCGTTCGGTTCGCTGCGCGGCCGGCCGCGCACGGTGACCGCCCCCGACGGCACCGAGCTGTACGTGGAGCTGGACGGCGTCGGCTGGCCGGACCCGGTGCAGGTGCGCCCGGAGGAGGGCCCGGCGCCGCGGCGCGGCTGGTTCGCCCGCCGGCGGCCCGAGGCGCCGGTGGACCG
>NZ_JAIZ01000647.1 GCF_000710465.2 Kitasatospora sp. MBT63 | reverse complement strand
CCGCCATCAGGCCCAGCACCGCCAGGATCATCAGGCAGTACATGATGATCCACGTCGTCCGCGGGTACAGCTGGATCGCCTTGTTGTGCGCCATGTGCGAGGCGAACCAGAACCGCATCAGCCACGCACCCGCCAGCGTCGCCGCCGCCGCCCGCACCGCGATGTTCCTCAGCCCCAGACCGATGCCCAGCCCCACACCGGCGATCAGCAGCAGCGCGAACCCGGTCTGGCCGGCCAGCTCACCGGCCACCGGCCAGGTGTGGAAGTCCAGCGTCCCGGACCGGTCCGAGGCCCAGCCCAGCACGTACGCCGGATCGA
>NZ_JAIZ01000646.1 GCF_000710465.2 Kitasatospora sp. MBT63 | reverse complement strand
AGCGGCGGGGGCGGTAACGGCTCCTCCGGTGGGAGTACCTCCAGCACCAACAGCGCGGCCAAGGACAAGGCGGCGGCCGACGCCGCCGCGGCCATGCGCCAGAAGCAGGCCGCCGACGAGGCCCTCGCCAAGGCCAAGCAGCAGCGCGAAGAACTGATCAGCAAGATCGTCGACGTCGTCGGCGACCTGATCGGCTTCAACGACGCCCGTGACTGCTTCACCAAGGGCGACGTCATGGGGTGCGTCAACACCGCCCTCAACTTCGTCCCCTGGGGCAAGGTCTTCAAGGCCGTCAAGGTCGGCATCAAGGCGTTCAAGCTCTGGAAGGAGGGCGAGAAGGCCTACGACGCCATCCGCGGCGCCGAACGCATCGCCAAGGATGCCGAGGACGCCCTCTCCGTCGCCCGTAAGACAGAGAAGGAGGCCGCCGACGCCGAACAAGCGGCAACCCACGCCGACGACGGACCGAAACCCGAAGCCAAGGCCGACGAACCGGCGTCCTGCCCGATCAGCCGTAACAGCTTCCCCGCAGGTACCCAGGTCCAGCTCGCCGACGGCAGCACCAAGGACATCGACAAGCTCCAGCGCGGCGATGCAGTTGTCGCCACCGACCCGCAGACCGGCAGCACCACTGCCGAACCCGTGGTCGCCACCATTGTCGGGCACGACGACACCGACTTCACCCGACTGGAGATCGACGCGGGCGACGGTCACGGCGCACAGCCGCTGACGTCCACGGCCCACCACCCCTACTGGGACATCACCACGGGGCGTTGGACCGATGCGACCTATTTGGCCGTGGGTGACCAACTCCGCCTTCCTGACGGAAATGTCGCCACCGTCGCCGCTGTACACAGCTTCCAGACCACCCCGCAGACCGCGTTCAACCTCACGGTCGCCGACCTCCACACCTACTACGTGCTGGCCGGAACGCACCCGGTTCTGGTGCACAACTGCGGAGAGGGCGGTGAGACCGGTGCAGCGGCCAGTGCTGAGGCAAGCGGTGGGGAGACCTACTACCGGACCATGACCGACGAGCACTACAAGGCACTCACGGACACCAAGAAGGTCTCCCCCGGGGGCAGTCGGGAGACGTTCATCTCCCCCACGCAGCGATTCTCGGAAGGGTACAACGGTAGGCTGGTCAAGTTCACGGTTCGCCCCGGCACGACGGCCAGGCTCGAACAGATCGGTGTGCGTGACACGGGGGAATTGACGACCAAGAAATACCCGGGAATGCCGCTCATCGGGAAGAAGTGGTTCAGGAAGGCCGCCTTCTTCAAGCAGGAAGGGGACCAGATCAATATCGGGCTGGGAACCGGTAGTGCGCTGGACATATTCAACGAAAGCATTGTGGCGTTCGAGGAGATTGCTAGATGACGCCGGAAGAGCGACAGCTTGTTCTGTCGTTGGGAACTGTTCCGGGTGGTGGCCCCGAGGTGGGTCCGGAGGATGTCCTGCATCACTTCGGTGCGACGGACGGCAAGGCCTTGAGCCTGAGTCTGCTGTGCGACGCGGCCGACCGGAAGGATGCGGCCGACGCCGACGTGGCCCTGGTCGCCTGCTACCGATTCGGGTTCACGGCGAACCATCTGGCGCCGCTGATCGAACTCGCAACGGCGGACTGGCACCACCGGCACGAGGACGTTGTCACGGCGCTCGGTGAGTTGCGCTCACCGGCCGCGGTCGACGCCTTGTACCACGCGACGCAGTGGGTCCCGGAGTACCTCGACTACGACGAGAACCGCGGACTCGCGACGAAGGCCGTCCGCGCACTCGCCGCTACGCCGGGGGCGGAGGCTGAGCGGGCGCTCGTCAGGCTGACCGAAGCGGATGACGAAACCGTTCGTGAAGCCGCGGTCAAGCACCTTGCCCGCCGGAGGAGCTCCTGATCGAGGAATGAGTCGGCTGGTTCTGTGAGTTCTGCCGACTCCGGGTGCCGTGGTCGATGGCGACACGCCTACGACCACGGCATCCGGCGTGTTCGGTGCCTGGCGATCAATCCGAGGCGGGCCTGCCGGTTCGCCGTCCCGCCCCGGGGTGTCGGTGGCTGGTCATACACTCGGAGGGCCATGAGTAGCCTCTTTGACGACCTCCCGCTCCCCGGCTTCGAGGACCCAGCCGTCGGGTCGAGCCGCCCCGCCGCCGACGAGCCGCCGTACGACGGCCCGCCGTTCGAGGAGCCCCCGTACGAGGAGGCTCCGCACGACTACTCCCCGTACGAGGAGGCCATCCCCGACGGGCTGTTCCAGAGCGACCACGCCGCCGACGCCGAGCGGGACGCGTACTACCGCAACGGCGCCGCCCGCACCGTGATCGACCCGGCGCAGCTGCTGGAGGGGATGAACGACCCGCAGCGCGAGGCGGTGGTGCACCACGGCTCGCCGCTGCTGCTGGTGGCCGGCGCGGGGTCGGGCAAGACCCGGGTGCTGACGCACCGGATCGCGTACCTGCTGGGCGCCCGGCACGTGCAGCCGGGCGAGATCCTGGCGATCACCTTCACCAACAAGGCCGCCGGTGAGATGCGCGAGCGGGTCGAGCAGCTGGTCGGGCCGCGGGCCCGGGCGATGTGGGTGTCGACCTTCCACAGCGCGTGCGTGCGGATCCTGCGCCGGGAGTCCAAGGTGCTGGGCTTCACGTCCAGCTTCTCGATCTACGACTCGGCGGACTCGCAGCGCCTGATGGGCCTGGTCTGCCGCGATCTGGACCTGGACCCGAAGCAGTTCCCGCCGAAGTCCTTCACCGCGAAGATCAGCAACCTCAAGAACGAGCTGATCGACGAGGAGACCTACGCCGACCAGGCCGCCAACCCGACGGAGAAGAAGCTCGCCGAGGCGTACTTCCTCTACCAGCGGCGCCTGCGCGAGGCCAACGCGCTGGACTTCGACGACATCATCATGACCACGGTCAACCTGCTGCAGGCCTTCCCGGACGTGGCCGAGCACTACCGCCGCCGCTTCCGGCACATCCTGGTCGACGAGTACCAGGACACCAACCACGCCCAGTACACGCTGGTGCGCGAGCTGAGCGGCGGCGCCGCCGCGCACGCGCCGAAGATGACCGTCGACGGCGAGTACGTGAACCCGGCGGACGCCCGGCTGGCGCAGATCGCCCCGGCCGAGCTGTGCGTGGTCGGTGACGCGGACCAGTCGATCTACGCCTTCCGCGGCGCGACCATCCGCAACATCCTCCAGTTCGAGGAGGACTACCCGAACGCGACCACGATCCTGCTGGAGCAGAACTACCGCTCCACGCAGACCATCCTCTCCGCCGCCAACTCGGTGATCGAGCGCAACACCAACCGCCGCAAGAAGAACCTGTGGACCGCCGGCGACCAGGGCGAGAAGGTGGTCGGCTACGTCGCCGACGACGAGCACGGCGAGGCCCAGTTCATCGCGGACGAGATCGACCGGCTGACCGACAAGGGCGACGCCCGCCCCGGCGACGTGGCGATCTTCTACCGGACCAACGCGCAGTCCCGGGTCTTCGAGGAGGTGTTCATCCGGGTCGGCCTGCCGTACAAGGTGGTCGGCGGGGTGCGCTTCTACGAGCGCAAGGAGGTCCGGGACGTCCTGGCGTACCTGCGGGTGCTCTCCAACCCCGAGGACACCGTGCCGCTGCGCCGGATCCTCAACGTGCCCAAGCGCGGCATCGGCGACCGCGCCGAGGCCATGATCGACGCGCTGGCCGCCCGGGAGCGGATCAGCTTCGCCCAGGCGCTGGTGCGGGTCGACGAGGCGTACGGGATGGCCGCGCGCTCGGCCAACGCGGTGAAGAAGTTCAACGCGCTGCTGGCCGGGCTGCGGCAGGTGGTCGAGTCCGGCGCGGGCCCGGCCGCCGTGCTGGAGGCGGTACTGGAGGAGACCGGTTACCTCGCCGAGCTGCAGGCCTCCACCGATCCGCAGGACGAGACCCGGGTGGAGAACCTCCAGGAGCTCGCCGCGGTGGCCCTGGAGTACGAGAAGGACCCCGGCGAGCGCCCCGAGGCCGAGGAGGGCGACGGCACCCCGCCGGTCGGCTCGCTGGCCGACTTCCTGGAGCGGGTGGCGCTGGTCGCCGACTCCGACCAGATCCCGGACGACGAGGAGGGCGGCGGCGTCATCACCATGATGACCCTGCACACCGCCAAGGGCCTGGAGTTCCCGGTGGTCTTCCTGACCGGCATGGAGGACGGGATCTTCCCGCACATGCGGGCGCTCAACCAGGTCAAGGAGCTGGAGGAGGAGCGCCGGCTGGCGTACGTCGGCCTCACCCGGGCCCGGCAGCGGCTCTACCTGACCCGCTCGGTGCTGCGCAGCGCCTGGGGCCAGCCCTCGTACAACCCGGCCTCGCGCTTCCTGGAGGAGATCCCGGCCGGGCTGGTGGAGTGGAAGCGCACCGGCGCGGCGGCGGTGCCGCCGTCCCGGTCCTCGGGCGGCTCCTCGTACGGGTCCTCCTCGCGGCTGTCCTCGGGCGGTGGCGGTGGCGGCGGGACGGCCTCGCCGAAGGCGGGCTGGGGCAAGTCGGCCCGGCAGGTGGCCGAGCGGGACGTGCCGACCCTGGCGGTCGGCGACCGGGTCACCCACGACAGCTTCGGGCTGGGCACGGTGGTGGCGACCATGGGCGTCGGCGACAAGGCGCAGGCGACGGTCGACTTCGGGGCGAGCACCGGGCGCAAGCAGCTGCTGCTGCGCTACGCGCCGGTCGAGAAGCTCTGACGGGACGATCGACGGGTACGGCCCGGGTCCGCTGCCGCGGGCCCGGGCCGTACGCGTGTCACGGGGCGGCCGGGGACGGTTCAGCGCGGGTCGAGGCCGTGGGCCAGCAGCCAGGGCAGCGGGTCGACGGGGGCGCCGCCGTCCGGGCGGACCTCGAAGTGCAGGTGCGGGCCGGTGCTGTTGCCGCTGCTGCCGGAGTACGCGATCACGTCCCCGGCCCTGACCTGGCCCTTGCGGACCCGGAACGAGCGCAGGTGCCCGTACCAGGTGCTGGTGCCGTCCCGGTCGGTGACCACGGCGAGGTACCCGTAGGCGCTGCTCCACCGGGTGGTGACGGTTCCGTCGGTGGCGGCCCGTACCGGGGTGCCGGACGGGACCGGGAAGTCGATGCCGGTGTGCCGGACCGACCAGTGGGTGCCGGCCTGCCCGAACACCGCGCTCAGGCCGCGCGCGGCGACCGGCAGCAGGTAGTGCGGGCGCTCCGGGGGCGTCGGCAGGCCGGG
>NZ_JAIZ01000645.1 GCF_000710465.2 Kitasatospora sp. MBT63 | reverse complement strand
CCTCCGGGTTCCCCGGAGGGGCTTCTCGCATTTCCGGGCCCGGTCATTTCCGGCTCGATCATTTTCACCGCCCGGGCTCCGGGCCGGGTGCCCGGTGGGCCGGAGCTGATGCGGCGTAAGGTCGCTGATATGGAGACCGCTGAGCACACTTCGCGCGCCGACGACCAGGGCCGGATCCTGGCGACGGACTCACTCACTCCGGAACAGCTCGATGTGGCCAGGACCGTACTGACCTCGGTCGCCGAGGCCGACGGACGGGACGCCGTGTCGGAGGCGGGCCGGCTGCGGATCAAGGCGGACAGCCCGCGCCCGGGTGTCCGCCATCTCGTCCAGACGTACGCGGACGCCCCCGCCGGGTATGCCCAGCTGGAGGGCTCCGGGCAGGCCGCGGCCTCTGCCGAGCTCGCGGTGGTGCCGCAGCTGCGCGGCCGGGGGCTGGGTCACCGGCTGGTCGACCAGGTGCTGGCGGTCGCCGGGCCGGGGACCTGGGTCGACTTCTGGGCACACGGGGGCCACCCGGCCGCGGCCCGCCTGGCGGAGGTGTACGGCGCCGAGCTGGTGCGCGAGCTGCGGCAGCTGCGGCGGACCGGTGAGGTTCCGGCGCAGGTGCCGCTGCCGGCCGGGATCGAGCTCCGTACCTTCCGTCCCGGTGAGGACGACGAGGCCTGGCTGCGGCTGAACGCGCTGGCCTTCGCCCACCACCCCGAGCAGGGCAGCTGGACCGGCGCGGACCTGGCCGACCGGCTGGCCGAGCCCTGGTTCGACGCGGACGGCTTCTTCCTGGCGGTCCGGGACGGGGAGCCCGTGGGCTTCCACTGGACCAAGGTGCACCCGGACGGCCTAGGCGAGGTGTACGTCGTCGGGGTGGCCCCGGGCGAGCAGGGCAGTGGTCTCGGGCGGGTGCTGACCGCGGCGGGCCTGCGCCACCTGCTGCTGGAGCGGAAGGTGCCGGCGGTGCTGCTGTACGTGGACGCCGACAATCCGGCCGCGTTGCGGGTATACGAGAGGTTGGGGTTCACCATCCACGAAGTGGACCTGATGTACCGCGTTCAGTCCGCGGCCGCCGGTGCCGGACAGCAGGTCCGGATCCACCCCCAGGGGTGACCGACTCAGCTTTCCTCCCGGCCATGCGGTGTTTACCGTGGATTCAATTGACACCGCGAAGATCACAGGATGAAGCCCGAAGTGCCTCGTCCACGTACCGCCCACCGACCGGCCGTCTCTCCGGCCGGCTCCGGCGGGTGGGCGCCGGTGCCGCGGGACGAGGGCAGTGAGCGCACCGTCGGTGTGCCGTACGGCCAGGACTTCGCCCTGCAGGAGGAGCTGAACACGATGAGCATCCCTCGGCCTGTCTCCGCCCCGCTGTCGTCGTCGCCCAGCGCCCAGGGCGCCGGCCCGGGCGCGGGCGCGGATCCGGCTGCCCCGCCGGCCGGCGACAGCGGCGGCGCGGGCGTGACGGCCACCGGCCAGGACGAGGCGAAGGCCCCGGCCCGGCCCCGGACGGCGAAGCG